>NZ_JBIWDU010000001.1:0-458500 GCF_044762155.1 Neobacillus sp. NPDC097160 | reverse complement strand
CAAAGAGCAAGTTCGTCACTTCGTTCAGAAGCAACTTTATTAATATATCATTTCAAGTTGTTATTGTCAACAACTTTTTTAACTGCTTATCGTCTTGCTGACGACTTTTCATATATTACAGTATATTAATAGATTGGTCAATGCCTTTTTAAAAGTTTTATAAAAAAACATAAGGACATTACACAAAACTCTATTAAAATAAGTAATGTCCTTTCTTTTTCTAATTATGAAGTTAATTTCAAACCCATTACTGCTGCTAGAATCATCGCGATAAATAAAATCCGTTTCCAATCTTTCGATTCTCCGTAAAACAACATTCCTACGATTGTTCCTCCGATCGTGCCAATTCCTGTCCAAACTGCATATGAAAGCCCCATCGGGAGGGTTTTCATTGCTTGCCCGAGAAAGCTAAAACTTAAGATAAATCCAATAAACAAGATCAAGTATGACTGTACGTTTTTGTATTTAACAACCTTGTTCATACCTGTCACCCCAACCACTTCAAAACCGCCAGCTAAAATAAGGTAAATCCAAGCCATTATGCTGCACCTTCTTTCTCGCCTGATTCTGACGTGACAAGTTTTAATCCTACTACACCAGCTAAAAGTAGAAGAATAAAGAAGATTTTCGTCCAACTAAAAGGTTCATCGAAAACAATCATCTCCGTCAGAACTGTACCGGCTGTCCCAATTCCCGTAAAGACTGCATAAGCTGTAGCTACCGGAACCTTTTTCGTAGCTTGAATCAACACAACAAATGATAAATAAATAAGGAAAAGAGTCCCAGCCCACGTGATCCAGCTACTAGAATACTTCAACCCCATTACCCACAGAATTTCAATAATACCCGCAATGATGACAAGTACCCAATTTCGATTCATTCCAATTCCCTCCATTAAAACAGCGACTCTTTCGACAATCCCCGCCAATATAGATACCATGAAGCATCTAATCGTTTTAGTACTCGCTCAGGACCACCGTATAACATTTCAACGAATATTCCATCTAACACTCCCAAGAATGCAGCAACAGCTCGCTTAGCATCAATGGTGGAGCTGACTTTTCCATCTTCCATGGCTTTTTCCATCACCGGAATTAAAAGCTCTTCTAACTGATCCAAATATTCATAAACAGTTTTCATGATCTGTTCATAGAGATGTGTTGGCGGAAAAAACGAGATTCGAAGCCAAAATTTTGTATGGTCGTTCTTCTCATATCGCTCTTTATAATGTGAAAGAAAACCAAATAAGAATTCCTCTATCGGCCGAGTAGCGTTACTTTCTATAAAATTGATCACAAAATGTAATTCATCCGCAAACACATCAAGGCATACCTGAAGAAAAAGTTCATCTTTTCCTTTGAAATGAGTATAGATGGATTGTTTTTTTATCCCTACATCATCTGCAATTTGTGCCATTGATGTCCCTTCATATCCATTTATCGTGAAATGATTGAGTGCAACTTCCTTTATTCGTTTTGAAGTCATATAACCATCCTTCCGAACGTTCGTCAGTTAAATGTATCAAGAATATGATTTTGTGTCAATACTTATTGCTGCCTATAAACTAGCAACGCCACCCGCTGTGGGCAGGGTCCTCCACGTATTTTCCAATTATGTAGTCCATAAAACAAAGAAAAAGAGGATCAAGGCTGTCATTTTGACATTGTATCCTCCTCGTATGTGATTTCTAATGATTGGCGACCCCTACATAATGAAATCCTAAACCCTCCACTAATTCCTTATCAAGCATGTTTCTTCCATCAAAAATATTTGGTTGACCCATTAGCGGCTTCAGACTTGCCCAATCAAGATGTTTATACACTTCCCAGTCTGTACAAATAATGAGTGCATCTGCACCGGCAACCGTTTCTTCAATCGAAGGAAATTGTTCTGGGGGCCCATCTATTTTTACAATCGGATCGTGTACCTTTACCTTTGCTTGTTCGGCTTTTAATCTATCAATCAAAATAAGACTTGGCGATTCCCGTGTATCGTCCGTATTCGCTTTAAACGCTAACCCGAGAATGGCGATTGTCTTATTATTCAAATCACCCCCGAGGGCTTGCTTTAATTTTTCAATAAGGGTTAACGGCAGTGCTTCATTCACCTGTACGACTTTTTCTAAAATAGTCAGTGCCGTTTCATTTTCCTTGGCGATTTGGATTAGCGCATTCACATCCTTGGGAAAGCAGGAACCGCCATAGCCCAATCCCGCATGAAGGAAATGCGGACCAATTCGGTGGTCGAGCCCCATTCCTCTTGAAACTTCATTTACATTGATCTTCAGCACATCACAAACCCGGGCCAATTCGTTAATATAGGAAATTTTCATTGCGAGGAAGGAATTTGCTGCATACTTGATCATTTCGGAGGCTTTCGGGTTGGTTTCAACGATCGGGCAGTTGAAGTCTTTGTATAGTTCCTTCATGATTGCTCTCGCTTTTTCACCGGTTGTCCCAATGACAATTCGATCAGGATTGAGGGCGTCCTGAAGCGCGGAACCTTCCCTTAAGAACTCGGGATTGGAGACGACATCAAAGGGAATCGGATCCTCTTGGCTTTCCGTGATCCATTTCGTCACTAAATCAGCCGTCCCAACAGGCACCGTGCTTTTGGTGACAATGACTTTATAGTGGTTCATATATTTGCCGATGGACTCGGCGACATTTTTTACATAGGTAAGGTCGGCACTGCCGTCCGTACCCTTCGGCGTTCCGACGCAAATAAATATCACGTCATTCTCTTTGATGGCTTTTTTTGCTTTCTTGGTAAATTTAATCGTTTCGGCTGTAACATGTTTGCTTAATAAATCTTCAAGTCCGGGCTCATAGAAATGTAATCGACCGGCTTTTAATGCTTTTATTTTATTCTTATCGAGGTCTAACCCTGTTACCTGGTGACCCATTTCGGAAAAAATAAGACCTGTCGTCGTTCCGACATATCCTGTTCCAACGATTAATATGTTCACGAATGTTTTTTTCCCCCTTCACTACCGATTGAGATTGGGATTAGTTGAAGTACCCTTATATCTTAATGACATCGCTTGTATTAAATTATTCGGTAACGTTGTTTATGGAAGAATGTCCAACAGAAATGGGCAATAAATGGGGAATTGTCCACGTGAGAGCGTGAGGTAATGAATGAGCGAATTATTTGTGAGCGTTTGAGACGAAAAATGGCCGGCCTGGCGCAATAAAAAAGGTACCTATATAAAAGGCACCTCTTCACCGCTAGAGCCAGCCTTTTTTCTCGGCGATGCTGGCGGCTTCGGTTCGGTTTTTGGCATCTAACTTGTGGATAATTTCGGAGATGTAGTTGCGGACAGTGCCGGATGATAGGTAGAGCTCGGATGTGATTTCTTTTGTTGTTTTTCCTAAAGCTGCTAATCTTAAAATCTCTTGCTCTTTTGGGGTCAACGGATTTTCCTCACGAATCACGTCAAACGTCAACTCCGGACTGAACACCCGTTTTCCTGCCATCACCTTGCGAATGGTCTCGGCGAGCTCATCAATTTCCCCATCCTTCAGCAGGTAGCCGTGGACGCCGATTTTTACCGCCCGCTCAAAATATCCAGGGCGTGCAAAGGTCGTTAATATAATAACCTTGCTGGGTGATGAACGCTTTGCCAGTTCGTCTGCCACCTCGAGTCCATTTAAAATGGGCATCTCAATATCCATCAAGCAGACATCCGGCTCAAGATCAAGGATCGAGGCGAGTGCCTCCTCCCCGTTCAACGCTTGGCCGATCACCTTCATATCATTCTCTAAATCTAGCAGAGAGCCGAGTGCCCCTAATAACATTCGCTGGTCTTCTGCGATAAACAAACGAATCATCCTGCCGCCCCCTCTTTTTTAAAAATAAAGCTTCCTTTACTGCTCCAGCACTATGCAGGTGCTTCCGCTTTTCTTATAACTGGTACATTGATTTCCAAAACGGCACCGTTATGGTTTGACAGCTTGATTACACCGTCAACGAGTGCCAGCCTCTCTTCCATCCCCCGTAAACCATTTCCAAAAGCGTGATTATTCCTTATACCCATCCCATCATCGCGGACAACTATGTTCATTTTTTCAGATAAAAGCTTGATGGAAATCGAGCAATGGGTGGCGCGGCTATGTTTCACGACATTGGTCGCCGCCTCACGCACACACATGCCAATGATATTTTGCTTGAAAGGGGAAATACCGGAAAAATCAACATCCCCATCGTACTGATAGGTAATTCCTGCAGCGCGTAATAGTTGCTGTACTTGCAGAAGCTCTTCCGTTATCGTGGCTGCCCGCATATCCGTTACAAGCTCGCGAACCTGCTTGAGTGCGGCACGGGAAGTGACCTCCATTTCTTTCGCCTCTAGCCGTGCTCGTTCGGGGTCGACCGCCGTCAACCGCTGCACTAGCTGGCTTTTTAACGTGAGGAGGGAAAGTGTATGCCCGAGTGTATCGTGGAGATCACGGGCAATTCGGACCCGCTCCTCACGCTTTACCAGTTCTTCAATTTTCTGATTTGCCCGTACAAGCTCTTTTTCTAGCTCCATCCGGCGATTCATCGAGCGGATGCCAAACGGAGACATCAGCATAATGATGAGGAACGGAACGAAGAAAATAAGCTCTGCCGGGGTGAAAAAAGTCTTTGTTCGGATCACATGGACAATGAACGGAAGAATTTCGACAACCACTAAGCACAATAGCCCACGTCTAAACATTCTTTTTTCTTGATACCAGCCGATGAAATTCGCCGGGAAAAAGCCTAAAAACATGTAGTTTAAGTGATAAAACATACTGAAAATAAAGACGATCGCCAGTTGCACCGCAAGCCAGTAGGTGAATTTTCTTTTCCCCATTGAAAAATAAAGCTGACGATAGGTCACCAAGAAAAGCAGCACCATCCCATAGCCGATGAGCTGCTTGACTCCTGTCTCTTTTGTTAAATAAAAAACTGGGAACCCGATATAAACAAGAAAGATATAAGGGAAAAAGCCCATTTGGCGCGGGAAAAGGCTAAATGACTTTTTCATAACGCATCACACTGCTTCCGTTTTTCTTCTAATATACTTCGATAGTAGCATGAATAAGGCCAAATAGGCGATTAAAATCAGCATATTTTTCCAATCTGGCATGTTGCCGCGGACAATCTCCCAAGCACCGTTGCCAAAATTATAGGACGGCAGCCATTTTCCGATGTTTTGCATCATTTTTGGCATAATCTCGAGAGGCATCCACAGCCCGCCGGCGACCGCAAGCACCATATAAATCACATTGCTGATGCCTGCTGCCGTTTCCACCTTTTTCATCATCCCGATTAACGTGCCGATCGCGAGGAATGGCAGCGAGCCGAGCAAGATCCATAAACCACTGGCGATCCATTCAAATGCGGTAAGCGAAACGTCATTGATGATCGCCCCTGCGATAAAAATAATGATAATTGAAAGAAGGTGGATCACGCTTTGACCAATCATTTGTGCCGCAAAATAGACGGTGTCGGAAAGCGGTGTGACGCGAATAAATGTCGACCAGCCTTGGGAGCGCTCCTGCACCATGCGGATGCCAAGTGTCATCATCGACGAGCCCATCACGCTGAATACTGTCATGGACATGAGATAGTGCGCCTGCCATTCCGCCTTGTCCGGGGCATTTGTATTCACTACATTTGTAAAAATATAATAGAAGAGAATCGGCATGACGAGTGACCAAAACACAAAATAGCGATTCCTTAGGATGCGGATGATTTCGACTTTGCACTGCATTTGAAATGTTTTCATTTTATATGGCCTCCTTCGTGCCGCTCGTCAGTTGTTCGAACGCTTCTTCTAGCTTGCCGCGTTCAATTTGGATGTCACGGGCACCGATTTTTTCTTGGAAAAGTAGCTCTAAGACTCGGTCTGTGTTGTTCGACTGGACGTAGACACGGTTGTTTTTTCTGTATATATCGTCAATTTCACTGTGGAGATATAGACTTTCTAGCGATATCTCTGGGTCTACGATAAAGGAAACGGACTGTTTCGAAATTCTTGCTTTGATTTGCGCTGGTGTTCCGTCAGCGACAATCGCACCGTCTTTAAAAAGTAAGATCCGGTCTGCAGCATCATCGGCTTCCTGCAGATAATGGGTTGAAAAAATGATCGTTTTGCCTTGGTCAGCCATGTGATGGATGGTTTGCCAGAAGCGATTTCTCGAGGTAATATCCATGCCGACGGTTGGTTCATCAAAAATAATCAGCTCCGGATTTCCCGCGAGTGCAAGAGCAAAACTTAAGCGGCGCTTTTGCCCGCCTGATAATTTTTCAGCCCGTGTTTTCAGGTCCTGGTCTGTCAAGCCTGTTAGGTTGATAAGTTCTGTTAATGCGAGCGGGTGTGGATAATAGCTTCTAATGAGTTCAAGAATCTCACGAACCTTTAGGCCCGGCATAACGCTGACTTCCTGGAGCATGGTGCCGATCTTTTCACGAACTTGTTTTTCCTGCGGCTGGTGGTTAAATAATTTGACCTCGCCTGCAGTTGGTTTAAGCAGTCCTAAGATCATCGAGATGGTCGTAGTTTTCCCAGCCCCATTCGGGCCAAGAATCGCCACTACTTCCCCTTTTCCAATTGTGAAAGATACTTGGTTAACTGCTGTTTTATGTTGAAATGACTTTGTCACGTTCAATAAGCTTAAAATCTCATTCATCTTCCGAACACCTCCTGTATTACTTGATTTCATTGTATGATTTCGAGGATGGGAATTTTAGTAAGTAATGTCACCAAAATTAGATGACAATTGTCATCTTATATTTTACAAGTGTGCCATTGGTGGATGTATAGAGGAAAAATGCGGTTGGATGAAGAGGCGAGCATTAATTCCAGGGGTTTTAGATGGATTTCCGCGGAATTTACCATTTATTCCGCGGGTTTTCGTGTTTATTCCGCCAACTTTCTAATTTATTCCGCCAAACTAGGACGGAATTCCGCCAACTTTACCATTTATTCCGCGAAGTACTTATTTCGGACGGAATTCTGAGGATATTTTTAAACGTAAAGAGACCTCCTAAATAGAAGGCCTCTCAGGTTTTAAATGCCGGGATTAATATAATAGGTACTTTTCGCGGACGTCCATAAATTTGTCTAGTTCTGGCTGCCAGGCTGCTTTCATTTCTTCGATGGATTTGCCTGCTTCGATTCCAGCGCGGATGGTGCCGTTGCCGACTAGGTTGTCGAAGAAAGAAATACCGTTAGTGCCCGGTGCCCGGAATTGAAAATCATTCGGATACATGTCATGGATGGTTTTGACAATGGTAAGTCCTGTTTCAAATGGCTTGTAGGCATTCCGGTTTGTAACATGGATTTGCACACCATGGCTTAACTTGTTCACAAATTTTGATGTTGACGGGATGAACGACGCAGCTCGGAATGTCACACCCGGTAAATTAAACGAATTCAACTTTGCAGCCAAATCATCACTATTAATAAATGGTGCACCGATTAATTCAAACGGTCTTGTTGTCCCACGTCCTTCGGAAACATTCGTTCCTTCAATTAGGCAGGCACCCGGATAAACTAATGCTGTATCTAGAGTCGGCATGTTCGGTGACGGCATGACGAATGGTAAATCAGCGTCATCATAATACATGCTGCGGTTCCAGCCTTCCATCTTTACAACCGTTAAATTGGCGCCGATGTTGAACTCCTTGTTAAATAGCTTAGCCAATTCGCCAACTGTCATCCCATGGCGGACAGGGATCGGAAATTCACCAACAAAGGAAGAGTACTTATCCTCGAGGACTGGTCCCTCTACCTTCGCGCCGCTAATAGGGTTCGGACGGTCGAGCACGACGAAAGGAATATTGTTTTCTTTTGCCGCTTCCATCGCTAACGCCATTGTGTAAATATACGTGTAGAAACGCGCCCCGACGTCTTGAATATCAAATAACAGTACATCGACATTGCTTAACATTTCAGGTGTCGGCTTTTTTGTTGCTCCATATAAACTGTATACCGGCACCCCTGTTTTTTCATCGATATAGGACTCCACATATGAACCAGCTGGAGCGCTGCCGCGGACACCATGTTCCGGCCCGTATAAGGCAGTCAGCTGTACATCCTTACTTTTATACAGCAAATCTACGACACTCGTAAGCTCTTGATCAACCCCAGTCGGATTGGTAATCAAGCCAACCCGCTTCCCTTTAATTAAATCGAGGCGGTCCTTTAATAGCACCTCAACACCTAAACGGAGTTTCCCATTGTTCTTTCCTTTATCTTTATCGTTTTTAGCAAGTGCCGCCGATACGGTCGAAAGAACTAGCAGCAGCGCCAAAATACTCGTAAGCCATTTCTTTTTCATCGAACTCCCCCCTATTTTTGAAAAATTAAAACCCTAAACCATGGTCAAACCCGTATAATTCGCTGCCATCCTGGTTGAAAATCGTAACCGGAAGTTTGGCAGTCGGCTTATTTACGCCAAATATGGTGTTAACTGCAGCCTCAAAGCTTACATCCTTCGTACCATACTGTGTCAGATAGGCATCTACATTTGGATAGGCCATAATATCATATGGATTGCGAATCCCAACACCAATCACCGCTGCATTCGTTTGCTCAATCAATTGATTGGCTAGCTTCATTAAATTGGCAGAAGGCAATCTTCCGCTCACTGTAGAAGTATTCGTTCCAACAATGATGTATTTGGCTGTTTTCGCGATAGCCAAATTGGCAGCTGAAAGTGGTGCTGCCGTATCGATCACGGTTACGTTAGGATGGTGCTTTTTGACCTCAGCCGTAATAACCGAAGCGCTTGAACCCACGACAACGATTTTTTCGTCCGCTCCAGTTTTTAGTGGCAGAACACCGCTATTTTTTACAAGCGTAATCGACTTAGCCGCTGCTTCTTTTTCTACTTGTAAATGTTCAGCTGATCTTGCAACCTTTTCGGCATTGGCGATTTTTTCATCAAGGCTCTTTTCGACTTCCGCCTTCACGATCCCGCGATTTAATTTCAGCGTTAAAATCCGCTCAACGGACTGATCGATTCTCTCCATTGAAATATCCCCGGAATTCACGGCATCATAAAGCCCATTTGCTACGGGTTCAAGCCCTACTGGCATTAAGACAATATCCGTTCCCGCTTTTACAGCTCGAACGGCTGCATCAACCGGGCCAAAATGGTCGGCGATCGCCTGCATGTTCATGGCATCCGTCACAATCACACCCTTAAAGCCCATCTCTTCACGCATAAGACCCGTTAGCACTTTGTGAGATAGGGTGCCTGGAATAGCAATTTCCGTGCCATCTTTTTTCGAAATGGCTTTTGTGCTATCGATTTTTGGAAAAGTAACGTGTGCCGACATTACCGCATCAATACCGGCATCCATCGCCTGCTGGAATGGGTATAATTCCACCTTTTTCAGACGGTCGATATCATGTGGCACCTCAGGCAGTCCTAGATGCGAATCGGTTGCGGTATCACCATGCCCAGGAAAATGCTTTGCCGTTGCAGCCGTTCCTGTTTCATGAAGGCCTTTAATATAGGCATTACCCATTTTGGCAACAAGCTCAGGATCCTCGCCAAACGATCGAACCCCAATAACCGGATTATCCGGATTATTATTAACATCAAGAACAGGTCCAAAGTTCATATTTATACCAACAGCGTTAAGCTCTTCGCCAATCGCCTTGCCCACCTTTTCGGCCAATTCTTCAGACCTTGAGGCTCCAAGCGCCATGTTTCCAGGAAAATCGGTTCCGAACTGTAGACGTGTAACAATTCCGCCTTCTTGGTCAACGGAAATCAAGAGCCCATACTTTTCCGCAGCCTCTTGATAAGCAGATACGAGCTTCGTTGTTTGCGCAGCTGTTACCGTGTTTTCACGGAACAGGATGACACCGCCAAGATGATATTTTTTGACAAGCTCAGCAATTTCATCGTTCATTTCCGTGACATTTTTCCCCTTCCAGTTTCGGAAGTCCGGCATCAGCATTTGCCCGACTTTTTCTTCCATGCTCATCTTATCGATTGCCTGGCCGATTAGGTCATAGCGTGATCCCTTTTCTTTTTCCACAAGGATTTCACCTTGATTTCCTTTAAATTGAATTGCAATTCGATCGGTGAAGCTGCCATCACTGACAGAGATAAACGTTTTTCCATTGTGTCCTGATAGGGTTACCTCACCATCTTTGACAGCGGCAACATTTTTATTCGAAGATTTCCAGGTTAGATTCTCCGAAGCCAGCTTAAAGTGGCCGTCTTCATACACACTTAGTGCATTCAACTGAATCGTGTTGTCTTTCACTTCTCTCGTCACTTGCGGAACGTTAACATCAATTACTAGATCCTTAATCCCTGAAGCTGCAGTTGCCCCTGCAAGTGGAATCCCCGTTAACAAAAGGGCAAATCCCAGAAATGAGGTGATAAACAGCTTGAAAAATTTTCGCATGGTTTCTCCTCCTCTATTTTAATAGTCTCTTAACTGCCAGTCGTTCTGTGTAAAGGTTAGCGGCATTAAATCAAGTTTCGGATTCAAGATATACCAGCCGCGACCGTTATTCGCTGTGTCTGTTTTATAAATAAACCGAAGCTTTTCCGCCTCTTTTGGAATCGTTACTTCTTTTTGCTCCCAGCCATTGCTTGTACCGGTGAATTCAACAGTTTTTTGCCACACACCATCTTTTAAAATTTCAACGGTGCCGAAGTCCCATTGGTACTCGGTCATATGCCAAGTACTAAACGTCAATTTTGCATCTTTCTGCAAATGAAGATTAGCCTCCATGACGCGGTTCAGCTTATCGCCATAACCGGCAAACCAAGCTGGTCCTTTGCCAGGTATCGAAACAGGAATGGCGTCCGCAACCTGCCTTGCAAACAATCTTCTAGTTTGATTCGTCGACACGGTTGTTCTGCTTGGATGGACACGGTTTGTCAGTAGAATCGCCACGGTTTTATTGTTCGGACTGACGACAATCGACGTTCCCGTATAACCGGTATGACCAAAGGAATAAGTTCCTTCGGAGAGGGCATCCATATACCAGCCTTGCCCAAGCTCCCAGCCAAGTCCGTGGTCATTACCTGGGTAAGCTGCATTTTGATTCTCTAGTAATAGTTTGACCGTTTCCGGCTTCAGGATACTTTTTCCAGCATACTTGCCTTCATTGATGAAAATATGCGCAAGCTTAGCAAGATCTTCGGCTGTTGAAAAGACACCGGCATGACCTGCCACCCCATCAAGTGACCAGGCATTCTCATCGTGAACCTCACCCCAGACAAGGCCGCGGTTTGGCGTGGATTGATATTCCGTCGCAGCAATCCGGTTTTTCAAGGAGGCCGGCGGATTATACATCGTGTCCTTCATCCCTAAAGGCCCCGTAATATGTTCTTTCACAAATTCATCCTGGCGCTGGCCGGATAACCGCTCAACCAATCCACCTAAGGTAATCATGTTTAAATCGCTATATTCATAGGTAGTGCCAGGTGGATTTTTTAATGGTTGTTGAAAAACCAACTGCAATCTCTCGTCACGTGAATTTCCTTTCGTATAGAGTGGAATCCAGGAGACGAATCCGGAGGTGTGTGTTAATAGCTGACGAATGGTGACGTTCTGTTTGCCGTTTGCAGCAAATTCAGGAATATATTTGGCAACCGGATCATCTAGTTCAAATAATCCTTTTTCAAAAAGAATCATCACCGCCGTACTTGTGAAAATTTTACTAATTGATGCAAGGTCAAAAATGGTATCCTCTTGCATCGGGATTGGATTTTCCATCTCGGTAAACTTGCCATCGGTGTACTGTGCAGAATTCCCGTATGCCGTGTGTTTAACGATTTTTCCACCCCTGGCCACAAAGGCAACTGCACCGGGCATAACTTTTTCTGAAATAGCTTGGTTTAGGATCTGGTCGATTTGCTGAAGCGGTGCTGTTACCATGCCGGCACCTTTTGCAGAACTAGGATGAAGAACGCTTGAAACTGGGATCACGGTTGAATTCCACGTGAAAACTGGGTGAGGTTTCTCTGATGTGAAAGGACTGCTTTTTTCTTGTTTTTCAATCGTTGGAACAATCGTTGTGTCATTGTTGGCAAAAACAGTGCTGGTTCCCAAAAAAACAGTGCAAATGGAAGAAATGAGTAACGTTTTTTTTTTCATAAGTCCCCCTTAAATTATGATTGATTCCATTGTAAACGCCTGTTATGTAAGGATAAATGGCAGCGTTTGCAACTACTTTAATCATATATGGGGTATGTATGGTCGTCTATACCACTTATGTCCTATACAGTCCTATTTTCCTTGATTAATTGGGTATAAAGGAGTATTTCATTAGATGCATTTTTTAAAATTTCTTACGATTTTCTGAAATTTTATTTCAAAAACCTCAAAAACCCATGTAAAAAGACTGGAAGGTGGCATTCCTTCTATAAAAGGGGATATTCACAGATTCCAAGAAGATATCCACATAATGGTTGCGGTTATCAACAATAATTTAATGTTATTCACAAGTTTATCAACATTCTTTTATCGTTTATCCACATTTAGTACTTACAGAACTTTCTATCCACATTCCGTACGCTTTTATCCACATTATTATAATAGATATCCACAATATAGGCTATTTTATCCCCAAATATTTCCCTACCCTGAGGATAACTCCTAAATAAGGACCTAGAAGTGAATTCTAAGTCCATTTTTTTACTCCTTATCTCGCCCCTTTGTATCTGGGGTGGTCCTTCCTTTTTCGACAATCTCCTTAAGTTCACCTTCATCACCTTTTGCGTTAATAATCTCCATGATTTGATTCAAGCCTTCACTTGTTTCATCCCGTTTATCATTCAAAAAAACACCCTCCTTTACCATATAGATTGACCATTTTTGGGAGCTATTATTTAGTATTAACAAGGTGTTAATATGACTTTGCTCACTAATTCACAAATTGTTCACCATTCCGCTAATGCTTAGTGACATAAATCACTAGGGAGTTTTTTACAGGAGTTACAATGAAAGCGTAATCATTAAACGAATATTAGGGGTAATGGGTGAGATTTTAAATGGGTAAGATAGTGAAGTTTGCAGCTGTTATTGTTTCATCTGTCATTGTGTTTAGTGCTTGTGGTAAAGCGGATCTTTCAAATGAAAAGGCTGTTAAGGCCGAAGCCAGCAAGAACGCAGGTTCAACTGTTTTCGGACCCCATGAGCATGTTAATCAAAAACCAACTCCAGTAAAAATCAATCGAATCGGCGAGCATGAAGTAAACATCGAAATGACCTCACAAATCACCGATATTGAAATTTCTAAAGGTGATATGTATAAAGCTTGGACCTTCAATGGTGAAGCCCCAGGGCCTGTCATTGTGGTGAACCAAGGCGATAAAATCAATTTTACATTGAAAAATATCGATCCGGCTATCCCGCACAGCATGGACTTCCAGTGCCGTACATGCCGCGCCGTCTGAGGATTTTGCAAATGTTATGCCAGACCACACCGGTACATTCAGCTATCCGGCTGACAACCCAGGGGTGTTCATGTACCATTGCGGTACAAAACCGGTGCTGTCACACATTGCCAACGGGATGCACGGCACGATTATCGTCAAACCAACGAGTGGCTATCCAACAGATTCTGAAGTGGACCGTGAATATGTCATCGTTCAAAATGAGTGGTACAAATACAACGATTTAGAAGATTTTACAAATGGAACACCCAAATATGTTGTTTTCTCAGCCAAGGCTTTAAAAGATGGTGATATCAATACGAACGGTACAGTAGGTGCGCTTGTAGACAAACCGCTGCTTGCAAAAGTCGGCGACAAAGTGAGATTCTACGTGATGAACGTCGGTCCAAATGAAGTTTCAAGCTTCCATGTTGTTGGCACCATGTTTGATGATGTCTATCTTGACGGCAATCCGTTTAACCATATGAAAGGAATGCAAACAATCATGCTTCCAGCGAGCGGCGGAGCTGTCGGTGAATTTACCGTCACGAAGGAAGGCAGCTACCCGTTTGTTACCCACCAATTCAATCACGTGACGAAAGGTGCTGTCGGTGCTTTGAAAGTTACTAAAGATGGGCACGATGATGGCAGCGAAGTCATGTCACATTAACACTAAAATCTTTAACGGAAGTGTCGGGTCAAGCACCCGGCACTTTTTTTGTAAGTGCGACGGCGGGTCATAGATTATGTCGAAAACACCCTTTTGCACAAGAAGAAGCCTAGGTCAGATAGACGACCCTAGGCTTCTTCTTGTGTAAATTGGTTGAGGCGTTTAGATTCTCATACCCATTTCAACCGCTTTGCTATTATGATACGTCGCTTTAACCTTTAACTTCATTCTTAGCCCTTCATCAAGACAATCTTGCTGCAGCAATTCATTGTGACGGTGCTGGAATAAATGATAATAATATTTACCCCTAATAAACATTTTCAACACATGAAAACCTCCTCAATTGTTGGTTTACATAAATCGCAGGAGTAGTCGTGTTCGGTAACTGGCAAGCATCGTCGTTAAACATTAGCCCCTCTAGTTTTGCGTCACCATTTTTCAATGGTTTTGCCGTTTCGTACGATTTATGTGTTTATACAAATTATAAGCAATCTACATACAAATTTAAAGTGCCTTTAGGCCCAAAATGTTTGAATATTTTGTCACCTTTCAAAAATTCGAGGTCACTTTACTACATATTTAGGGGCGGGCTTTCTTTTCCTGGGACGTTTTAAAGTCTTTGATAGTGTCCATGATGTTTAGGGAAGTGAATTTTTGAAAAAAGGACGTTTAGTATGACAAAATTACGTTTACTTATTGTTTGTTTTCTTGTGATTGCACTTTTTATAACGGGCTGTTCGTGGAAAAATCATTTGGCACAAAAAGATGGAAAAACGGCAAATTTTCCGCCTGTCCCTGCCAATAATCAGTCTCCTGATCCAGCCAATAATGGGAGCGGTGTTCAGAACGGAACAGACATGCAGGTTGTTTCCAATCCTGACGTAATTCCTGTACTTGTCAATAAGCACAATATGCTGCCTGATAATTACAATCCAAGTGATTTGGTTGATCCCGACATCCCTTTCATCTTTGAAAAGAAATTAGAAAAACGAAAAATGCGGGTGGCAGCTGCTGCCGCGATCGAAAAATTATTTGCTGGTGCCAAACGAGATGGTGTTAGTCTTCTAGGTGTTTCGGCATACCGCTCCCGTGATACCCAAACCAGTTTGTTCAATCACTACGTTAATGTTGACGGGTACGAAGCAGCACGAACATATAGCGCCGTTCCTGGCACAAGCGAGCATGAAACAGGACTTGCGATTGATGTAACGGGCGGGAATGGAAAATGTGCCGCCGAGGATTGCTTCGAAGGAACGCTGGAGGCGGACTGGCTCCAGGAACATGCTTCTGAATACGGCTTTATCATCCGCTATCCAAAAGGCAAAGACACCATAACCGGCTACCAATACGAACCCTGGCACCTCCGCTATGTCGGAAAAGCCATCGCCAAAGAAATCATGAGCCGCGGCATCACCCTCGAAGAATACCTAGAAACCGCACAAGTTAATAACTAATAGACAGATAGGAGAAATGGTGCCTGACACCCTTTGTGGACACTGTCCACGCTGGATGGACACAACTTATAGGAGCATTTGCGCTTGTAGACTGAAAAACTGGGGCCCACCTGCTGCTAGTAATTTGCAGCGTGTGGGCAGCCCCGTTTTTGTTAAAAGATAAGAAATTAAAGATTCGACTTTGAGAATTGTCCAGCTCCAGGGCGCTTGCGCTTTTCTTATTTCCCTTTTATTTCTAGCAGTTTTAATCGCAGGTCGTTTTCCATGTTGGCAAGTTCTTGTTCGGCGAGGCGCCGCTTGTGCCGACCTTCTTCTTGAATACGCATCGTTTCTTCGAGTGTGGTGATAAGGCTTTCCTGGGTTTTCTTTAATGTTTCAATATCGACGAGGCCTCGCTCATTTTCTTTCGCCGTTTCAATCGTATTGGTTTTCAGCATTTCGGCATTTTTCAATAACAGCTCATTGGTTGTCTTCGATACCTGCTTTTGTGCCTCAACCGCATGACGCTGGCGAATAAGCGTCAGTGCGATCGCCACTTGATTTTTCCATAATGGAATCGCCGTCATAATGGATGATTGGATTTTTTCCACCAATGCCTGGTTCGTGTTTTGAATTAACCGGATTTGCGGTGCACTTTGAATCGTAATTTCACGGCTTAATTTTAAATCATGCACACGCTTGTCTAAACGGTCAGCAAACTGAAGCATGTCGTTGACCTCTTGAAACTTCATTTGGTCATTTGCGGCTTCAGCCGCTTTTTTCAACTGAGGAATCGTTTTGGTTTGCATTTCTTCAAGCTTGATTTCACCTGCAGCAATATAAATATTAAGTGCATGAAAATATTCTTTATTCGTTTCATAAAGCTGTTCAAGCAATTTAATATCGGATAATAGAACATTTTTGCTGCGGTCGAGCTTCACACTGATCCGGTCAATTTGCGCCCCTGTTTTTTGATATTTGGAAAGCACCTCTTGGAGCGATCCGGAAATTTTTCCAAACATACGTGCAAACAAGGATGGCTTCCCATCCTTTAGTTCATCCGGATTAACCTCATCAAGCCTTTTCATTAAATCACTGATGATATCCCCGATTTCGCCGACGTCCTTTTTCTGTACATGCTCGAGCATCGCATGCGAGAAGGATAACAACTTTCCTTGGGCCTGGGTTCCGTATAAAATCATCGCTTGATGGTTGGTCGGATCAATTTGTTCGGCAAGCTGGTACGCCTTTGCCCTGTTTTCTTCGGGAATGACATCAATTAATTTGACCGGCTTGGCTTCACCAGTTTGCGTTTGCGGGGCCTGACTTTGGGTCAACTCCTTCTTATTGCCAAACGGATCGGCCAGAATATCATCTAATAAATTTCCAGTTTTATTAAGTTCGATTGGGTTGTTTTCACTCATTTTAGCCACCTATTTTCTTCAGGAAATTTGGAATCTTTTTTCTTTTTGATAGAATGCTTAGCGACATCAATTTCAAAGTTTAATGTATCGATGTCATTCGAAATGACATGATATAAATCCTCTTCCAACACCTTGGAGAGTTCATTTAATGTTCTTCGTGTTTCAATCAGGGATTGCCCTATCTCAATGTTTTGTTTCGGTTGAGAGGACAGAAAGCTATATTTTTCTGTCAACTCAACAACTGAATCTAGATGGGAAAAGTAAAATTCCTCGGCCTTGTAAAAACGTTTCGGTTCTTTCATTGTCATCTTGTGTATTTTTTTCGTAATTCTATGGATATCAATTCTTTGTTTGACAGATGAAATATCCCGGATCTTGAAAATACTTTTATTTAAGCGCCTGATTTTCTGTTTTGCTTCGGCTAAATTTTTCTTAATATAGCGGTATTCTTTCCGTGATAGCTGATGTTTTTTTAAATAGCTGGTGTTCATAAACAGCGAGAGGATCAGGTGGGTAAGAACCCCTCCAATAATCGCAAAAGCAGTTGATGACCAGAAGGTGAGTCCAATAGGAAAATAGCAAATCAGCCATGTACTCACGGTTATAGGGACAGCCACGAATGAGCGAAGCAGTAATGACAAAATCGGGTTCATAATAAATCGACTCCTGACTTAATAATCCTTTATATTCATACGAATGAAAGTAAATGAATGTTTCACATTCTTCAAAAGAACTTCTACAAAAGAAAGTTATTTCCATTTACTACTTCCACAATACACGAAAAAACTCCTGCCTGCCATAGACCGCAAACCGAAAGAAATCTAAGACCTAAGACGTATTTTTAGTGTTTTGGTGTTATTTGGTGTTTGGTGTTGTTTATGGTGTCAGGCACCATTCGTGGACAGTGTCCACCACATATGGACACCGTTTACGCCTAACTTCCTTAGGAAGGCTTATTGTGGGCTTCTACCCAAGAATTATATGAAGTATTTCATAGGCTACTGAGGAGATAGAAATAATGAGGAGAGAGGAGAGCTTTATGTATTATCCTATTAGAATGCCTGTTGAGCACCATCACCATGGAGTAAACCAGCAGCATGGAAACCAGGAGGCGCCTTTGGGTACCCTGGTGCCGTCCCCGCAGGTTACCCTGGAATGAGTCCGAATATTTCCGGATCACATCCAAATACTGGATATGGCACATGGTCTCCGACTGAATACGGCATCCCTAGATATTAGTAATAGTCTGGAAAAAGCAGGAAATCGAATTAATCACCTGCTTTTTGGTTTTTCTTCATATTTTTTTATCGTTCGTACAGTTCGATTGGTAGTCCGTCCGGATCGGTAAAAAAAGTGAATTTCTTGTTTGTTAAGGGGTTTTCACGGATGGCTTCAACAGCTACATTATGTCCTGCTAATTCAAGAACTGCTTCTTCAACATCATCCACCTCGAAGGCAATATGTCTTAATCCGGTAGCTTCCGGATAGCTTGGGCGTGCTGGCGGATTTGGAAAGGAAAATAACTCAATTTGGTATTGCCCATTCACTTCCAAATCAAGCTTATGGGAGTCCCTCTCCTCCCTGTAAACTTCGCGGACTGGTTTCAGCCCGAGAATCCGTACATAAAAATCCTTTGATTTTTGATAATCCGAACAAATAACAGCAATATGATGAATCCTTTTTAATCTCATCAAAACACTCCCCAAAACATGAGTCAAACCAATGCCCCCTTGTCTGCTAAAAGGCAAGGGGGCACTATAAAATGTGAAAAGAAACCAATTCCAAGCAAAAATTGTCCGCCTAAAATGGACAGTGTCCACGGATGGTGCCTGACATTTTACGTAGACACCATTTTAGTTTTCGCCGAAGTCTGTTGGTCGGTCGTTACGGCTTTGGAAGTGGTAGAGGATGGCTTCGACGATTCGTTTGGAGGCCAGACCGTCTCCGTAAGGGTTTGAGGCCTTGGCCATTTGATCATGTGCGGACTTATCCGACAACAGTTCATCAGCAAGACCAAAGATCGTTTCTTCATCTGTTCCGGCCAATTTTAATGTGCCCGCTTCAATTCCTTCCGGACGTTCGGTTGTGTCCCTTAGGACAAGCACAGGAACCCCTAAGGATGGCGCCTCTTCCTGAACGCCGCCTGAATCAGTTAAAATCAAATATGCTTTTGAAGCAAAGTTGTGGAAATCTATCACATCTAATGGCTCAATAAGATGAATTCTGTCATTTTCCCCAAGCACCCGGTTGGCTATTTCACGGACTACAGGGTTCATGTGGACAGGGTAGACCACCTGGACATCATCATGCTTTTCCACCACCCGGCGGATTGCCCGGAACATGTTTTCCATCGGCTTCCCCGTATTTTCACGACGGTGTGCAGTCATTAAAATTAAGCGGTCATCTCCGAGCTTTTCTAATACAGGATGCGAATAATTATCTTTCACAGTTGTTTTTAATGCGTCGATTGCGGTATTTCCAGTGATAAATATAGCGGCTTCTTTTTTATTTTCCACCAAAAGGTTCTGCTTTGATTGGACTGTTGGCGAAAAGTGAAGATCAGCCAAGACACCTGTCAACTGGCGGTTCATTTCCTCAGGGTATGGCGAATATTTATTATGTGTCCGAAGACCCGCCTCCACATGTCCAATCGGAATCGAATGATAAAAAGCAGCCAGGCTTGCCACGAAGGTTGTCGAGGTATCGCCATGAACCAACACAATATCCGGCTTAACATCGGCAAGGACTTGATTAAGTCCTTCTAAGCTGCGGGTCGTGACATCAATTAATGATTGTCTTGCTTTCATGATATTTAAGTCATAATCAGGCGTAATGTCAAAAATGTGCAAGACCTGATCGAGCATTTCGCGGTGTTGTGCTGTTACCGTGACAATTGATTTAATTTGATCTGGATATTTTTCTAATTCTTTTACCAGTGGAGCCATTTTAATCGCTTCCGGTCTAGTTCCAAAAACTGTCATTACCTTTATTTGATTCTCCATAAGGACCTCCAAGTTCTAGTCATTATACTATTCCGTTGAATAATGAAAAAATTATTACCCGTATTACCTCACTATTTCCATCCACGAGCAACTTATGTAATTTTTAGCAATGTAAACCCACTAACATGATACCAAATTTCAGATGAAGGGAAAAGCAATACAGGGTTCGCCACTTCTATATATAAAAAGAACACCTTTAATGGCAGTAAGGAAACAGGTAGTGGCATTCAGCATCATGGAACCAATTTTAAAGAATGTGTGTAAAAAGTTCTAAAACAAGCCTACGCCCTGACCATTTGCCTCTTTTTTGCATAAATAATAAATAAAGGAGAGGAAAAGCCATGAATATTATTCAAAGACTCATTCCTGCTTCAAACACTAGCACCCGTCCCGGACTAACATTGGTGCCCAAATACATTACCATCCATGAAACCGATAATACAAGCAGGGGGGCGAACGCAGAGGCACATGCACGATTACAGGAACGCGGGAATGACCGCACTGCATCCTGGCACGTAACGGTCGATGACCACGCAATTATTCAATCGATCCCGTTTGATGAAGTGGCATGGGCTGCAGGAGATGGGCGAAATGGTCCAGGCAATCGAACATCGATTCATATCGAAATGTGTGTGAATGCAGACGGCAATTATGACCAGACCGTTTCCAATACAGTCGAAGTCGTCCAATATTTAATGAGCCGATTTACCATATCGAGTGAACATATTGTTCCTCATAAACATTGGACGGGTAAGAACTGCCCCAAAAATTTATTACCTAAATGGGAAAATTTTATTAAACGTTGCCAAGGTAACAATATAGGCTGGGTAAAAAAGAGCAGTCAATGGACTTTTTATAAAAATACCAGCAAACAAACAGGCTGGATTCAGGATCAAGGCAAATGGTATTATCTTGATGCCGATGGTGTCATAAAGACCGGTTGGGTGAAGGTTGATAGCAAATGGTACTATTTAGATGCTTCTGGAGCCATGCAGATTGGCTGGGTGAAAATTGCTGGAGAATGGTATAACCTCAATGGCGATGGTGTTATGCAAATCGGATGGATAAAGGTTAATAATAAGTGGTATTACCTCAATGGCGATGGCGTTATGCAAACCGGTTGGGTAAAGGTTAATAATAAGTGGTATTACCTCAATAGCGATGGCGTTATGCAAACCGGTTGGGTAAAGGTTAATAATAAGTGGTATTACCTCAATGGTGATGGCGCTATGCTAACCGGATGGACAAAAGTTAATAATAAGTGGTATTACCTCAATGGCGATGGCGCTATGCTAACCGATTGGGTGGAAATTGACGCTAAACGGTACTTCTTAGCAAAAGATGGTGCGATGAAAACAGGCTGGCTAAAGGATGAAGACAAATGGTATTTCCTTAAGCCCAATGGTGAAATGGCAGTTGGCTGGATTCAAGAACAAGGGAGGTCTTACTACCTCGATACTGAAGGAACCATGGTTACAGGGAAACAGACGATAGATGGCAAAGAATATACCTTTGACACTAACGGTGCTCTACTTTTGGAAAAACCTAAACCTTCGGATGATGTAGACAAAGGCAATGACGATGTCGGGAAAACGCCAGTCGTAGAAGATCCTATACAGGAGCAATACGGAAAGATAACAACCGGTGAAGCTCCTGTGCAGGAACAAGACGGAAAGACTACAACCGGTGAAGCTCCTGTGCAGAAACAAGATGGAAAGACTGCAACCGTAGAAGAAACTGTGGCAGGCCAAGAACGATAAAAAGCTAATTATGATAGAAAATAGCCTACCCATTCAAATAGAAAACGAAGTGAAGTCGAGCCCGCTCCCTCGGAGATGGGCTTTTTATATTCTCCTATACTTATGATAAAACATATTGTTGATGTAAAGTGATATTGTATTTTTCCAGTGATTCTTTAAAAAAATTCAATATGTTCATCTCGGTAAAAATGATTTTTTCCTCATCAAATAATCCTCTTCCGAACCTGAATAGTCCCTCTTGTTCTTCATGGACAACTCTCTCCAAGCTTGTGGGGTCTGGGAACTTTTCTTTGCCAATAGGATATGGAGTATGGAAACTAAACTTAAATTCTCCACTGCAAATAGAAAGATAGAATAAAGAATAGTAATCATTTTTTGTACTAAAGGTGCAGCTTGGGCATTTTCTAATTTCCTTTTCATTCAAGCTAAAATACTCCCATTTGCTAATATAATCATATTTCCTAGCCAAAACCCACAAGTTATAATGATGTTCACAAAATTGAAGGTCAGAAATCTTGTCTGGACTTTCCGGACGATAAAACTGAAGCTTACTAAGAGGGGAGTTCATTAGGGCGTTGAGCGCTTCTTCCTTCAATTGATAAAAAAGTTCCTTCTTTTCCCGATATTCAACGGCCTTTTTAACAGCCCTTCTTTCCTTTAATTGCATTTCTTTGGCAAAGCGATTGACCCACATGGTCCAAAATGCCAGCTGAAGTGTGGCACCTGTGACCTGATCTTCCTTATACCATTGCTTTAGCAAGGTTTTCCATTCATCTTCATAAAATGATTTGACCAGCAATCGATTTTGTTTTCTCGTTTTGACAGCAATCCTTGCTGAAGCTTTTCGATTTTTGGCCACTTTTTCATTATGTGCTTTTCGCCATTTTTCAATTAAGCCCTTATGTACTATCTGGATTGCTTCATAGTAATTATACATAGGATACTCTAATGTTTGACCCCATTTTCTAAAAGATTCGTAGTGCTCGACAGGCAAGTTAGCCTCCTTTGTCCAGCGGATCCGTTCTGATTTTGTGATCCCTAATAATTCTTCTAAATCTGACGGATGCAACGCAAAAATGGCAGGATATTTCTTTATAATCCCCAGTTGCAAAAGGTCGTTCCCATCAATTTTTTCAAGAAATAAAGCAAACAATTCTGTTTTTTTCAGCTTCATGTTATGTGATGATATTTCTTCTATTAATATTGATTTATGAAGCCTATTTGCGCGTTCTTCATCGATTAACAATGTTAACACTCCTTAAATTTGAATGTTTTCCATATTGTCTTTCTTACGATGCGAACATTAGTTCTTATTTACTTTCATTATACAACTTCCGATTAAAAAAACAAGAACCTTCCTTGCCCGTCACAAAAAGTTCATATTTCTATATCCCACACTGATTTTATCTAAAAATTCACTATGTACAAATTGCCTTTCACCCACCACGGAATATATTGCAGAGTGAATTGTAAATATCAATCCGAGAGGTGAATTTGATTTTGAAGAAAAGGGCCCTGTTTACTATACCTTTCAGTTTGCTGCTTATTGCAGTGATTGTTGCCTCCTTCTTCCTCATTAATATCAAACCAGCAGAAGGGAAAATAGCCCAAGCACAGAAACTAGCAGAATATACAAAGCCGGCGGTCGTCCGGATCGTTGATTATGCGATTGTCCAATGGCAGTTTAACAACCCTGATGACCCCGAAGTTATGGCAGTATTAAATCAACTAAGCTATCAATCAGTTGTTGGAGGTTCTGGGTCCGGTGCGATTATTAGCTCTGATGGCTATATCGTTACAAATGCACATGTTGTTGAAGCAACCCAAATGAAAGATGAGGACATTGCCAATGCGGCTTTTGAACAACTTGTTGGCATTATGGCAGATTATTTTAAAGTAGACTATGAAACCGCGTACCAGTACATGCTTACGTACACCCAATACACTGGGATTCAAAAAGTATTGAAAGTTATTTTACCAGGAGGGGATGTTCTTGATGGCGAGGTTAAAAGCTACGGTGCCCCTATTAATGAAGGAAAAGATGTCTCCGTTCTAAAAATTGAAGGGAAGAACCTGCCTACCTTACCGCTTGGAAATTCGGATGACATCCAAAGTCAGGACAACATTTGGGTAAGCGGGTACCCGGCTGCAGCAGATTCTGATCTATTGTCACCTGATTCATCCCTGATTTCCTCGATGAATGCCGGTCAAATTTCGGCTACATCAAAAAAGACGGAACAAGGAAGTCCGGTCATTCAAATTAACGCAGCCGCTACGCACGGGAACAGCGGCGGACCTGTTATTAATGAAAAGGGCCAGATTATTGGATTACTGACCTTTAGAGGCGATACGGTGAATGGCCAAGAGGTTCAAGGCTTTAATTTTTCCGTGCCAGTGAATACAGTAAAAGAATTTGTGAATCAGGCTGGTGTCAGAAATACGAAAAGCGAGACAGATAAACTATACAAGGAAGGCCTGGAATTGTATTGGGGCGGTTACTATAAGCACGCTTTGGACAAATTTGAAGCGGTTCAGCGCATCTATCCAAATCATTCCGAGATCAAACAATATATCGCCAATTCCGAGAAGAAGATGAGCCGTAGTAAGACGCTTTGGTCCGATTATACGACCATCTTCTATATCGTCGATGGTGTATCAGGATTGCTCATCCTTGTGCTGCTCGTATTTACCTTTGCTTTTAGACCGAAAAGTCCGGCAGTAGCAGTGGCCGCTGGACCTGCTCCAGCACCAGTGCCGCCGCCAGCGCCAGAAAACACCCTGGCCGACCTAAACAAAGACGGCAAAATCGACGTCCAAGACATCCTCCTCGCCCTCCAAGAACACCAGAAAAAACAAAAAAAAGACGACGATAGTGGAAATGGTGCCTGACACCCTTACCACTATTGACACTAGGGATACAGTTTTACGCTGTATTCCTGTTATTTTTGTGCCTATTTTCTGTGCCCGCTACAAATCTTATAAAATATTATCCAAAGAAGATTGGGATTTTCTTACTTTGGGTGATAAAATGGATAGTACATTACATATATAAAACTATCATGAGTCTCACCTCCTCTTACACACCATCACAACTACCATCAAGAACCTTGCCAGCAATAGAAGCATACATACCTACCTAGAGCGTCCGCCCAAAGTGGACAAACACACAAAGTATCCACGAGCAGTGCCTGACAACTTGTCTTAATTTGATCATTATGGGGGTTTTGCCGATGAAGTCCGCCAATCGAAAAGGTAGAAAATGGTTAAAGGTTACTGGAATTATACTTTTGCTTATGGTTATTGGAATTGGAGTTTATAGCTATACTGTTTACAAATCCTTAAAAAATGCCGTTGTAACGATGCACCAGCCGCTTGAAAGAGAAATATCTGCCAAACGGTAGACACCTGTGGTTTTTAAAGAAAAAGATCCATTTTCTGTTTTAATGTTGGGTGTGGATGAGCGGGAGGGTGATAAGGGGCGCTCTGACACAATTATTGTTTTAACAGTCAATCCAAATAATAATTCCGTAAAAATGCTTAGCATCCCTCGTGATACCCGCACCGAAATTATTGGCAAGGGTAAAGAGGATAAAATCAATCATGCTTATGCTTTCGGCGGGATAGCAATGTCAATGGATACAGTTGAAAATTTTCTTGATATTCCAATCGACTATTATATGCAGATTAACATGGAAGGTTTTAGTGATATTGTTGATGCCGTAGGCGGGGTAACTGTCCAGAACGATTTGGATTTCACCGAAAATGATTATCATTTTGCAAAGGGTGAGATAACTTTAAATGGGGAGCAGGCGCTTAGTTTTTCAAGAATGCGCTATGAAGACCCTCGGGGCGATTTTGGCCGCCAATCAAGACAGCGTCAAGTCATTCAAGCGGTAATAAATGAGGGCGTGAGTTTATCAAGCCTAACAAATTTTTCCGATATTTTCACTGCCATTGGGAAAAATATCAAAACAAATCTGACCTTTGATCAGATGATGGATATCCAAAAAAATTACCGGGAGGCCGGAAAAAATATTCAGCAAATGGAAATAAATGAAACAGGCACCATGATTAATAAAGTTTACTATGGCCTTGTTTCACCAGAGGAAAAGCAGCGAATTCAAACCGAACTTAAGAAACAATTGGAAATCCAATAAATGGAAACGTCCATATCGGGGGTTTTCTCCATCCCCCCTCTGAATAAATAAGTACGGAATCAACTGACTGAACATTCGTCAAAAGGCGGCTTGTTCAGTCAGTTTTCTATTTGTCTTTTTATTGGTATGATGATTGATGGGCAAATTGTTTCTCATCGGAAACATTTCTGAGTTTGCGCATATAAAGATAACTAAACCTAAAAAGCCTATGAGATATAGTGAAACTTCCGTAAAGGAGTGAAACGAAGGTGACTGAAAATCTGTTATTAGCATTTGGATTAACATTATTCGCAGGCCTTGCTACTGGAATTGGCAGTGTTCTGGCGTTTTTCACCTCGCACACCAACACAAAATTTTTATCGGTAACCCTTGGGTTTTCCGCCGGGGTCATGATTTATGTATCCATGATTGAAATCTTTGTAAAAGCAAAAATAGCACTTGTGGACGCCTTGGGAATTGGCCCTGGAAACTGGTTAACCGTTGGCGGTTTTTTTGGCGGCATGCTTTTGATCGCCAGCATTGACAAATTTATTCCCAAACAAAGCAACCCCCACGAGCTGAAAACGGTGGAGGACATGAATGTTCCCGGCCCAGAAGGTAAGGGCAGTCAGCCGGATTTATTAAAAATGGGGACCTTTACGGCGCTTGCCATTGGCATTCATAACTTTCCAGAGGGGATTGCAACCTTCACCTCGGCACTTCAAGACCCGGCGCTTGGCATTGCCATTGCCGTAGCGATTGCCATCCACAATATTCCTGAAGGGATTGCCGTTTCCGTCCCTGTTTATTTTGCCACAGGTGATAAGAAGCGAGCCTTTAAGCTTTCTTTCTTGTCAGGTTTGTCAGAACCAATTGGCGCATTAGTCGCCTACCTTTTCTTAATGCCATTTCTGAATGACATCATGTTTGGCATCATATTTGCTGCCGTTGCGGGGATTATGGTGTTTATCTCACTTGATGAATTACTGCCAGCTGCCAAAAGATATGATGAGGCGCATTTATCGATTTATGGGCTGATTGGCGGCATGGCAGTCATGGCACTTAGCTTGTTATTGTTTATTTAAAAAGTCATCTACATCATGTTTTATCATTTTTAATTCGTTTCTCGACTTCCGGGAAAATACCCATTGAAATGATATTCATTTCACCTCAAAATGGAAGTAAGCATGAAAAGTAAATTTATGACTATGTTGGTAAAAATTTCGACAAACATTCTGAGAGGAACCAATAATAATTTCGACTTCTTCCTAGGCGGTGAATCAAGTGATGTGGTTGTATGTTGTTCTTTCCTATTTAATTGGCAATATCATGTTTGGGTATCTGGTTACAAAAGCCCTGTATCACAATGATATTCGCCTTCATGGAAGCGGGAATGTTGGGGCTCGCAATGCCGGTCGTCTTCATGGAAAGAAAGCGTTCGTTATCATCTTTCTTGGAGATGCATTAAAAGGTGTGAGCGTCATTCTCATCGCCCGCTATCTTCATTTTCCTGAGTATATGCAGCTGCTTGGACTAGGGATGGCGATTCTTGGCCATATTAAACCAGTTGCATTGAAGTTCAAGGGCGGGAAAGGGATTTCGACCTTTATTGGCGGGATGATTTGTTTTGAGCCGCTGCTTATCCCCGTAATTCTGGTGGGATTTTTCGCCCTCTATCCCTTTACCAAAAGCTTTACCTTCGCGGGGTTAGGAGCGTTCCTCGTCATTCCAATTTTTCTATTTTTCAAGACATATAATGGGGTAACCTGTGTAATTGCACTCGCCATAATCGCAGTTATTTTTCTAGCACATTCTGAAAATATCAAGGAAAGGCTGAAAACATGAAAGAACTGATTGTCCACCCCACGTGGACAGAGTCTACGAATGGTGCCTGACACCCTTTACACTGTATTCAACTTGATTGCCTCGCTTATGCTTTGGTCGGTGATGGCGGGGCTTGCTTGGAGGTCTGAGATGGTGCGGGCGAGGCGGATGATTTTGATTTGGGTGCGGTTGCTCCAATTTTTCTTAAACGCCAGCTGCTGTAAAGTGGATTGCTGTGAATCAGTTAATGGCCGATCCCTCAAAAGGACTTCATACGGGACGCGGTTATTACAAATCTCTTCTCCATAACGGTCGTATTGCCTTTCCCTTGCTTCCTTTACTCGCTCACGCACGAAGCTTGACTGCTCTCCCGCCTGCGTCATCGAGGCGGCATTAAAATCGACAGGTCTTAATGCGAGATTAATATCAAACCGATCTCTTAGCGGACCCGAGAGTCTATTTTGATAGGTGAGAATTTGCTTAGGTGAGCATGTACAATAATGAGCATTCGAGCCGGCATATCCACAAGGGCATGGGTTCATCACCGCAATTAATAGAAAAGAAGCAGGATAGGCAATGGTGGCGTGAGTGCGGCTAATCGTGATCAAACCATTCTCAAGCGGCTGCCGCAACATGTCTAATGTTTTCCTTGAAAATTCTCCGATTTCATCTAAAAATAAAACACCTCGATGGGCCAGCGATATTTCGCCTGGCTTAGGATATTGACCGCCGCCGATAATGGCAACCCCTGAGGCGGAATGATGCGGGCTACGGTAAGGAGGCAGCTGGCTCTGTGTATAAGAGTTCCGGCTTAATTGATACAAGCTGAGGACCTCAAGCTGCGCTTCTTTGGATAATGGCGGCAAGATGGACGGAAAGCTCTCAGCCAATAAGCTTTTTCCACAACCGGGAGGTCCCGTCATCAGGACATGATGTTCCCCGGCGGCCGCTACCTCAAGTGCATGTTTCTCACCGGCATGACCGATGATTTGCTGAAAATCTAGATATCTATTATTTTCACAGTCGCTCTCTTCTTCCACCTTTTTAAAAAATGGAGGAACCCATTGCCCCGCGAGATGACCGATAACATCTTTTAAGGAAGAAACATAGATGATTTCCAACCCCTCGATATCAAGAACCGGAAGATGATCATCTAAAGGGATGTAAAGTCGCTGAATTCCCAGACGTTTTGCCGCAAGCACGGCAGGCAGCAGTCCCTCAACTGGCTGGACTGAACCATCCAAGGATAGCGCACCTAGAAAACCGGTATCTTTAGGAATCATTTCCTCTAACTCATGCAAACTCAGCAGCAAGCCAATCGCCATCGGGAAATCAAACATTGGCCCGATTTTCTTTTGATCGGCCGGCGAAAGATTAATGATAATTTTGTTACCTGATAGGACGTAACCCAGCGAACTGAGTGCTGCAATAATCCTCTCCTTCGACTCCTTTACCGCAGCATCGGGCAGCCCGACAATTTTAAACGAATCATTCCCCACATATGTCGCTACTTCCACATTCACCCGGTAGCCTTCCATCCCCTTTAAACCGATACTCGTTACTCGTGCCCACATGGAAACCACTCCCCTTCACGTTTGATGATTTTTCCATCCTCCCAAAAGAACTTGTCCGTTACTAAGGAATGCATGTATTGCTGATAAAAATGGGGTTCCGGGTCTGGAAAATAAGAAAGGATTGGTTTGGGGTCAATATGAGGGTTTGCTTCACCATCTCATTCGCCGTAGAGATAGGCACGATAGCTGCTCCAAGGATATTCCTCGGGCGCCGTCACCATCCCGGCTTCCACCGGGTTTAGATGAATATATTTGCTGACATCAATCTCATATTCAACAGAGTTGATGAGCTCGGCACCATAGCGCTTGTCGAAAACATGGCCCGAAAAATCGTACTTTTGATTAAAATATTTAGCGTATTTTGTATTGAGGTGTTTCATGATGATACTGAGTGGGGTTTCGAGCGTTTTGAACTGGAGATGGGTATGATTGGACATTAAACAGTAAGAGTAGAGATTAAAGGGGTAACGTTCCCTTGTTTCTTCTATGTAAGCCAGATACTTCTTATAATCTTCATCCTCAAAAAACAGCAGACTCTTTCTAATTCCTCTGCTGGTCACATGATACTTCGCACCTTCAAACCATAAACGAGCCCTCCGAGCCAAATCAATCACTCCTATTAAAATATTATTACGATGGAAATGGTATTATTGGTGACAGGCACCATTCCCTTCATTTCTATTATACAAATATTTCCCACATGGGTAAGCGATTTTTGAATATGTAACAAAGTGTTCAAAGGCTAGTTCTTGGCATTAGGCGGTTTGCGATTTGGGGTGATTGTGGAGGAACCTTTTTGTCCGGAAAGTCGACCAAGCTCAAAATGCGTCAGGAACGTATAAAAAGTCTTTTGGCCTAATAATTATTAATAAAGTCTCATCATTTCTTACTTTTTATTAAGGGGGAATGTCTCTGAAAAGTGTAAGAATGATTCAAAGATTGGTTGGTGTTCTCCTTCTTGGGTACGGAATTTATCTTATTTTCGTCACACAGGAGTTCTTTGGTACCTTATTAATCATAGTGGCCTTCATAATTTTCCCGAGTTTAAACAACAAGGAGAAACAGAGATCACACAGCAATGATTATGATTATCATGACCGTTACAATGATTCAGCCAATGACTACGACAATTCCACTAGGGGCGGAGATTCAGACGGAGGCGGCGGGGACTAATTCCCCCCCTTAACACAACCCAGCAAACAGAAATTCCCCGGTGAAAGTTTATTCCCGGGGCATTTTTCTTATCAGTCACTTCGCCTTTGAAAAATAATACAGAAACCAAACAGCGTGATTTTGTTCGTCCGCCGCTGCCCTTCTGAATACTTCTATAATGAACGGATCCTTCGCGGCATCTGCTATCTCCATGTAAAAATCCACTGTTTTTTGCTCATCCTCGAGGGCAAACTCCAACCCCTTTACATAAACGCTTGGACAGCCCTCAATAATCTTTGGCTGTGGAGGCATTCCCGTTAACCCCCGATAAACCTGAACAAACTGCTGATAATGTTTAATTTCATCCTCGCGTATCTCCAGGATTTGCTCCCGTGCCTTCTGATGCGGCGCCAAATTAGCCAGCCTAGCATAACATTCAATGGCGCTATATTCCCCATTTATTGCCTTTTCAAGATCTTGAACCAATGTATTGGCTTGCCGATTCAAGGCATCGCGGTAATTTGTAAAAGGATACATAGAGCAAACCTCCCCGTATATTTTCATTGTATATCATATGAGAATGGGAAGAATTGGGGGTATGGTGATTATATTTTTTTATAAACCTCTCTTCGACACGATGGAGCTCGTGTATGGTGGTCATAATTTGCGTTTTTTTACCATCTTAGGAAGAAGACTGTCGATTTTTACTTCACATTCCCAAAAATAGAGTTTAATATAAAATTAATAATTTCATGATTCACCTAGGGGATATACCCGCATTTTTTTAAAAAATAATAAAGGGGCGTGAAAAGTTAATAGAATGTCAGACTTTATTTTGGGGTTGTACCCAATCTGGAGAAATACAAGAACGAGACAAGAAAGGGACATAAGCTTTGAAAAGAAAACTATTATTTTTGTCATTTTTTGCATTGTTGGTGCTAGGCTTAGGATTGGGGGGGACTCATTCTTATGCAGGCAATTCGGGCTGGACGCAAGAAAACGGGAAATGGTATTTTTACCAAAACCAAACAGTTGCCACCGGTTGGGTATACATAGGAAGCAAATGGTATTACATGGATGCAAAAGGAGTTATGCAGACGGGTTGGGTGAAAACCGGAGATAAGTGGTATTACATGGAAGCTGATGGCACAATGAAAACCGGTTGGCTGTACAGCAGCGGTAAGTGGTACTACCTGCAATCCAATGGTGCAATGAAAACAGGCTGGCTGGACAGCAGCGGCAAGTGGTACTACATGCAATCCGACGGTGCTATGAAAACAGGCTGGCTGGACAGCAGCGGCAAGTGGTACTACATGGAAAATGACGGGTCAATGAAAACAGGCTGGCTTAATCTTGACTCCAACTGGTACTATTTTAATACTAGCGGCGAAAGAAGCATAGGGTTCCTGAACACTGGTTCAACATTATATTCCTTTGATCAAACAGGAGTCATGCAAGCCGACCAGTGGCTGAAGAAAGACGGACAAACTTATTATTTTAATCGTGATGGGGCCGCTGCAAAAGGCGTAATCGAGATTTCAGGAAAAAAATATCTTTTTAAAACTGATGGGGCCTTATGCTATGGCTGGGGAAAAGTCGGAGAAAAGTGGTATTTTTCCAATAATGAAGGCATTGTTCAAACGGGATGGCTGATTTCAAACGGAAAAAGCTATTACTTAAACCAAGATGGGACCATGCAAACAGGCTGGTATGAAGTTCAGGGGAAAAAATATTACTTTGACCAAAACGGCGCTATGGCAACTGGAATATCTGTAGTAAATGGCAAAGGATATTATTTTAATCAGGATGGGGGGTTGTTTACTGGGGGCTCATTCACCATCGATTCGAAAAATTATTATGCCACTCAAACGGGACAGCTGCAGCAAGGTTGGTTGAAATCCAATAACATCTGGTATTATTTTGGCAGTGATTTTTCAATGAAGACGAACTGGCAGTTGGCCGGCGGGACCTGGTACTATTTAAACGATCAGGGTGAAATGCAAACAGGCTGGTTAACACTAAACAAACAGACGTATTTTCTAAATTCCAGCGGGGCCATGGTTACCGGCTGGGCGAAGCTTAATGGAGAATGGTATTACTTTGACAAATCCGGAAGTATGGCAACAGGCTGGAAATACGTCAATAATAAATGGTATTATCTTGACGGAAATGGCGTCATGAAGACTGGCTGGATCACCGTAAACGGCCAAGAATATTTCTTAGATTCAAACGGTGCTTGGGTTACAAAGGATATTCAAGGGAAAACGATTATCCTAGATCCTGGACATGGCGGGTATGACAGCGGGGCTGGGGCCGGTGGTATTTTTGAAAAAAATATCAACCTGCAGGTCGCCCTCAAGTTTGCAAAGGCTCTTGAAAACGAAGGAGCCACTGTTTATTTGACCAGAAGCACTGATGTTTTTGTTTCATTGGATAATAGAGTGATATTCTCAAATTCTATCAAACCGGATGCTTTTATCAGTATTCATGTGAATTCAGCAGGAAGCGCCAGTGCGCAAGGAATTGAAACCTATCATAATTCTGTGGATGGTGTGATGCCGGCGGAAAGTAAACAGCTCGCCACGTTCCTTCAAGATGAAATTATCAAATCGACTGGAGCCGTGAGTAGAGGCATTAAGGATGAAAGCTTCAGGGTAATCAGAGGAAACCAAGCACCGGCTGTTTTAGTAGAAATTGGCTTCATCTCCAATAATAATGAAAGAGCAAACCTGATAAACGACAGCTACCAAAGCAAGATCTGCAACGGGCTACTGAGCGGATTAAAGAAATTCTTCGGCAACTAAGGAAGGGTACCAGGCACCATAAATGGACACCGTCCACCTGTGACGGACAGAAAAGCGGAAGCGCCCTGGTCAGCGGCGTATGGCCTGGAGGGCTCCAACTGAGATAAAGGAAACACGAAGAGCCGGAGGCGATTCGATGTTGACTTATCGTAGGGCGGAGAGCGAAGGACACTAGCCGCTAGGGCGCTGAAGCTAGACATTTCTCAAAGTCGAAATTTATACTTCTTATCTTACGAGAAGACCCCCATTTCACTTAAATGTGAATGGGGGTTTTGTTTTGTTGTCAGGAACTTTTCTTTGGTTACAGGAAGATTCTTACTTTTGTTTAACAGGGATTTCCCATGAGTATCCAAAATTTCACCCGTTAAAGCGGAATGCGCAATGTAAACACCGCGCCTCCCAACTTACCATTAAACGCCGTAATTCGCCGCCGTTTCCTTCCACAATCGCCTTTGTTATCGCAAGGCCGATTCCCGAGCCCCCGGCATCCCCGCTGTAAAATCGCTGAAACACCTTCTCTTCTTCACCCGGTGTGAACCCTTTTCCATCGTCCATTACTCCTTTCCTCCCCAGTATAAACGAACAGTGCGGCACAACCATGGCATAAACATGTGAAAAGTGTGTGAAAAACCGTGGTGCCTTTGTGGTGCCTGACACCCAAAATAATGTTATGATAGTAGCAATATTTAAAAATATCAATCTATAACAAATGGTCCCTTAACAAATGGTGCCTGACACCATAAAAAGACACTGTCCATTCGTGGCGGACAGTCAGGTAGTACTATGATGATGCTTTTATCGTGGAGAGGGGATTTGCTATGGCAGCTTTTATTCAGGAGCGGGATGGTGTGTTTCGTGCTGTTTGCCCGCTTGATTGTCCAGATCAGTGTGGATTGCTTCTACATAAGGAGGACGAAAAAATTGTAAAGGTTGAGGGTGACCCCGAGCATCTGGTAACAAAAGGCCATATATGCAACAAGGTTCGCAATTTGACAGAACGGATATATGATGAAAAACGCTTGAAATACCCGCTCAAACGAATAGGGCGCAAAGGTCAGGGTCAGTTTGAACGAATTAGCTGGGAGGAAGCGCTCCTTACAATTACTTCTCGCTGGAAGGAACTCATCGAAACGGATGGACCGGAAAGCATTCTACCCTACAGCTTTTATGGCAACATGGGCCGGCTCAGTGCCGAAGGAATGGACCGCCGTTTTTGGAATCGCTTGGGTGCCTCACGGCTGGATCGAACCATTTGTTCGTCGGCTGGATCGGCTGGGTACCAATATACGATGGGCGGCAGCTTCGGAATTGACCCCGAGGATACCATTCACGCCAAATTGTTCATTTTTTGGGGTATCAATGCTGCCAGTACGAACATGCACCAAGTAGCCCTGGCGCAAAAGGCCCGCAAGCAGAACGGTGCCAAAATCGTCGTCATCGATGTTCATAAAAATCAAACTGGCAGAATGGCAGATTGGTTTATTCCGATTTTACCAGGGACGGATAGTGCCCTCGCACTTGGGTTGATGCACATATTGTTTACTGAAAATATGGTTAATCAACAATTTTTGCAAAAATATGCTGTTGGTCACGAAACGCTGCGCGACCATGTCGTTCAATACGACCCTGTCACTGTTTCCGAAATCACCGGTGTACCGGTCGAAGACATTTACAAGCTGGCCAGGATGTATGGAGAAATGTCACCTTCCTTTATTCGCATCGGCAATGGGCCGCAGCATCACGACAACGGCGGCATGTTCGTCCGCACGGTCGCATGCCTTCCTGCCCTAACCGGACAATGGCTAGTAAAGGGCGGCGGGGCCATCAAAGGAAATTCTGCCTATCTTGCACCCAACACTGATAGCTTGCAACGGCCGGACCTTTTGAAAAATAAACATACCCGCGTCATTAACATGAATTTACTGGGCGAGGCGTTAGTAACGGTAGACCAGCCTGTAAAATCGCTGTTTGTGTATGGATCAAATCCGGCGTTGGTTGCTCCTTCTAGCAATAAAGTTAGAAATGGCTTGGAGCGCGAAGATTTATTCGTAGTGGTCCATGACTTATTTTTAACCGAAACGGCCAAGTACGCGGATATTGTTCTTCCATCAACATCGTCATTTGAAAACACGGATTTATACACCTCGTACTGGCATCACTACATGCAGATTCAGCGGCCAGTCATCGCACCATACGGGGAGTCTAAATCAAATGTTGACGTCTTTCGTTTGCTAGCGAAAGAAATGGGATTCGGCGACGAGGCAGCCTTCACTGAAACAGAAGCAGAAATGATTGCCGGCGCGCTTGATAACCCGCGGAATCCTTTTTTAGAGGGGATTGACTTCGAGGCTTTAGTCGCGCAGGACTATTTGAAAGCCAAGGTAAAGCCGTTGTTCCCCGGGACACTCCCGACCCCAAGTGGAAAAATAGAGTTATATTCTGAGCGAATGAAGCAGAATGGATACCCGCCGCTGCCCACCTATATTCCGCTCGTGAACGATGGAGACCACTTCTATCAGTTTGTACCAGGCCCGAATCATAATTTCTTAAATTCTACTTTCTCCAACATTAGAAAGCACGTTGAGCTGGAAAAGAAATTGCGATTGCATATGAATCGGTTGGATGCCCGTGCAGCTGGAATTGAGGATGGTGATATGGTGCGAGTATGGAACCAGCGTGGGGAGTGTGAGCTGCAAGTTGCGGTGGGGGAAAATGTCCTTCCGGGAGTGGTCGTGACACAAGGACTCTGGGCGGACGCTGCAGACAGCTCTGCAGAAGCTTCAAAAGGAAATAGAAACCTAATAAACTCTTTGACCCCCGATCGCATTGCCGATATGGGAGGCGGGGCCACCTTTTTTTCAGGACGGGTAAATGTGGAAAAAATTTAGATTAACTAGCCTCTGGTGATTGGGGGCAAATAGCTCTTATTGGTGACCGAACTCTCTGGTCTTTTGCCTTTTCGATCGCCAATAGCCCTTTATCACACAACAAAATAAAAAAAGAACCAAAGCCAAATCAGCCTCGATTCCCATAAATTTCAAAATGGCGCCTGACACCATTTTCGAGTTTGCACTGCACTTTATAGTGTTATTGGTGTCAGGCACCGATGCTGTCAGGCACCATTGCAGTCCGTTATGCGACTTCTTCGCCGGTTTTGAAGGTTTGGCGGAGCCAGTTTTTTCCTTCGACGAGTCGTGTGACGAGCATGGCGCAGACAGTGTTGCCTGTTGAGTTGAGCAGTGTAGCCGGTGCATCAATGATGGTGCTAATCACGGCGATAATTGGCAAGGTTTCCGGCGGGAAGCCATAGACGCTGATGATCAGCATTTCGCCGATCATCCCACCGCCGGGAATTGCACCCATAACCGCACCGACTAAAAAGGCAACGGCAAGAATACTTAATATATTTGAGATGCTCGTTAAATCCTTTCCAAATAAAGCAAACAGAAAGACGATTTTCAGTACGCCGCCAAAGACGGAACCATCCTTATGGGTGTTCGCCCCAAGCGGGACAATCGTTTCGGCAATATCCTTCGGCACCCCCATCTTACGAACCGTATCAAGGTTCACGGGAATACATGCCGCACTCGAGCACGTCGCAAGCGCTGTAACCGATGGTGTGATGGCATTTTTCCAAAACACCTTGACTCCCAACTTGCCACCGGCGATGTAGGCATAAAGGGTGAAGAACCCAAAGTAATATATGACCGTCAAAATCAGATACAGCACAAACGAGCGGGCATATCCTTCTAAAATTTGCGGGCCGAGTTCGCCGATAACCGCGGCAAAATAACAACCAAGCCCAATTGGCGCATAATACATCACGATGCTGACCATCTTCATCATAACCGAAGTAGCTGCCGCCAAAAAGTCAGAAACCGGTTTCGCCTTTTCCCCCACCATCGCGGTCGAAATACCAAACAATAGCGAGAAGACAATCAGCTGAAGCATATTACTTCTTGAAAGCAATAAATTAAAATCCGAAACAGTGAAAGTAGCGACAAGATGATCAAGAAACGTTAATTTTTCTGCATCCGTTTCCGCAGTCGAATGATTCATGACCTCTTTAATTGCCGCAATATCAGCATTTTCAATCGGATGAATAATGGACGCACCCGTTAATCCGAGAATGGCCGCAACAGAAGCGGTGACCAGGAACACCACCAAGATGCTGCCCATAATTTTCCCAAGCCGCTTCATGCCGTTCATGTTCGCAATCGCCGAAGCAATACTAAAAAATACTAATGGTACAATGATCATAAACATTAGATTGAGAAAAAGATCACCAAACGGCTTCACGACCGCAGTTTTTGTCCCAAAAATTAAACCTGCAACCCCGCCAATCACAATCGACGACAGTAAAATCAGGGTGAATCGATAATTTTTAAAAAATGATTTCAAATAAATCCACAGCCTTTCGACAAAAATCTACATATGCAAATCATACCTAAATTTAATCGATAGGTAAATGGCTTTGTTAATCACAGATATTTCAAATAAATGACTTATTATAAAAACAAAACATGCCCTCCGATAATTGTCGGAGGGCTATTTCAATCAAAAAACTATGAAATATCATATACAAAAAAGGATCAATTCATTCCACCTTTTTATTGATCTTTTTCAAAGCTTCTTTCGTTTCATTTAAATATTTTACAAACCGTAAGGGCTTACTTAAAACTCTTTTCGGAAATCCTTCAATAAACTCCCCATGGTTCGTTTTGTATTCATCTTTTAATCTTGTAGGTTTAGAGGTAACCCGCTTATAAACTTCTTTATACAATTCCCTCCTCGGATTCATTATCGTCTTAATTGTACGATGGCAATTCATACAAACAATACTTTGAATCTTATTATTTAAATATTGAACATGATGCAAGGTTTCGTCATGACAATGTGAACAATAAAGGGTGACATCTATTTCTGAAATCTTCATATAGGTCTTCTCCTTTACAAATATTCCACAGACTCTCTTTCAAAAAAGCAACAATCGGAACCATTATTTATAGGCTATATATTTCAAAACATTTTATTCCTTTATACTATATAGTAATCAGAAGATTATGAACATGTAACGGTTTTAGCTGATTTTTCCCCAAACTAGTAATGAGTAAATGTAGTAGTAATTCCTATATATTATAACTCATTTTGATATTTTTTTAAAATTCCAACTGCCATTTGTTCATCAATAATCAAAACATCAATTAACTCGCCTCTTAAAGCGCCCAGTACACTTTCCGCTTTATGTTCCCCTTCAACCACTGCAATTACTTTATCAATGTTCTTCAATTCTTCTAAAGTAATTCCGATTATTTTACTGCCCAAAGGATTTTGAACAGAATTTCCGCTTTTATCAAAAAAACGATAGCCTATATCCCCTACTACACCTATTTCACCAAGATGGTTTAAATCCGTTTCTGATAAGTACCCAACATACATTAATGTGGATTCCTTGAATGGATTACCAATGCTAATTACCGCAACATCGACATTACGGCCACTTTCTAACACCATTTCAATATCCTGCATCGCCATTAAACGAAGTTTCAATTCTTCGGTTTCAACAATTGCTGGGGCATAGAGATAGGTACATGTTCCGCTCATTTTCCTCGCTAAATCATTTGCCAGTTGATTGGCATGGATTTCTACCGACCGAACACCCATGCCTCCTTCCAACGGAACAACCTTAATGTCTTCCCTATGCTCATAGGGATATTCTTGTACAAGATGGGCAAGTGTCGTCCCCCACGAAATGCCAATACTTTTGACGCTTTTCATATTTCGCGAGATATAGTTGGCACCGGCAAGCCCAACGGCCCGTTTTGCCAGTTCACTTGATATACTATTATTGGGTACGACAATAGCATCTTGAAGGCCGAAATATTTTTCAAGCTGCTGCTCCAATTCAACGGTCCGAACCGTTTCATCTTTTATATAAATATTAACAATTCCTTCATCCTTTGCCTTTTGCAACAATTTGGATATAACAGGTCTTGATACTCCTAATTTGTTGGCAATTTCCGCCTGTGTCCAGCCATCGTTATAATACATGCTGGAGACCTTGACCAATTGCCTTCTTTCTTGCCACTCCACAAATCCATCTCCTTACTGAAATGCATACCATCATTTTACACGATAGCTAATTGAAAATCATCTTGATATGCAAAAGTGCCGGGAAACTAAAGTTCACGGCACTTTTAAAACGATATCTGTTCGCTCGCACGTCTGTTATACGTATTGGACTTCTTTTTTTAGCTTTTTTGCAGCTTTCACAGCCGCTTCAAAAAATGTTTCTGAAATCGTTGGGTGTGGATGAATCATTTTTGCTGCTTCTTCAACCGTTCCTTCTAGATACATAAACGCGGATGCCTCAGAAATCATTTCCGTCACGTGAGATCCTGCCATCACAACACCAATAATTTCGCCGTATTTTGCTTCAAAAATCAGTTTTGTGAATCCCTCAGGCTCACCTGCACTTAAGGCCTTGCCACTTCCGGCAAAATCAAACTTCTCTGTCCGTACCTCGATGCCTTGCTTCTTCGCCTCATCCTCAGACAAACCAACAGACGCAATCTCCGGAAGGGTATAAATACATCGCGGCATTACCTTGTAATCGATCCGGTCATGGATACCGGCTGCGTTATTAGCCGCAACCACCCCTTCAGCACTCGCTGCATGGGCAAGCTGCCAGCCACCAATCACATCACCAACTGCATATACATTGGCCATGCTTGTCTCCATTTGATCATTCACATTGAGGAACGGTCCATTTTGTTCCAGGCTTACCTCTGTTACAGCAGAAAAGTTAGGCCGGCGCCCCGTGCTGACAAGTAAGGTTTCAGCCTCCAATGAGATCTCTTTCCCTTTCGCATCGACACAGATAACCGTTTTGATGCCCGCTGTTTCTTCAACCTTTTGCACCTTTGCTCCCACATGAAGCTTAATGCCCTTTTTCTTTAAAACTTTTGCTAAAAATTTCGAAGCTTCTGCATCCTCAGTTGGGATAATTCGATCTGCCGCCTCCACAATCGTGACCTCTGTTTTCAACGAGGCAAAAATTGTGGCAAATTCAACACCAATGACCCCTCCGCCGATAATTACCGCGGATTTAGGAATATCCGGAAGATCAAAAATTGTATCGCTCGTATGATAGTTAACGGAATCCAGCCCAGGGATCGGCGGTACTGCAGGGGTTGAGCCTGTTGCAACAATTACTTTTTCAGCCTGAATCATCTCTTCTCCCGCTTCTGTTTCTACCCTAACGCTTCCGTCTGCCAGCAAGCTTCCAAAGCCATTATAGACATCGATTTTCCCCTGCTTCAGTAAAAAGGCAATGCCGCCGCGTAAACGCTCGATCACGTCATTTTTTCGTTTTTTCATTTTATCAAAGGAAAGGGTCAAGGAACCGGTTTCGATTCCCCACTCCTTTGCTTTTTCAATTTGCTCAATAATTTCGGAATGCTTTAAATAGGTCTTCGACGGAATACAGCCTCTGTTTAGACAGGTACCTCCGAGAAAATCGGCCTCAATCAATGCTGTTTTTTTGCCAAGTTCCGCCGCATGAAGCGCAGCCACATAACCTCCGGGGCCGCCGCCAATTACGACAAGTTCATAGGATTTTTTCAACTCTTTCACCTCATTACACAAGTAACTCAAACGGATTTTCAAGAATTTGTTTCAATTCTGTCAAGTAGGCAGCTGCCGGAGCCCCGTCGATGGCACGGTGGTCAAATGACAAGCTCAGCGTCATCATTGGACGAATTTCCAGCGCCCCATTGACCGCAACAGGTTTATCCACAATCCGGCCGACACCAAGGATGGCACTATCAGGCTGGTTAATGATTGGCGTGAACGCGTCAATCGCGTACATACCAAGATTGCTGATGGTAAATGTAGAGCCTTTCATCTGATCTGGCAGCAATTTATTGTCACGTGCCCGCTTTCCAATATCTTTCGCATCCTGCGTAAGTTCAGAAAGCCCTTTAAAGAGGACATCTTTCACAACAGGTACCATTAAACCGCCAGGAACAGCCACTGCAAGTCCAATATGAACATGTCCATGCTGGACGATCTCGTCTCCTTCAATCGAAACATTCACTTCAGGATGACGTGCTAGAGCAGCGCCGGAAGCCTTAATTAACACTTCTGTATAAGACAAACGTAGTCCGGTTTGTTTTTCGATAATAGGCAAAAGGGTCGAACGAAGCTCTTTCACTTTTGTCATATCCACATCTGTTGTTAACGTTACATGCGGTGCTGTATAAGCACTTTGTGCCATCCGCTCAGCAATGACTTTTCGCATGCCGGACATCTTCTTGCGCTGTGATGCAGCCGGAGCCAAAGCGCCCTCTGCTCTCGATGAAGGCGGCATGACGTCTGTTTTAACAATTTTTCCGTTAATACCGCTACCTGTAACAGCGAAGAGATCAACCTGCCCAGCAGCAGCAATTTTCCGTGCCAGTGGCGTTGCTTTCGGCTGTGCCGCTGCACTTTCAACGACTGCTACAACATCTCTCTTTTGAACACGGCCATTTGGCCCGCTGCCTTTAATCGAACCTAGTGTCAGATCATTCACTCTGGCAAGCCTGCGGGCTGCTGGAGTCGCACGAGGTTTTTCGCTTTGCCCGCTTTCCGCTGCCGAACCAGTACCAACTGGAATAGCTGTTTCTGCCGGTGTGAATACCATGGCTTCTACCGAAGCTACTTGTTCTGCTTCTTCTGAGCCGGAAATGCCCGGTGAGGTGTCAGGCACCTTTTCACCTGCTTCACCGATATAACCGATAATTTGGTTGACCGGCACCTGATCATCCACTTGGAAATATTTCTTCAATAATATACCTGGATCGTAAGATTCTACTTCGATATTAATTTTATCTGTCATGATTTCAAACAGCGGTTCGCCAATCTCGACGCTGTCCCCTTCTTCTTTAAACCACTGAAGGAGGGTACCCTCTGCCATTGTAGAGCTAAGCTTTGGCATAAAAATTTCCTTTGCCATCTAAAAACCCCTCCTTCCTATTTATATTTAACGGTTTCTCTAACTGCTGCCAGAATGTCAGGCACCTGTGGAATCGCTGCTCTTTCTAAATTCGGGTTGTATGGAATTGGTACTTCTTTACCACCAAGGCGCTTAATCGGTGCATCAAGATAGTCAAATGCTTCACTTTCAGCGATCATACTGGCGATTTCGCCGCCAATACCGCCGCGTCGGACAGCTTCATGAACCACAATTAATCGGCCTGTCTTTTTCACTGAATTAATGATTGTTTCCGTATCAAGCGGAACGATCGTCCGTGGATCAACGACTTCGACGCTAATGCCTTCTTTTTCAAGTTCTGTTGCTGCTTCAAGTGCCTTATGAACCATGATGGCCGTAGCAACAATCGTTACATCTGTGCCCTCACGTTTGATATCTGCTTTTCCTAGTTCAATTGAATACTGCTCTTCTGGGACGTCTGAAGAAGTTTTATATAGCAATTTATGCTCGTAAAAAATAACTGGGTTGTCATCGTCCATTGCTGCTTTCAGTAAACCTTTTACATCATATGCGGTGGAAGGCTGGACCACTTTCAAGCCTGGAATATGGGCCATCCATGCCTCTAAGCTCTGAGAATGCTGCGCTGCCGCCCCTGTTCCGGAACCGGCTGGCGTTCTTAACACCATTGGCACTTTTCCTTTACCGCCAAACATATAACGTGTTTTTGCTGCTTGGTTCACAATTTGATCCATAGCGATAGTGATAAAATCTGAGAATTGCAGTTCTAAGATCGGACGCATGCCGGTTAATGCAGCTCCAACTGCTGCACCGGCAATCCCTGCTTCCGAAATCGGGGTATTGCGTACACGCTCTTGTCCGAACTCTTCAACCATGCCGCGGGTAACACCGAACGCCCCGCCGTAAACACCGATATCTTCACCTAGAATAAAAACATCCTCATTTACCCGCATTTCTTGGCTCATTGCTTCCCGAACTGCTTCTAAATAAGTAATTTCTCTTGTAGCCATTATTTTCATCCTCCTCTGTTTATGCGTAGACATCCTCTAGTAAACTATCAATTGATGGTTCAGGGCTGTTTTCTGCAAACTTCACAGCGTCCTCGATTTCTTTCAGCGCTTCATCATGCAGCTGCTTTGCACTCTCTTCTGTTAAGATCCCTTCACTGATTAAGAACTCTTTAAAACGTTTAATGCCGTCTTTTTCTCTCCACTCTTTCTCTTCCTCACGGGTACGGTATTTTTTCGCATCACTCTTTGAGTGGCCTTTCCAGCGGTATGTTTTCATTTCGATCAAAGTTGGGCCAAAGCCAGCGCGGGCACGTTCTACCGCATCATCCACCGTATTCATAATCTCAACCATATCGAGGCCATCGATCACTTTGCCAGGAATTCCATATGCTGCAGCACGGTCTGCAATATTTTCCACACGTGTCATTTCTTTTACCGGACCAGACATACCGTATTGGTTGTTTTCACAAATAAAGATGACCGGCAGATCCCAAATCGCTGCTAGGTTCACTGATTCATGAAAGCTTCCTTCATTTGAGGCTCCATCGCCAAAGAAGCAAAGGACAACATAGTTTTCTTTTTTCATTTTAGAAGTAAGGGCCGCGCCAACAGCAAGCGGTAAGCCTCCGCCAACAATTCCGTTAGCACCAAGGTTTCCTTTTTCCACGTCGGCTATGTGCATTGAACCGCCTTTTCCTTTACAATAACCTGTTTCACGACCGAATAATTCAGCCATCATTTTGTTAACGTCTCCTTCTTTGGCAATGCAATGGCCGTGGCCGCGGTGTGTGCTGACAATTTTATCTTTTCTGCCAATAACAGCAATAGAACCGGCAGCGGATGCCTCTTGGCCGACACATAGATGTGTCGTTCCGTGAATCAATCCTTTAGCAAAGAACTGATCAACCTTCTCATCAAAATAGCGAATAAGCCACATTTGTTTATATAAATCTTTCAATTTCTCTTCCGTAATCATCTCAGGAAGTTTCACTGTTTTCATCATTTCTTTTCCTCCTCTTTTACATTTGTTCTGATGTGTTACATTTGTAAACATCATATACCGTATCGTTCTTTCCGTCAAGTAAAAAACAGCCTATTTTCTAACTTTTTCAGGGCATAATTTTTAAATTAAAAAAGGGAAAAGTGGACAGGTTTTATCGACCCATTTCCTCTTTCCCTCTATCTTTGACATTGATCCATTCGATGTTTAATTTTCGCCACCGCTATCGCGGACAGAGACGTATCTACTTAACCGTTATAACCGTTCCCTCATCAATCGTCGGGAATCGATGTGGGTGTGCAAATACAGCTCCAGGTAATACTTCTTCCATTGGTTCCTGGAAGTAAATTGAAATATGCCCTAGCTCTTTATAGTTTTTATTCGCAAGGGTACCAAGGGCCGTAATCGTAAAGGACTCATCGCCAAATTGAATCGTACCGCCCTGTTTTAATGGTTCTTCAGTCAGGTGTTCAAATTCATGGATGACCGCCATTTCGCGCAATTCCTTTGGTGCCTGCGGGCCAAATAAAATGACAATTTTATCCTCTTTAAATGTTGGTACTAATACTCCAATTTCTTGTACAACTGATTTTGTCACGTTCATACCTCCACTATTCCTTAAATACTTTTTATAGTTTCACTAAGGGACGATTCTCAGTACTTACTGGAAAAAGCTGATCTTGCAGGGATCTTAATTTCCATACTGTTGTTGAAGGGTCTAACTCCACATCGTCTAATGTTAAGAATTGACCAAGTTTAATATCCTTTTTCACAACGACTTTACCGCTGATTAGACCGATTGGAATATGTCCATTTACTTTCATATCTACATGTGTTTCAAGTACGCCGCGAACAGAATAGCCACCGATACCATCCAATGTTTCGCCTGCTTTGATATCACGTTTTGCAACAGCAACTGTTTCCGAAATTGGTGCTCCGATTGGATGGATCGATGAATCATGCTGTAAAACAGCCTTCGCAATTGTAATTGGCGTTTCTAAGCTTGCAAGGTGGTATGGGCGATAGAGTGTATAGTGCGGCCCTTTCCCCACTTTTAAATAACGAAGCTCGTGGTCAACTGGCTCTAGTTCGCTTTTTACGATGACAAATACGCCAGGAGCAAGACCGTCTACATATTCCACTACACCAAAGTTGTCTAGAATCCCGCCATTTTCTTTTAGATCCAATTTTTCAGCGACATCTTGAACGGTTGCAGATACCCCGTGCATCCCTACTTTATCAGGAAGCAATCCGGTTGCATTACTTAATAAATTCATTTCTGCCATTGTTTTGGTACCGTCTTGGAACGCTGCCAGCATATGGGCGCTCATTTGTTTTTGTCTTGCTTCTTCAGCGCAAACATCTGGATTCGATACAGGGTTTAATTTATTATTTTTTCCTTTACCGGCAACTAATACTTCAAATCCCATTGTTTTAGCAAATTCATATAGTTCTAGTGTTGCGGCTGGCTCATCACCGGCAGATCCTGTGTAAACAAGCCCTGCATTGTTAAACATTTGGTACATTACAGAACCGATTGTAATATCGACTTCAACATTTAAAAGAACAAGGTGTTTTTTTGAACGCAAAGTTTCAAGCGAGATATTGGCCCCAACCTCTGGAACGCCTGTCGCATCAACGATGACTTCAACAGTTGGTGACTGAATAACCTCACGATAATCATTTGTCACGATTACAGGATTTCTTTTACTCGCTTTCGAATTATAATAGTCCGCTGCTCTTTGGGCAGCCTCCACATTTACATCACACACGCCTGCCACAATCATTCCAGGAATATTTGAAATTTGCGCGATCATACCGAATCCCATTTGACCTGCGCCAATGACTCCTACTCTGATTGGGGCATTTTCACGTTCACGTTGTAAAAGTTGTTGATAAATTGACATGTAAGATTCCTCCTAAATAGGTTCCTAAAATTATACCGCTTACATTCTATTCAACTAACAAACTCGAATACTTATATAAACTTATGGACAAATGTTATCCATTGTAACACTATCTTGTTTTTATTCACATTTGTTACAATGATTATCATTTGTTCCTACAAGTTAAGTTTAATCCTCTATGAAAGCCCTGTCAAGAGTGAACTTTCAAAAAACTTATATTATTTTTCCTATTTCTTGTATGAAATCAATCATAAAAAAACTGCACCCAGAGTGAGCCCGTGTGCAGCTTTCTTTTCTCTTCATTCCACCAGCGCATTTGCCGTCACTTCATCTGTAATAAGAACATGAACTAAATTTCCTTCAAGCGCTGCTTTAATTGCCTCTACTTTTTCTAATCCGGCGGCTACACCGATCACAAGCGGGATCTGCTTTAATTTTTCAAGTCCAAGAGCAATTACCCGTTGATTCCACGAATTTGCCGCAGGCTTGCCAAATTTATTGATAAAATTATAGCAAATATCTCCAACAATTTCAGTATCCTCCACAATCGCTTGATAATCTGAGCCTAGGTAGGATTTAACCATAGTAGAATGCTCAGGTCTTCCGCCTATCCCAACCACGGCAATATTCGACGTCTCAGCCATGTCAAACGTACTTTTAATAGAAGGCTGCCTCATTAGGATTTCCTTGGCTTCCTTCGTATCAACCATAACAGGGAGATGAAGCAATTCACATCGAGCCTGAAACACTGCCCCCACTTTCGCGACAATCGAATTGGAGTGGATATCTACTTGTTCGTTTCCAACTCCCCCTACCAACGGAACAATCGTGACTGACGGAAACAATTGCGGGGAATTCATTGCCTTAGCCACTTCGTTTAATGTCGTCCCCGAGGAGAAACCAATAATTTGCCCGTCTTTCACGACCCTTTGTAAAAATTCACTTGCTGCTTCACCTAATTGTTTCTTGGATGAATCCTGCCCCACACTTTCAATGCAAACAACTTCGCGTAGGTTATAAAGCCGCTCCACTTTCCGCTCTAATTGATTAAATTGATGGAGGCCCTCATCATGAATGGTGATTTCAACAATTCCTGCCTCCCTTGCTTTCGACAAATATTTCGACACAAGCGAACGGCTGACACCAATGACATCTGCAATCTCTGATTGTGTAGCACCTTCGTTATAATACATTTGGGCAACCTTTACTAATATTCTTCTATTGTCTAAAATAACCACCGAACAAACCTCTTCCTTACAAAAATTAATGATAAAATGAACACTGGATGTTTCCACACTATAAGTATAGCTTCCATTAGCTTTACAAACGATGGAAAATCAGATGTATTTCTGAATATTAGGTGAACCCACAAAAAGGAAAACCATGCCAAAACAACTGCAAAAGCATCTGTAGGCATAGTTTTATTTTTCAAATATTAATACATTCCAAAACTTGCAAAATAAGCAATAACAACTGCTAGGACACCTGTAATTAAACGGCTATATAATACTGCAGGAACACCATATCTTACCGTTTCCGGTTTAGCTTCCCCTAGGGATAAACCAACTGGAATAAAGTCACAGCCCACCTGACCGTTAATCGCAAATAATGCTGGCAAAGCGTACTGCGGCGGAATATGGCCCAATGCAATCTGGCTTCCGATTAAGACTCCGATAACCTGCGCGATAACCGCACCTGGCCCAAGTACTGGAGATAGGAATGGCAGTGTACAAACGATAACGATGACTATAAGTCCCCATAAAGAACCAGCAAGTGGTGATAGCGAATTCGCAATTACATCACCAATTCCAGTATAGTTAATAATCCCCATCAACATACTGACAAATGCCATAAATGGAATAATATTTTTAAGTAACATTTCAACAGTATCACGACCTGCTTGATAAAACGTTCCTGTTACATTCCCAATTCCTTTGGAAAATTTCAAAAGGAAATTCTCCTTTTGATGTTCAGCATGCTCTTTTTTCAGCTGTTGATAGCTCTCCTTGAATTTCTCTTTATCTTTTGTGTTAAATTTAGGTTCATCTTCAACAACCTCTTGCGCTCCAGCTGCTTGTGTATGTCCCTCTGCCAAGGCAATATCTTTAACCGTTACACCCGAAACAAAAATGTCCTCGGTGATATACTTTGACAGCGGACCTGAAGGTGAGGAGGGAAGAACATCTACCGTTGGAATCCGCTTCATTGGATAGACACCAATTCTCGCCGTGCCGCCACAGTCAATGACCACGCACATCATTTCTTCTTCCGGATAGGAACCTTTAAACCCATCCACTGCTTCCGCACCAGTTAATTCTGCAATCCTTCTTGCTACCGGATGAATCCCGCCTCCGGTAATAGACACAACTTTGTTCTTTTTACCATTTGGCTCTATATAAAGGCCCACGCCCCAACCGCCTGAACCTTTTGATACAAATACACCATGTTTAGACATGTAGAATCTCTCCCTTCTATCGTGATTTACGCTTCTATTTTTTTAGATAAATATTTTGTGATTAACTCGGTAACAACCCCGCGGATGAAGATAATAACAATACCTACTAAAAAGTAACGAACGGCAAGGTCTGCAATCGGTAGTCCTAATTCCTTGATTCCATTGGCAATACCTAAATAGACAAATAGTTCACCGGCATTTGCATAGGGGAATAATCCTGTAACCGGATGAACAAAGGAAACGGCAGAATCATAGAATGCCGGCTTTTGTTTCTCAGGTAAGAAACGTCCAAATGTATAGGCCATTGGGTTGGTTAACATTAAGACAGATAGAATTGGCATCAGCGTATAGCGTAACAAGGTATATTTTGCAGCGAACTGAATCGCTCTACTCACTCTTTCCTCACCAATGAACTTCATAACAGCATACGTAAATGTTAAAAGAACGACCAATGTTGGGACAATTCCTGTAAATAATCCCATAAATGTTTCTCCACCGGCATTAAACATCCCGATGAAATGTTCACCCAACCATTTTATCCATTCCATTACTTTGTTGCCCTCCTTTAACTTTCCATTGAAATTTTACTTTTTGAAATCGTTAATAACGCATTTTCGCCTGCTTGTAATAGTGCTTTTTTAAATGCAGGAATCTTGTTTTTCTTATTTTTCACGGTGCTGTCGCTGACATCGCTCACGATTTCCCCAACATGCTGACCATTATAGGATAGAATCGGTTTGAATTTCGTAAAAACCGACATGCCCTTTAACATGTGGCATTCGTGAACGATATAGTCTTGATCGACAATAAGAACGGCTATTGCCCCCGGACGGAATTTCCCTCTTTGCATCCCGGAGAACATAAAATAACCATCTTCCCCCTTATAATCGCGGACAATTTTATCAATATTTTTCTTATAAGACCTGATTTGAATGAGTGAAAGTGCATATTGTACAACGAGAATGGCACAAAGAATAATAGCAAATTGCATAATTTTCCTCCTATACCCTTATGCGGCATGATTAACTATCGATTACACCCCTTCCCCTTCTAATAGAAGCGTTTTTATTTTCAAATAAAACGCTTACAAACGTGCAGAAAAAAATAGATTTAAATCATCGCCTATAACATTTGTTACGCATCATAACTTAAAAACATTTATTTCACATTTGTTATAATGCATTACATTTGTTATATATTTAGAATAATAAAAACTATTAGGACTGTCAATCATCTTTCGAAATATTTTTATAGAACACGAGTTGGCTTACCTTTTTGATGCGGATCCATCATCCTATTAACATAATAAATTTGTATTATTCGGAATTTTGGGGTTATATAGTAATATCAAGACCATTTTAAAGGTAGAGCATTGGGACATTTTTTAGAAGCAAGGAGTGTTTGCAGATGAAGTATAGAGCCTTATTTCTCGATATTGACGGAACGATCATTAGACCCGACGATACAATTGAACAGTCGACCAAAAAAGCCATTTTGGACGTTAAGAATCAGGGGATTGAGGTTATTTTAACAACGGGAAGACCGCTTCATGAATTAACAGAGCTGGCTGAGGAATTAAATGTCGAATCCTCCATCGGGTATAACGGTGCCGCAGCCATCATCCGAGGACACAGCTGCTTTAAAAAGCCCATCGATCCAGATGGGGTTGAACAAGTGCTGGCGATTGCGGCTCGGCATCAACATGAAATCGCCTTACATACAGGAACGGCCAACTATCTTACCGATTTGAATTCGCCTGCCGCCAAACAGTTTGTGACCAAATTCGACTATCGAAGAAATGAACCCATCAGCAGTATTCAAGGGGAAATCGAGGATGTACTGGCCATGACCTTCATTAATATGAGGCCTGCGGATGTCCATATGTATGGGGAGGTTGACCGCCTTGTTTTATCCCAGGCCAATGTGGAGGGAATGCAGCATTGCTATGATGTGTTTCGTGATAATGTGAATAAAGGCACTGGAGTAAGTCAGGTCTTAGAGCATTTAAACATTCCAAAAGAAAAGGCAATTGCCTTCGGCGATGGGTTGAATGATAAGGAAATGCTGCTTAGTGTCGGCGAAAGCTTCGCTATGGGGAATGCCCATCCCGACCTTTTTGCCTATGCAAAAAACAGAACAACCGATGTGATGGATGCCGGCCTATACAATGGCTTGAAAATGATTGGTTTAGTAAATTAATAAAAGCACAAGTGCGCTTGTGCTGGACAATGACAAAAAACAGCCTGCCACGATAGGCAGGCTGTTCTACTATTAGGCTAGAATTTGTGTTTTAATTTTTTCAAACATCACGTCTTTTCCAATGCCGGTTAACAACGGTACACCATCAATAACCTTACTCTTGATATTATCCGGTACCAATGTCGTGGAAACGATTATATCATAATCATCAATGCGGCTTAACTCTTCACTGATTTTTGATTGATATAATTTTACTTTGTTTTCTAGGCCATTTTCCGCTAACCATGTTTTCACTTTCCCTGTCACGATTGTTGAGGTTGCGATTCCAGTTCCACACATAATCAATAATTTTTTCATTTTTCATCATCCTTTTATCGTATTTTGGTTTGTTTGTCCATAGGACGTTTTATAAAAATGGTTGCAAGAGGCAATGACCTCTTTACTTAGCGGCATTAGATCAGGCTCATGCAATGTTGCATAATGAGCATATTCTGCTGTTTCCTCTAAAATGACAGCCGCCTTCAATGCATGTTCGATATCTTTTCCAACCGTGAACACCCCATGGCTTCGGAGCAATACGGCAGATGAATCGCCAATATGGTCAACAATTTGTTTTCCCACCTCTTCCTCACCAATGGCCGCAAAGTCAGAGCACGGAACACAATCCTTAAAGATGTTCGCCGCAGTTGTCGTGTAGGAAGGGATATCCAGACCCCTAATCGCAAAGCTGGTTGCGAACGGTGAATGAGTATGAACAATACTATGAATATCATCCCGATGGTTGTATACATATAAATGGCTGGCCGTGTCCACGGATGGCTTTAACTTGCCTTCGATTACCCTGCCATCCAAATCAACGATGACCATATCCTCGGGTTTTAACGCATCAAAGTGAACGCCGCTTGGTTTAATAATCACTCGATTACTCTTACGGTCTCGAAAACTAACATTTCCGCTTGTCCATTTGACTAAATTTAAATCTTTCAGTGCTTTATTTGCTTCACAGACTAATTGTTTGAAGTCCTCTAACATCGGATTCACCACCTTCTTTTACTGTTAAACTTGGTTGTTGATTTGCGCTCCACCTTTTTTATAAGCTGGCGCTTTGATCTTTACCGAGCTTTGCGTCACGTTTCGGTTTAATTTTGTTTAGGTAGAATAATCCTCCAAAGGCGATTAGACCAATGATGGTGATACCTGCCCAGTTGAGTACCTTTGCCAAGCCGACAAAGATGAATGTAGTCCATACAGCTCCATCAACGAGAGCTGAAATGCTTGTATTTCCAGCCATATCAAACTTGGCCGCTAAGGCTGAATCCGTGATTAACGGTGCCGCCCATGAAGCAATTAACAAACCAACGGCCATATAAATGGTTCCGGCAACAACAGTACGGATGATGTTTCCTCTGAACACTGGTGTCATTAAGCAGACTAAGAACGGAATAGTGGCTAAGTCACCAAATGGTAATACCTTATTCCCTGGCAAAATAACGGCTAAGAACAATGTAATTGGCACAATGATTAGGGATGCGGAAAGAACGGCCGGGTGACCAACGGACAAGGCACTATCCATCCCGATATATAAATCACGGCCAGGCATGCGCTTTCTGACAAAATCACTTGCTGCTTCTGAAATTGGCGAAAGCCCTTCCATTAATAGCGATACCATACGCGGCATTAACATCATAACGGCTCCGGTTTGGACGGCAAGCTGCATGATCTCCGTCACATTGTATCCAGCGAGGATCCCGATGACGATACCAATTAACACACCCATAACAGTAGAATCACCGAAGATTCCGATTCTTTTTTGGATGGATTCTGGGTCAGCTTCTAATTTGTTAAAGCCTGGTATTCTATCAAACACCCAGTTTAATGGTTTTGCCACTAAATAGGATGGCGCAGATGCACCGTGCGGGAAGGTGATATTTGAGAATCCGTAAAATTTGCTAATATCTTTGGCAATCAAGTCTCCAAGGAAGAAAATCACGACTAAGTGAATCGCAATCGTATATAAGCCAAGAGCAAAGTTTCCGGTTAACGCATAGACAAGGGATCCAGTGAAGGCACAGTGCCAGTAATCCCAAATGTCAACATCAAGTGTCTTTGTTAGACCTGTAATCAGTAAGACGACGTTGATCCCAATGCCTAATGGAATGGCTAAGCTGCCTAACGCCGTACCGTAGGAGATGGCGGCTGCGGCCGGCCAGCCGACATCGATTGTACCTAGATGGAAGCCAAAGTTATCTACCATCGCCTTTGCTGCAGGCCCTAAGCTATTCGTTAACAAACCAATGACGAGGTTCAAACCGACGAAACCAATCCCAACGGTTAACCCGGCTTTAAAGGCCTTCCCTGGTTTTGTCCCTAAAATAATGCCGAAGATAAACAATAGAATGGGCAGCATAACGCTTGCACCAAGATCAACAAACCATTGTAACACTGACATTGTAAAGTCCCCCTTTTATCATTTTTTCCGAGCACGGTTCGCTATTCAAGCCCAACCCTGCTTAACAGCCTCTCCAACTGATCCTGATTTTTACATGCTGCAAATTCCGTTAGTAATGCTTGATCTTGGAAAATTTCCATTAACCGTTGCAGCGTGGTCAGCTGGTCTTCCGCTTTTTTTAAGGCAAGCATGAAGATTAAGGAAACATCCACCTCTTCATTGCCATTGCCCATCATTTGGAACTTGACGGGATTTTTTAACGACGCGAAGGCAATTTGCGGCGTAAAAACCTTATCGGCATCTGTATGTGGAATGGCCACCCCATATGGTTCTACAGCTAGTCCTGTTGGAAATGTTTCTTCTCGTTTTAAAATTCCTTCTTCAAACGATGCAGACACTAGGTCAGCTGCCTGTAAAGATTCAGCCATTTGGCGTAATGCATCCTTTCGATCGGTTGCTTCTAAGTCAAAAAAGGTTATTTTTTTATCGAAAAACATGGTAGTTCCCCCTAACAATTCAACAGCCATTAATGATAAACCAGGCATCTAAACTATCGTTTACGTCTAGCAGCTCGGAGATTTTTTCTTCATCCTCAGCAAGTTCAACTAATTGTGATAGTGCCTTTAAATGACGGTTTTGATTAAAAATAGCGAGTGGTGTAACAATGAATACCTTATGACCGTTTGCAAATTCAACCGGATTTTTTAGAACAAGCATGGCAAACGCATCAGCCATGACACCTTTTTCAGGAGCCGCATGCGGAATCGCCATCTTTTTTCCTAAAAAACTATAAATCTGCTGATGATCATTTTCTTCAATTAACGTTGTCACATAGGACGGCTTGATGATATTGTTTTTGACAAGCGGTTCACATGCGATGGTAATGGCTTCCTGCCAAGTTTCCACCTGATCTCTAAGTTGAATAAAATCGCTTGGTAAAAATTGCTTCAATCCGTAGGTGACGTTTTTAACCTCTTTCGGCTCATTCTTCTGTCCTTCTTGAAACAGCTTCGACAAAGAGGTTAGTAATGCCATTTCATCTGTGACTATGGCATTCTCTTTTATGGTCGCTATCAACCTGCTAATGTTAATGGTTGCATAGCTTTCCTTGTCGATGGTGTTAATCACTTGTCTCCGTAAGGATTCTTTTTCGCTTAAGGTCATTAATGGATTGATCAAATACATCGGCTTCTCCGACTGAACCGGGATTGTGCTGAAGACAATTTCATAATCGAGCTGATAGTCTTGGAATTGCCGTAACGAAAGGCTTTCAGCAAAATAAAATTCCGGGAATATTTCCTTTAGCGTCTGCTGCATGATTTTTGAAATGGTCAGCCCATTTGTACAGACAACTAAAGCTCGTTTCTTTTTATTCAGCTCTTCACCCTGTTTAATCAGCTGCCCGGCAAGAAACATCGTGATAAAGGCAATTTCACCGGGTGGGAATTCCTCGCCAATTAGGTCTTCAAGTGGTTCAATGGAGGCGGCGACAATTTCATGCAGGTCCATGTACTCTTCAATCATCTTGGCTGAAAATTGGTTTTTTAGGGTTAAATGATATTTGATTCGGTAATAGGCTGGACGCATATGGAGCAGTAATTTGCCCAAAATGTCCTCTTTGTCGACAATGAAGAGGCAGGTTTTTTTTTCAAAAAGCTCAATCATTTGGCCAATGGCTGTTTTTAAATCATGAATGCGTTCATTTGTCAGAATATCAGCTGAGCGAACATTGGAAGTAAGCAGCTGCAGTGTCAGCCAGATTCTTTCAGGAATCGGTACTTCCATGTCCTCTTTTAGGAGCTGCTTGGAGGCTGCATATTCTTCCGTATCTGCCAATTCGTCCAATCCAATATAAAAGTCGGCGCCCATCAGGTGGCCTTGTTCGATTCTGATAAAGATTAGTTCAATCATATACGGCAAACTTTCATAGCTTTCATCTGTTAAGTGAATGTTTAATGATTCCTCGATTGACCTTACTTTTTCCTGCGTTGTGGAAATATCTAGGTGTAAAAATTTCTCGAAATATTTATGGCCGTTAAAAAAGTTTAAAACAGATTTCACGACGACGATTAACAGTTTCCTGATTTGGAACTCGTCGCCAGTTATGTCATATCCCCCAGATCGGGTATAAACAATGGATAGGGAGTATTTTTTAATAAATTCTGCTGCTTCCTTCATATCACTAATCCCGGTATTTTTACTTACGTCTAAGATATCAATAATATGGAAAAGGGAAATGTCTTCTCTTTTACCTAATAAGTATAAAATAATTAAAAGTGCTCTTTCTTTTTCAGTTGGTAAATATTCTTCAAGATTGCCAGAATGTGAAGTTCCATCTGAAAAGTGGACAAATATCTTTTTATCGATAATAAAATTCCCGTTTCTACTTTTTGTAATCGGAACTAAATTTTTCGTTTGCAGCCACTGATTAATTTTTTCAAGCGAATAGGCGACCTGTCTTCTGCTTAGGTTAAATTTATCTTCTAGTTCCTTATTTTTTACTTGCGGAGTTCTAATCAATTCATGTAATAAATTGACACTTCGATCATCAAGGAACATCACTACAACCTCCTTCTAGTTTAATTGTATTTGAAATGTTATGAAATTTGAAACCGTTTTCAGTCCAACTTTTTACCTGTTCCAGACCACTTTTGTGTGCAAGTTTGTACTTTAAACTTTTTTACTTTTATCTTTTTACATTTGTTCCTAGTTATAACATTTGTAATAACAGTAATACTAAACGCAGTGTTATTTCAATACTTTTTAGACTTTATATTCAACAAAACATCATCCATGATCCGCACTTTTATAAAGACAGAGACATTCTTCAATCATTGCTGTTTTATAATCCGGAGGAGTAGGCAATGTATGAGGAGAGGTTTAAAAAATTTGAATTTATCAGATGGCATGAGCGCTCCGTGGATGTATTACCTTCAGGTGGATCGAAGGCAAAGGGAATCCAAGCATTCATCGACCACTTAAACATCCCGGCGGATCAAGTCTACGCCTTTGGTACGGGTTGAATGATATCGAAATGCTTTCGTTCGTGGAAAACAGTGTAGCAATGGGTAACGTCGTGGATCAAGTGAAAGAAGTGGCAAAATACGTAACCAACCATGTCAACGAGGATGGAATTTTGCGAGGCTTAGAATTAGTTGGATTATTGGAAAAGGAAGCTGTGTAAAAAAAATGCGTATCCCCGCTAGGAGATGCGCATTTTTTTGTAAAAGGATTAATAGGTTTGTTTCTGATGCCATTCCCAGGCATCGGCAATAATTTTTTCTAAATTCCGCTCTGCTTTCCAGCCGAGTTCAGTGAAAATCTTATTCGAGGATGCAACAAGTCTTGCCGGGTCACCTGCGCGGCGGTCGGCCATTTCCACGTTCGCCTCCACACCGGTAACTTTTTCACATGTTTCAATGACTTCCTTAACAGAATAGCCAAGACCGTTGCCAAGATTATAAGTCTCAGCCGATTTCTTCCCTGAAAGCAAAGCCTCGAGTGCGAGGATATGGGCATTCGCTAAATCCGTCACATGAATGTAATCGCGGATACACGTACCGTCCGGCGTATTATAATCTGTCCCAAAGACAGCGATCTTTTCACGCTGGCCCAACAGTTGCTGCAGGACAATAGGAATTAAATGGGTTTCCGGATCATGACTCTCGCCAATCGCCGCTGATGCATGGGCACCCGCCGCATTAAAGTAACGCAGCACCACATAGTTCAAACCGTAGGATTTTGAAAAATCAGCCAGAATCTGCTCCACCATTAGTTTCGAACGGCCATATGGGTTAATCGGTGTCGTGGCACTTGTTTCATCAATAAGCTCAACATCAGGAATTCCATATGTAGCGGCAGTAGAAGAGAAAATAAAGTTTTTCACCTTAAATTTCATCATGACCTGTAACAGTGTTAAAGTGGATGCCACATTGTTTTGATAATATTTCAACGGGTCAACAACAGACTCCCCGACCAAACTATAAGCAGCAAAGTGCATAACAGCTTTGATTGGATAACTTCTAAAGACCATAAGGAGATCATCCACATTGCCAAGGTCACCTTTTACAAAGATAGCCCTGCTATCAACAGCATCACGATGTCCAGTCGACAGGTTATCGAGTACAACGACTTCTTCTTTTTCAACTAATTCCTTTACAAGATGGCTGCCAATATAGCCAGCTCCGCCAACAACGAGAATCATATTCATTTCCCCTTAGCTAGAATTTCATTCACTTTTTTCATTATACCATTTTTCTGAAAAAACAGCATGTCATCGGTATCTGCCAATAATCCCCTAAAATGAAACTAAAAACCGCAGGCAACCGAGGTCACCTGCGTTCATTTATTTTTGCCAAATTCCTTGTTTATCGAAATAATATCTCTTACCATTAATGGTGTGCCAGCCAACGGCATTCTGACCGGAGGCAAGGTAGTAACGCCACATCTGACCTTGGCCAAATTGAATCCACTCGTTAGCCGCCATTGACCCATCCGCTTTAAAATAATACGTAATCCCGCCAATGGTTTTCAGGTTTGTCACCATGACTCCGCTAGATTCGAGGTAATACCATTTTCCGCCGAGTAATTTCCAGCCCGTCTGCATCGCGCCATTTTGATCAAAATAGAACCAGACCTTTTGATTCGGTGAATTTTGCTGCTGATAGGCGATTTGTTTCCAGCCTGCCGCCATGACACCTTTAGTGTCAAAGTAATACCAGACCTTCCCCTCTTGGAACCATCCGGTCACCGCATTGCCAGAAACAGGCTTGAAATAATACCATTTCCCTCCTGCTAGCTTCCAGCCCGTTTCCATTTCACCATTCTTGTTCAGATAGTAGGTGGCATATCCAATTTCGGTGATTCCCGTCAACATCCGGCCATCCCGGATGAAATACCATTTCCCTTTATAGAGCTTCCAGCCGCTGACGGCTTCCCCTTTTTCACCAAAGAAGTACCAATCATTACCGAGAAGCACCCAGCCGTTATGGGCAATCCCCTCTTCATCAAAATAATACTGTTTCCCCTTTTCCTGGTACCAGCCGGTCACCATAGCCCCGTCTTCGTCAAAGGCATACCAGTCGCCATCAATCCATTGTATTCCTGTTAACATGTGCCCTTTTTCATTAAAATAATAGAAATCTTCGTACCAATCATCATAAACCCAACCGGTGGCCATGATCCCATCTTCATTAAAGTAGTACTCATGCCCTTCATAGTCTAACCAGCCGCTATACCTTCTGCCGAATTCATCAAGATAATACTGGAAACCTTGATCTTGAAACCAGCCTTTGACCTTTTCACCTGTTACCGGATTGAAATAATACCAATCGGTGTTGATCTTTACCCAGCCATTTAGATGCATGACTTCAAACTCAATCTGGCTGAAATCCCTGCTGGTTGCCTTGTCGTAAAATAACTGATTGTAGTAGATAATCGTGTTGCCGGTTTTCTTATCGGTAAGCCTGATCCGATCTACCTTCCATATGCCCTTTTGGTCATTTGGAGCAATCCTGAACTCAAAGCTTGTACCGGACATCTGGAAATCCCGCCAAAAATCCTTTTGTTGATCCCCTAAAGGCGACCGAAAGAAGACCTGAATCGTGTTCGTACTATCTTCATGAAGCCCCTTAGCGGAAAAAGAATAAGTCAGTAAATCACCGGTTTGTCCTTGTTTTTTATCTATGCTAATTGATGTAAGCTCCGGCTGATACCCTGCCGGATCGACAAAAAAATCCCCGCCGCTAAGGTCGGCTGTATTATTAGCATCCGGATAGAGAGCTTGATTATATAAAATATAATCATTAACGTGAAAGTAGTATCGAATCATACTGACCTTCAAGTTTCCCTTGGCAAAGGCCTCGGTTAGATTGATTTTCGCATGCCAGCGGGTTGGATTCGCAGGATCCTTCATCAAATCTACGTCATGATTCATATAACTTTCATAATCAGCACCTTTGAAAGACACGACGAGACGTTCAAGCGGACCGCTTGGTGAGTCGGCATCCATCGATAACTCAACCGTATCGCCTACCATCGCTTCTTTTTTGTCAAGCGTAATGTTCTGAACGGTAATCGTTGGAATCCCTGCAGCCGCAGTGTGATCTGGCAGAGAATGGAGCAGCAGCGCCATCCCGAAAAGAACAATAAATAACCTAATTGAAAAGTATTGTTTCAACCTTAAATCCTCCTAATTTTTTTAAAAAATGGAAATATCCCTAAAAGACTATCATACTATTTCCCTATAAAAATATAAATAAAAACTAGTAATCCTTGCATGGAATTTTCTTAGACGGGAAGTCCGGAACGGCACCCAAACAGAATACAGCTTTTCCCATATCATATAATGTAGAAATATAAAATGGAGAAGGAGGAGTTCAGTTTGAAACTTTATTTAGATCCCGGTCACGGCGGCACAGATCCCGGTGCCCAGGGCAATGGCTTAAACGAAAAGGATGTTACCTTAAATATTGCGCTAAAAATACGCGACATCTTAACCAATAGCTATGAAAGTGTGGACATTAAAATGAGCCGGACCACCGATGTCAGCAAGAGCTTAAGCGAGCGGACAACTGAGGCAAACAGCTGGGGCGCAGATTATTATTTGGCTATTCACATCAACGCCGCTTCCGGTTCTGCCCAAGGATATGAGGACTATATTTATAGTAGCTTGTCGGACTCTTCCACCACAGCCAAATACCAAAGTACCATTCACGAAGAGGTAATAAAGCTGAATCAGCTGAAAGACCGCGGCCGGAAAAAGGCGAATTTCCACGTGTTACGAGAGTCAACAATGCCGGCTTTTTTATCAGAAAACGGTTTTATCGACAATTCCCATGATGCCGCCTTAATGAAACAATCGTCTTGGCGTCAGGACGTGGCTCAAGGTCATGCAAACGGCATTGCCATCGCCTTTAATCTAAAAAGAAAAACCAACAATCCGCCGGAGCCGCCGGAGCCATCAAACCCGGTTACCGGTACACTATACAAGGTGATCGCCGGGTCCTTCCAATCACGAGAAAATGCTGATGAGCGCGTGGCTTTTTTAGAGGCAAATGGTATTGACGCGTTTGTGAAACCGACAACCATTGCGGGGAAAAACTGGTATCGTGTACAGGCTGGGGCCAATTCTAACCGTGAAAATGCTGAAAAACGGTTAGCCGAGGTAAAAGCGGCTGGGATTACCGATGCCTTCCTTGTTGCTGAAAATGGCGTGACGACTTTGGAAAGTGCTGACCGCAATTCGATCATGGGCCCGACACAGCTATCGGCGGGACAAATGAATTCTTTTGTGAAAGGGATCAATCCTGATGCCATGGAGCTGGGCAGCCTTTATCAGACACTTGGTGAGTACTATGGCATCAGGGGTGATATCACCTTTGCCCAGGCCATGCATGAAACAAACTATCTTCGCTTTACCGGAGTCGTACAGCCGGAGCAAAACAACTTTGCCGGGATAGGCGCAACCGGGGGTGCTACTCGGGGGGCAAGCTTCGCAACGCCAAAAGACGGAGTCCTTGCGCACCTGCAGCATTTATACGCCTACGCGAGTACTGAGCCATTACCAGATCAGTACCCATTAGTGGACCCGCGTTTTCAATTAGTAGAAAGAGGCTCCGCCCCGAATTGGACCGATTTAAATGGAAAATGGGCCGTGTCGGGTGAAACCTACGGGCAATCGGTGCTGGATTTATATGAAAGAATGGTGGATTCGAGTAATTAAATATGAAGGCTTTTTTCAAAAAGATTGTTGCTTATATTGATTCGCTGATATATTTTAAAATTCGCTGATATATGGGCTGGATTCGCTGATAAAATGAAAAATTCGCTGATATATTCCCTAAAACCGCTGATAACTGTCTTCATGAAAGGTTCATGAGGACAAAAATCGAGTGCAGGAAGACAAAACTGTCACATCGACCTTTTAATAACAAGCGTAAAAAATACCAATATGGGGCAAAATAATATTTACTATTGTAATTTCACCTAAAAGCGAATAATATATTAAAGTCATTAAAAAACGTTCGTGTTTTGGAGGAACCCTACCAATGTTTAAACTCAAAGAAAATCATACAAATACAAGGACGGAAATGATGGCGGGAATCACTACATTTTTTACTATGGTGTATATCGTCGTGGTGAATCCCGTCATTCTTGCCGATGCCGGCGTTCCATTCGAACAAGTCTTTTCGGCAACCATCATCGCCGCTTTGGTCGGCACACTGTGGATGGGGCTTTTCGCCAATTATCCAATCGCCATTGCGCCCGGGATGGGGCTGAACGCCTACTTTGCCTATTCTGTCGTCGGCGGCCACCAAGGGATTAGCTACCAAACCGCCTTCGCCGCCGTCTTCATTGCCGGTATTATTTTTGTCATTTTATCGTTAACACCATTTAGGGAAAAATTAATCGAGGCCATCCCGGAAAACCTCAAGCACGGAATTACTGCGGGAATTGGGTTATTTATTGCCTTTATCGGCCTTCGTCAAACAAAAATCATCACTGCACACCCATCCAATCTTGTCGGGCTGGGCGACCTGCATTCCCCAGAAGCGATTTTAGCGATAGTTGGGCTTGCCGTCACATTAATCTTGATGGCGCTGCGGATTAATGGTGCATTATTTTTCGGAATGATCGTTACGGGGCTAATCGCCTTCTTTACCGGCCAGCTTTCTTTTGCTAAAGGGATTATGGCGCTGCCTTCCCTTCCAGAGGGGCTGATTGTAGCGAATCCAATCACAGCACTAACGGACGTGGTGCAGCACAGCCTATATGCCGTTGTATTTTCCTTTATTTTAGTCACCATTTTTGACACGACCGGCACCATGATTGGGGTCGCGAATCAGGCAGGATTAATGAAGGGAGACAAATTGCCGCGCGCCCGCCAGGCATTGCTTTCAGACTCCCTTGGGACAGCGGTCGGCGCTATGTTTGGGACAAGCCCGACAACGGCCTTTATTGAATCGACCTCCGGCGTCGCAGCAGGAGGCCGGACTGGCTTAACCTCGGTGACGGTTGCTGTTCTCTTTATGGTGTCAGCGTTCTTTGGCCCTCTCGTTAGCGCAGTGTCCGGGATTGCTGCCATTACGGCACCTGCGTTGATCATTGTCGGAAGCCTGATGATGGGCAGTATCGCGAAAATCCGCTGGAACGAACTTGATGAAGCCTTTCCGGCATTCTTAACCGTTCTCAGTATGCCGCTGACCTCAAGCATTGCAACGGGAATCGCACTTGGATTTATCAGCTATCCGCTGCTAAAAATCACAAAAGGTAAATGGCGTGAAATCCACCCACTCCTCTACGTGTTCGCGGTATTGTTCTTTATTCAACTCGCTTTTCTACAGCATTAATTTCACAAAAACCGGGCAAAAGATGTTTTGCTCGGTTTTTTTATTATCGTTTCGGTTTTTTACCTCTTTTCATTAACTATTGTAGCCCGTTTTTTTCCTAAACGGTAAATGAAACGGGTTTTCATTTATCTCCGGGGCTCATTTTTTCCTTCTTTGGTACTTACAATTTTAATAAACGCAGAAATCCCCTGACAGGGGATTTTTTTGTCGAGAAAGGTAAACTATTAATCTTTAAAAATAGCTTTTTCTACAAAAATCGAGTAAATTACTGTATTCTATAATAGTACCAATTTTTCAAAAAATAGGGTTGTAGATTCCAAAATCCACTTTGTTTCATCACAATTCAACATTATTCGGGAGGTGCCTGTCACAAATGAAAAAATTAGTAACCTTGTTTGCTGTTGCGATCATGCTGTTCGGGATGATGCCGGGCCACAAGGAAGCGGCTGCATCAGAACCACAAATACCAGTTAAGCTAGTAAACTATTTAGGTAACCAGTCTTCTATTTCATTAAAAATAACGGGAAGCTACTATTTAACTGGGACCTCAATTCTATTAATCAATAACAAGACGTACACGATTAAGGTAGAAAGTCAAAAGCTAAGCCTGTATGACGGCAGTACGAAACTGGCTTCTGGTGATAATCTAACCATCACACCTGTTAATGACAGCGACCGTGCCGCTATTAACAACCGTGATTACATGGGAAGCATTAAATTTGTCGTGGATGGTTCCTTTGTACGTCCAACAAATACACTCAATATGGAGGATTACCTGAAATCAGTTGTTCCATCAGAAATGATTGCCTCCACCTGGTCGAAGGAAGCGCTCAAGGCTCAGGCTGTTGCCGCACGTTCGTATGCGCTATATTGGGTAAATAAAAAACCGGATAAAATTGACGATACGACTAGTTTCCAGGCATTCGGAGGAGCGGGCAATTTTCACCCTAATTCGACAGCAGCAGTTGAGAAAACTGCGGGAGAGGTTTTAACCTATGAAAACAGTGTGATTGAAGGAATCTATTCCGCTTCAAATGGTGGGATGACGGAGAGTAATTCCAACGAATTCGGTGGGTCCCAGCTTCCCTACTTCCCAATTCAAAAAGATGAGTATGATACGGATACGGCAGTGGAATGGAATTATACGATTCATAAACAGCAAATCGATACAACCGCCCTAGATCTTAGTCATCCTGACAGCTGGTGGGATAAAACAAAAGAAACAGATCAAGCCATTACTGATAAAATCAAATCGTGGCTGTATAAGGATGGGTATAGTAATAAACAAATTAAGATTGTTTCGGTTCCGAGGTTTTCTTTCTATGATACAACGGAAAGCGGCCGTATCATAAGGGGAAGTATTTCGTTCAGTTTCTTCGTAAAAGATACTGTCGATTCAACCGGAAAGCTTTCGCTTCAAACGAAGGAAGTATCCGGAATTGCCGATGTTGTCCGCGATATCATCGGCAGAAGCACGATGCCAAGCACATTAATTTCTGACATGAAAGAAACCGATGATGCATTTACTGTTTCCGGTGCCGGAAACGGCCATGGTGTGGGCATGAGTCAGCATGGCGCCAACAATCGCGGCAATGCGGGCAAGTTCTATAATGAGATCTTAGGATTTTACTACCCTCAAACGGCCATTCAAAAACAATATGAGCCAGCACAGAAAAACAACATGACCACTGGCTGGATCACGCAAGGGACTAATCGCTATTACCTTGACAGCAAAGGCAATGCCACAAGAGGCTGGCTGGATGCTGGCGGCAAGTGGTATTACTTCTATCAAAATGGCATCATGACCACTGGCTGGGTACAGGACGGAGCTGTCTGGTACTTCATGGACCCTAGTGGTGTGATGAAAACAGGGTGGATCAAGGACGGAGCGACTTGGTATTACCTTGCTTCCAGCGGAGCGATGAAAACTGGCTGGTTGAAAGACGGTGCCACTTGGTATTACCTCGCTTCCAGTGGCGCGATGAAAACCGGATGGGTCAAGGATGGTGCCTCTTGGTACTACATGGATCCCTCTGGCGCGATGAAAACCGGATGGCTGAAAGAAGGCACTTCGTGGTACTACCTTGATGGCGGCGGTGTGATGAAAACTGGCTGGGTGGCAGTTAGCGGCAGCTGGTATTACTTCTATTCCAATGGCATCATGGCTGCGAATACCAGCATCGGAGGATACAGACTCGGTTCGAGCGGGGCATGGATTAAATAAATAGGATGGAAAAGGGTCAGCTTCCCATTTCGGAAGCTGACCTTTTTTTACCTATTTAAACCCTTACTTCACTTGCCTGTTTTGATTCCTGCAGCTGTTCCTTGATCAAGATTCCGCCGATTAGGCCAATCACCGCAAACAGAACGGGAATAATGAACCCGTAGCGATAGCCAACACTTGAAGGGGCAGTGTGAAAATGGTCTAGTACCTTGCCAAAAATACTTGGCAGTAGGACGGCACTCAAAAAACCGCCTGTATTGGCAAACCCTGAGACGACCCCAACCTCTTTCATATCAAAGGACTTCCGTACAACGGCAAAGGTTAACGCGCTGGCGCCATTTCCATAACCCATGATTAAAAAGATGATCACGAGCATAAAGTATGGCGGCTTCCCACTAAAGAAAAGAAACGTTATCCAGCTGAAAAAGACAAACAGATGCACGATTAAATAGGGGCGTTTAATCGAATCCAAGCGGCTTGATATCCAGCTTGTCAGCGGGGCGCCAATTATTGCCCCAAAAAGACCAACCATAATAAGCTGACTGGCATCCGACCGGGTCATGCCATACACATGCATCCCATAGGGAACGGCCCATGAACCAATAAATCCCACATATGTACCGACAAGACCGAAATGACATAAGAATGTCGCCCATGCCTGGCGATTGGAAAAAATACGCCTTAAAATCACAAGTGTTTTTTCCCGCTTTTTCTTCTGTTTACTTGGTGCAGCAGAATCATTTTGAAAAAGTTGTTTCGGTTTCCTTTCGAGCACATAATAGAGAAGAATTCCGCACAGACATAGCACAATCCCTGTTGTAAAAAATGGGAGCCGCCAGCCTTTGTTGGCAATCCATGCGGAAAAAGGAACGGTCGCGAGCAAGAAACCAAAACTCCCTGCTACTCCCGCAAAGCCAAGTAAGCCAACAAATTCCCTCACCTTAAACCACTTGCTTAAAATAATCACCAAATTGACCCAAATGGCGGCATCCCCCGCACCCACCAATAACCGGGCAAGAAAGAGCACCATTTCATTTGGGGCAACGCTATAAATGAGTGTACCTACCCCATTTAGCAGTGCGCCAACAATCAAAAATAGATTGGGGCCGTAACGGTCGGACAAAATTCCAATCGGGACTTGTAGTCCTGAATAGGCCAAAAATTGTATGCTCGTTAGTAATCCGATGGTCGAGGCAGTGAGGCTGAAATCCTTCATCAATTGATCTGAAATTAATCCCGGTGCTGTTCTTTGACTCACAATCAAAAAATACGCAAACAAAACCGTGGCAAAAACAACCCATCTATACCTGCTATTTTGTTTTTCCAATGTTCTCTACTCCTGTTAGCTGTAATTATCCTATTATAACCTAAATTACTTTAAATGGATTTCAATTTAACTCAGCTCTACGCTACAGTCCCCACAATTCCCCCACCACTTCGGTCGCTTAGCAGGAATGATGATTATATCGCCCCAGTATCCCATAACCGAAAAAACCGCCTTATCTACTAGATAAGGCAGTTCCTACGTTTCAGCACTCTATTAATTTTATAACTTGGCCTGGTTGGAGCAGGGGAAGCAGCGGTAAATCGAATTCGACAACCCTTCCGACCACATTGACCCGCTCATCGGCAGGTAAATCATGGATCGTGATTTGGACCTCGCCGCGGTACCGTCCGTAGCGGTCATTATCTCTTGTAATCGTGCCTACAGGCCGGACACAAGTATTCTCAGGAACTACAGCCTCGGCACTTCTTGTTTCCATTAGCCGAAGTACGTCACGGGAAAAATCAGGACGGAGACGGAACTCCCCCGCTTGGAACCCTTCCACCCGAATCGAAACTCGACGATGACCATCAAAATCAATTAATTTTTCCAAAAGGTCAACACTTACTTCCGAATCCCCGATATACACATCCTCGACACCCGTCGAAAACAGTTCCAGCGCGGCCAAAAACGGATCCGCCCCTCGATGCCCCTCCAGCGTTGGCAGTCCTTCAAACAGCGGGCCGCGTTTCTCCCCGTCACCTGGAATATAAGCGCTCACCGGTATGCCGTACCGTCCAAAAAGTTCATTTTGCGATTGAAAAAATGATTCAGCTAATCCAGTTTCACGGCGGGGATAGAAATTATGCCACGCCAGCAATTGATCAGCCGTCAATCCGCCTTCAATTAAGGCACGTACATCTTCCTCAAACAGGATGCTGGCATTCAAGGCAAGCTTGAACTCTTCAGCCAGCGCCAAAATCGTTTCATGCGCAAAAAAGTCATCCAAGCGCAACCCGATTATCCCTAAAGATTTTAACGCTAATAAGCTATCCAATCCCAAGTGGGCAGGCGTTTTCAACGAAACATCCGCATAAACCTCTATTCCAGCTTCCTTTGCTACCCGCAGCAGCTGTTTCGCGCGATCCGCTAAATCCCCGGACTCTTCAGGAATGTGAAGCGAGGTAAACGCCCGCTTCACACCCAATTTCCCTGCCAGAGCAATCCGCTCTTCTGCTAATGGATCATTTAAATAGAAGGAAATACCAATCAATCAAATTCACCGGCCATCTCATCTTTGAACCCGAATAAATAAGTAAATAAGAATCCTGCTGCATAGGCAATCAATACCCCTACTAAATAAAGGAGAACTTGACCTGTTACAACAAGGAACGCAAGTGGTAATCCAGATACTCCGATCGCGACCGTTGCGATTCCAAATGCTGCTTGGAACGCACCACCGACACCAGCACCTAAACATGCTGTTAAGAACGGACGACCTAGAGGAAGGGTAACACCGAAAATTAACGGCTCACCAATTCCAAGAATACCTGCTGGCAGACCACCGCCAATTGCTCTTTTTAAGCGCGTTTTCTTCGTTTTAAGATAAATTGCAAACGCTGCACCTACTTGACCTGCTCCACCCATTGCTAAGATCGGCAAAAGTGGGTCATCACCAATTGTATTAATTAATTCTAAGTGGATAGGTGTTAAACCTTGATGTAATCCAGTTACAACAAGTGGAAGGAAGGTTGCTCCGAGAACAAATCCTGCCACTACACCGCCCATATCAAGTAAAGAAGTTAATCCTTTTGTGATAATATCTGAAACGAAACCACCAAGCGGCATAAATACAAGATAAGTAACAATACCAGTAACCAATAAAGCAACCGTTGGTGTGATAAAAAGATCTAGAGATTGTGGAACAAACTTACGAACTCGTTTTTCAACTAGGGCAATAAAAATCGCTGCAAACAATACGCCAATTAAACCTCCGCGTCCAGGAAGTAAATCTGCGCCAAACAAATGGATGCCTGCAACGGCCGGGTTAATGATCAAAATACCGGCAATCGCCCCAAGTGCAGGTGAACCACCAAATTCCTTCGCGGCATTCATACCGACTAAAATGCCTAAGTAACCAAATAGTCCACTACCAATGACAGATAATATTGTGGCAAGTTGGGAATCCCCTGCGAGCCATCCAGCTTGAATGATCGCTTTTGTGATCCCTGTAATCAAACCAGAGGCTACGAGTGCCGGAATTAATGGAATGAAAATACTAGAAATTTTTCGTAAAAACTTCTTAAATGGTGTCGCATTCTTTTTGTTAATTTCAGCCTTTGTGCTCGCTGCCTTTGCCTTTAAATCAATTCCGCCGGCAGCATCTATTAACTTACCAAACTCTTCTGTTACTCTATTTACTTTTCCAGGTCCCAAGATAATTTGGAGTGTCTCTTCTTCCACTACCCCAAGGACGCCGTCAATTTTTTTAATCGCCGCTTTGTTGACCTTGGACTCATCGTTTGGTGTTACACGAAGTCTTGTCATACAATGTGTGTAATTGCCAACATTCGCTGCTCCGCCTAATTGTTCAAGAATCTTTTCGGCTAATTGTTTATTCTCTCCAGCCATACTAAATTTCCCCTTCTCTCTGTTGTTTTTTATTTTTCGAAAAAATAAGAACGGAATGGTGTCCGCATCACCCCCTGTAATTATTTCCCTTCCTTGATAAATCGAATCGCTTCCCTTGTTTTGTCAATCGAATGAATCGTTTTCTCATACTGAACGGTTGCCATCGACAAAAACAAAATATCAATGATATATAGCTGCGCCAGGCGCGATGATGTAGCTGCACTTCGAAACGGTGCCTCACCGGAATACGAGGTAAACAGCTTAATATCCGCGAGGGATGAGACGGTTGATTGTCCGTATTTCGTTAAACTAATCGTCTTCACGCCGCGCTCTTTCGCTAGAGTCATCACTTTACTAACCTCAGCTGTTTCCCCGGAGTGAGAGATGCCAAACACCACATCATCCTTGTTGGCATTTGCAATAAGCGTCGCAACAAGGTGTGTATCCGTAAAAGCGGTTGCATTTTTATGAATGCGAAGGAATTTTTGCTGTGCATCCTTCGCGATAATATTAGAAGCGCCTATTCCAAAAAAATGAACATTTTGGGCAGGCAGCAAGGTGTGAACAGCACGTTCCAATTCATCGTAATTGATGATCTCTTCCGAATCACGGATGCTTTGGATACTATTGCTTGTTGTCTTCTGAACGATGGAGAAAAAGGATTCGCCGGGTTCAATGTCGCGATATCCTTCCTCAACGGGCTTCACTAAATCCCCTGCAATTCTTACTTTTAAATCTTGAAACCCATTTAAGCCCAAAGACTTGCAGAGCCGAATAACGGCTGCTCCGCTCGTATTTGCTTGAACCCCGATGTCATTGACAGTACTGTTTAAAATCGATTGCGGGTGTTCCAGAATAAACTCCGCAATTTTTCGCTCAGAAGCCGGAAGCTGTTCCAGCATATTTTGAATCATTTTTAAACCGCCTGCTGCCACACCCAAAACCACCTTTTCATCTGCATCATTTTTCAACATTTTGAATGGCCGTTTTCACATAACCATTTGCTTCTGCTAATAATTGTTCTGCTTCTTGTTTCGTTGTATTCGTCTTAATCATGACAATTGCCGTTTTGACTTGAAGGTCTGCTTTTTCTAGTGTTTCCAATGCCATTTCATAAGAAACCCCTGTAATTTTGCGGATGATGCCAATCGCCCGTTCCTTCAATTTTTGATTACTGACATGAACATCAATCATCAAGTTATCATAGGCTTTTCCTAAAAGAATCATCGATGAGGTAGAGATCATATTCAAAATCATTTTATGGGCTGTCCCTGATTTCAACCGGGTCGAACCTGTCAGCACTTCCGGACCGACGATTACCTCGATGCCTTGGTCCGCTTCCTTAGTAATCGCCGCATTTTTATTACAGGAAAGGGCGACTGTTTTCGCACCGATGCTGCGTGCATAGCGTAAGGCGCCAATCACATAGGGTGTCCGGCCACTGGCAGCGATGCCGATCACGGTATCATGTTTTGTCAGATCCAATGCCTTCAAATCACTGACACCAAGCTCCGGATCATCCTCCGCACCTTCGACTGCTTTTATGAAGGCACCTTCGCCCCCTGCCATTAATCCTTGAACCATTTCAGGGTCTGTGCTGAAGGTAGGCGGACATTCTACAGCATCCAGAACCCCTAATCGGCCGCTCGTACCTGCCCCCAGATAAATGAGCCGTCCCCCGTTTTTAAAGGATTCAAAGACAAACTTTACTGCTGCCTCTACTTCCGGCAGGACTTCATTTACGGCTAAGGCCACCAATTGATCCTGCTCATTCATGATCCGTAAAATATCCATTGGTTTTGCCGTATCTATTTGCATGGATTGTTCGTTTCGTGATTCTGTCGTTAATAATTCAAGATTTTCTTCCATTGTATGGTATCCCCCAGTTAGTTTTCTCTAAGCTGTAAGCGGTTTCTGTATATTTATATTATATGCGGATTGAAATAATAATTCAATATTTTTATAAAAAATATGAAATGTTATTTTAAAAAATTATTTTACACCATTTAATCCAGTAAATATCTGTGAATGGCCTCGGCTACTCCTGCCTGGTTATTATTCCCTGTTACCTTATCCGCCACTAGTTTCACTTTTTCAGGGGCATTCCCCATCGCAATTCCCAGCCCTGCCATGGAAAGCATGAGTGCATCGTTATAATTATCGCCAATCGCAGCCGTTTGCGTGATCGGGATCCCCTGCTGCTCCGTTAACTTTAGAAGGGCCGACGCCTTTGTCACACCACTCGGTGAAATCTCTAAATTAAGAAAATTGAGGCTGCTGCTGATTTCCATGTCCTCAACCTGCTCGACAATCCGCTTTGAAAAATCGGCAAGTCGATCCCCATCATCAAATACGGCTATTTTCGTAATCTTAGGTTGCTTTTCTTTCATATATTGATAAAAATGATCGATGACCATGACCTTGCAGTTTTTTCGGAAGGATTCACAATCTGTGAGGCTGCCACCGGTTTTTTCTAATGGAGGAATATTATTTTCAATCCAGTTCTCATTCCATTTCGTTACCATCGGGACGAGCAGCGTATCCCCTTCATAAAAATGGGCATAGATTCCTTCCGCCTCACATAACTCCCAGAAATGTAACAGCGGTTCGTGCTGAAATACAGCCTGCTCTTGTACCGCTCCATTTTCATCCAGCATGATGGCTCCATTGTAGGCAATGATCGGCTCGCCCTTTAGGCCGATGGTATTAGCAATCCATTTCGTTGATAGGGGTGAACGGCCGCTGCAAATCACCACCTTCCCTCCACGTCTGCGGTATTCATGAATCGCTTCGATCGTTTCAACGTCAATCTCTTTTTGATCGTTTAATAATGTACCATCCAAATCAGTAGCTAATAATGAATATTTCAATAGTATTGCTCCTTTCGAATTAGTATTTTATAATTATTATATATTTATTAAAATAAAATTTCAAAACGATTCATTTTCCATAGAGCAGGATTAATCCGTAAGAATGGGGGAAACAGAATGCTTTCGAATATAGTAAAAGAAAAACTGATCTCTATTGTAACCAAGGAAAATTTCGCTGATTCCAAAACAGAACGTTTAGTCTACTCCTATGATGCAACACCCAACTTCCAGTCGATGCCGGATGCCGTGGTCGCACCAAGCAATACTGCAGAAGTTTCAGAAATCCTCAAGCTTTGTAATGAGTATAACGTTCCGATTGTGCCGCGCGGCTCCGGTACCAATCTTTGTGCCGGAACATGCCCAACCGAGGGCGGGGTGGTTCTTCTTTTTAAACATATGAACAAGATCATCGAAATTGACGAAGAAAACCTAACGATTACTGTACAGCCGGGTGTCATTACGCTTGATATGATTCATGCCATTGAAGAAAAAGGTCTATTTTACCCGCCGGACCCAAGCTCGATGAAAATCTCGACCATTGGCGGCAACATCAATGAGAACTCCGGCGGTTTGCGCGGTCTCAAATATGGTGTAACGAGAGATTATGTCATCGGTCTTGAGGCGGTATTGCCGAATGGTGATATCATCCGCACTGGCGGAAAGCTGGCAAAGGATGTCGCAGGGTATGATTTGACCCGGCTGTTTGTTGGCTCAGAAGGAACGCTCGTTGTCATTACGGAAGCCACCTTGAAACTGATTCCGATGCCGGAAACGCGCAAGACGATGCTTGCTCTTTACCAAGATCTGGGTGCCGCAGCCAAGTCGGTTTCCAAGATTATTGCCAATAAAATTATTCCAACAACGCTGGAGTTCCTTGATCAGCCGACATTAAAGGTAGTCGAAGATTTTGCCCAAATCGGCCTGCCTACAAATGTACAAGCGGTACTCTTAATTGAACAGGATGGCCCGCTTGAAGTGGTTGAACGGGATATGATAAAAATCGCTGAGGTTTGTAAGCAGGAGCATGCGGTATCGATTCAGGTTGCCGCGACGGAAGAGGAAGCCGACGCACTACGAACCGCACGTCGGGCCGCACTTTCTGCCGTTGCCCGCTTGAAGCCGACAACAATCTTGGAGGATGCCACAGTGCCAAGATCGGAAATCGCCAATATGGTGCAGGCCATTAATGACATTACCGAAAAATATCAGCTGACGATTTGTACCTTTGGTCACGCGGGAGACGGAAACCTTCATCCAACTTGTGCGACCGATGCCAGAAATCAGGAAGAAATGGAGCGAGTTGAAAAAGCATTTGCGGAAATTTTTGAAAAGGCGATAGAATTAGGCGGAACGATTACCGGGGAACACGGAGTTGGTGCGATGAAGGCACCGTACCTTGAATGGAAGCTGAAGGCGGAAGGCATCGCTGCGGTGAAAGCGATTAAACAGGCATTTGATCCGAACAACATTATGAATCCGGGGAAAGTTTTTGCCAAGGACAGCAAGAAACGCGTGGTGATCACAAGATGACAACGGTACAAGAACAAGAAAAGATTCAGCAACAATTTAAAGCACGGATGAACGAGGATGAATTGCTCAACTGTATGCGCTGCGGCTTTTGTCTGCCGACATGCCCAACCTATATTGAATCAGGCTATAAGGAATCGCATTCTCCTCGGGGAAGAATCGCGCTTATGAAAGCAGTCGTCGACGGAATAATCGAACCGGATGAGGATTTCGAGCGCTCACTTGAACTTTGCCTCGGCTGCCGGGCCTGTGAACCGGTCTGCCCGTCAGGCGTCAATTATGGTCATTTATTAGAAGAGGCAAGAGATATTATTAATCAGAACAAAAAACATTCATTGCCGGTCCGGGCCGTTAGAAAGACCGTTTTTGAGGGGTTATTTCCGCACCCAGAACGCATGCGGCGGACCGTCGGGATGCTTGGTTTCTATCAGCGCTCCGGGATCCAAACTCTGGCACGAAAAATAGGATTTTTAGGACTTTTGCCTGAAAGTTTAGCCACAATGGAAAAGGTATTACCCGCAGTGCCAACGATGAAAGAGATGAAAAACCGGCCTGAACATCTGCCGGCTTTGGCGGAAAAGGTGCACCGGGTTGCTTTTTTCAGCGGCTGTTTAATGGATACCATGTTCATGAAAACAAACGACGCAACGATGAAGCTGCTTCAATTAGCCGGATGCGAGATTGTGATTCCTAAGAATCAAACTTGCTGCGGTGCATTGCATGGGCATAGTGGCGAAAAGGATCTAGCCAAAAGACTAGCGAAACGGAATATTATCGCATTTGAAGAGTTAGACGTCGACTATATCATTACCAATGCCGGCGGCTGCGGCGCGTTTTTAGTCGATTATGATCACCTTCTGAAGGATGATCCTGATTGGCGTCACCGAGCCAGAAATTTCAAGGAAAAGATTAAGGATATTTCTGAAATATTAGTAGAGGTTGATTTTCATAATAAGGTTAACTTGGAGCTTCCGGTGCAGGTGATTACCTATCAGGACTCCTGCCATTTACGGAATGTCATGAAAACGGCATCCGCGCCAAGGGTTCTGCTTCAAGCGATAAAAGGGGCAGATTATAAAGAAATGAAAGAGGCCGACCGCTGCTGCGGTTCCGCCGGTATTTATAATATCGTAGAATCGGAGTCGTCGATGGTCATGCTCGACTATAAAATGGTTCAAGCTAAAGCTACAAATGCCGCCACCATTGTGACCGCCAATCCCGGCTGCCTGTTACAAATGCAGCTTGGCATTGAGCGAGAAGGCTTATCTGAGAAAATGCGCGCTGTTCATATTGTCGATCTGTTGGCGGAAGCGGCTAAAAAAGGACTAATTAATAATGATTATGGGCTACTTTTATAAAAAGTAGCCTATTTTTTATCGCATGACGTGACAGACACTGCAAATAGGATTAAAATCATCAATATGCAATAGTAGAAAGTTGAGGAGGGCCTTAGGCATGCAGCTTAGCAATGAAGAAATTGAAATTTTAAAAATCATTGAAGAAAACCACAAACTACCAGTAGAATCTATCGCATTAATGGCCATGTGCAGCGAGGAAACGGTAATAGCCGCTATTCAGAAATTAGAAGATGAAAAAATTATTATGAGTTACCCAACCTTAATCGATTGGAGCAAAGTTGAGGGGCAGGAAGGCGTCATCGCTATGATTGATGTGAAGGTTACCCCGAAGCGCGGTGTTGGATTCGATGAAGTCGCAGAGAGAATTTCTCGTTTTCCTGAAGTATCGTCCCTTTATCTCATGTCGGGTGCCTACGATTTGTCGATTACCGTTGAAGGAAAAACAATGAATCAAGTTGCGGCCTTTGTTTCGGAAAAATTATCAACGATTGAAAACGTCGTGTCCACCACCACCCATTTCATGCTAAAAAAATACAAACATGATGGTGTAAGTTTTAATATTGGCAATGATGATAAAGACCGTAGAATGGTGGTTTCACCATGAAACATGATCATGAACACTATCTTTCAAAAACAGCCAAAGACTTGCAGCCCTCTGGGATAAGGAAATTTTTCGATCTGGCCGCCAGCATGAAGGATGTCATTTCCTTGGGTGTCGGTGAACCGGATTTTATTACCCCATGGAGCATTCGCGAAGCAGCCATTTTATCGCTGGAACAAGGCTTTACCTCCTATACGGCCAACGCCGGACTGCTCGAATTACGGGAAGAAATCTCTTTCTACCTTTCAGGAAGATTTGGGGTTCAGTATGACCCGAAAAGTCAAATTATTGTGACAATCGGAGCAAGTCAGGCAATCGACCTTGCCTTTCGTGCCATTTTGAACCAAGGCGATGAGGTTCTTATTGTTGAACCAGCCTTCGTCTCATATGCCCCATTGGTTGCGATTGCCGGCGGGACACCGGTCGCTGTTGCCACATCACCGGCAAATGGCTTTAAAGTAACGCCAGAACAAATCGAGGCCGCCATCACTGGAAAAACGAAAGCGATTTTGTTATGTTCGCCAAACAATCCAACCGGCAGTACTTTGACAAAGGCTGAGCTGATTGAAATTGCCGAAATCATTCGCAAGCACGACTTAATCGTCGTATCCGACGAAATTTACTGCGAACTCACCTATGATGAAACCTTTACAAGCGTAGCGGCCATCGACGGTATGTACGAGCGGACGATTTTAATTAACGGTTTTTCCAAAGGATTTGCGATGACAGGCTGGAGACTGGGCTTCCTTGCAGCACCAAAGGAATTTGTCGAGGTCATGCTGAAAATTCATCAATATACGACGATGTGTGCGCCGAATATGCTGCAGCACGGTGCCATTGAGGCACTTCGCAATACCTATCATGAAGTGGAATCGATGAGAAACAGTTACCGCCGTAGACGGAACTATGTCGTGCAGACACTCAATCAAATCGGACTTGATTGCCACACCCCCGGGGGCGCCTTTTACGTCTTTCCATCTATCCGCTCCACCGGCCTGAGCTCTGAACAATTTGCCGAGGAACTGTTGATGCAGGAAAAAGTCGCCGTTGTTCCCGGCCATGTTTTTGGCGAAAGCGGCGAAGGGTATATCCGCTGTTCCTACGCCGCCTCGATGCCGCAGCTGCAAGAAGCACTAAAACGGATGCAGCGTTTTAGTGATTCAAAGGGCGTCATAGCTAACAGCAAGACTGAAAAAGTGAAAACACGTTGAACCATACATCCCAGGTGAAGGACACTCACCTGGTTTTTTTATAAAATAGCACAATATTTTCCAATAATCAAAGGGTTTTAACGGCCATTAAAAGAACATATACTAACAAGGACATCCAATTTTAGGAATGGGGGTGGGGTGATATGCTCGAAAAAGGGAAGCTTATACTAGTCGGCTGTTTGTTGGCAGTAATTGCAGGTGCTTGGATTTATTTTCTATCCTTCAACAAGGAAAAAGAAAAACCAAATGCGGGGGAAGAAGCGATGACCACTAATATTCATATTGACCCTGAGATAGATTTGAATAGTGACAAAGAGGTTACCATTCTCATTCATTTTAAAACACAACCGGCAAAAGTGGCCGTTGAGCTTGCAAAACAGAACGGAGAAACACTTTCTTTGGAACAAGCGGAACAGGATGTAAAAGAGAGCCATAAACGCTTCCAGGCTGATGTGAAAAAATATTTAGACGGAGAGCAAATTCCTTATACCATCACACACACCTACACTGCTGCTTTTAATGGGGTGGCAATAAGGCTGCCTTCCAATGCGATTAAAACATTGCTGCAATCGGGTGAAATTGAAGCTGTTTATGCGAACAGGGAAATCAAGAAGATTCCGCCAGTACAGCCGTCTTAATTTTAAACTTATGGAGACCCCTTTATGTATCCAGGGGTCTTTTTTCCTCACTTTAGCAACAAAGACGGGTTTTTTTCCACCCATCCTATGTTGAGGCAACGATAAAACCCTAGTATAATAAATTGATAGTCTACAATACCTATGCTATTTTAAATTAACAGCTGTGGCAACACATCATCATGATAGGAGGAAAAAATGAAACAGGAAGGTTCAAAATCGATAAGCCTGCCGCTTACCATTTCCATTATTGCCATCTCTTTTTCGGCTATTTTTGTAAAATGGTCTGATGCACCGGCTTCCATCTTGAGTATGTACCGTATGTGGTTTGCGAGCATTTTAATGGTACCATTCGTATGGAAAAAACGTCATGATTTCAAACATATAGCCAAAAAAGATTGGTTCTTCTTATTCTTTTCCGGCTTCTTTTTAGCGCTCCACTTTGTCCTTTGGTTTGGGTCGTTGAAGTTAACGACGGTAGCAAGTTCAACCATCATTCTTGCCTTGCAGCCGATTGTCTCATTGATCGGGGGCTTTTTACTCTTTAGGGAACGAACAACGATGTCCGCATTGATGACGATGGGAATTGCCATCGTCGGAGCGATGATGATTGGCTGGGGAGATTTTGGATTAAGTCAGGATGCCATTATAGGGGATCTGCTTTCGTTTTTCAGCGTGATCTCAGTGGTGGGCTATTTATTAATCGGTCAAACCATCGTGAAAAAAGTATCGCACTGGCTTTATAGCTTTTTTGTCTTTTTCTTTGCTTCGATTGTTCTTACGATTTATAACGTATCGACAGGGGTTGCACTTAGCGGCTATCCTGCCAAGGAATGGGGCATCTTCTTATTACTCGCCACCGTTCCGACCCTCAGCCACGTGATTAATAACTGGCTGTTAAACTACGTCAATGCCACAACCATCTCGATGAGTATTTTAGGCGAACCCGTAGGTTCTACTATATTGGCTTATCTGTTACTGCATGAGCATCTCGTCGGCTGGCAGATTGTCGGCGGCCTTCTCGTTCTGCTCGGTGTCTTTTTCTTTTTGAGTCAGAAGCAAAAACCGATTACACAAACGGTTAAAGAAGGAACAATTACCCCTTAGATTCTATGTCTAAGGGGTTTTTTACTCTTCAAATAATTAAACGATCAACCCACACCAAGCATTTTGTATTGTGCTTTCACCAATTCGTAGTAAACCCCTTGTTGTGCCATTAACCTTTCGTGATTCCCTTGCTCAAGGATCTTTCCATGGTCAAGTACAATAATCTTGTCGGCTTCTCTGATCGTGGAGAGCCTGTGAGCAATCATAATCGCTGTTCTTCCTTTTAATAGTGTTTTTAATGCCTTTTGAATCTTCACTTCTGTCTCGGTATCAATGCTCGCGGTTGCTTCATCAAGAATGAGAATTTTCGGGTCAGCGAGGAGTGCTCTTGCGAAAGAGAGAAGCTGGCGTTCCCCGACGGACAAGACATTGCCGCGTTCTTCCACTTCTGTTTGATACCCACTCGAAATTTGCGTGATGAAATGATCGGCGCCTACTGCTTTCGCCGCTGCAATCACTTCCTCATCGCTTGCGTTTGGATTACCAAAGCGAATGTTTTCCATAATCGTACCCGAAAAAATAAACGTATCCTGCAGTACCACGCTAATTTGCGAACGCAGGCTGGCAATCGAAAGATCTTGTATCGGACAGCCATCGATTTTAACCGTTCCGGCCGTCGCATCATAAAAGCGGCTGACCAAATTTGCAATCGTTGTTTTCCCTGATCCGGTATGCCCGACAAGCGCTGCCGTCTCTCCTGCTTTAATTGTAAAAGAAATCCCCTTTAACGCTTTTCGTTTTTCATCATAAGAAAACTCGACGTCTTCAAAATCAATCTTGCCTTTAATTGAATCAAGCGGAAGAGCATTCGCCCGCTCTTTGACCAATGGCCGTTCATCTAAAAATTCAAAGATCCGCTCAGATGACGCCATCCCAATCAGCAGCTGGTTATACAATTGGCCGAGGCGTGAGATCGGCTCCCAGAACATCCCTAAATAAAAGGCAAACGAAACAAACTCCCCAATGGTCGCTTCACCGCCCGCAACCAGAACAGCACCGTACCAAATAAGAATAGCCGTCCCTACCGCATTCGTCATCTCGATAAACGGGCCAAACATCGCATTCTTTTGGACTGCTTGCTTCCACGTCTGAAAATTCTCTTGGTTCAGACCCTTAAAAAAGGCGATGTTTTCTTTTTCCTGGGTATAGGTCTGGGTAACGCGGATTCCCTGAATACTTTCATTCAAATGGGAATTGATTTGCGACTGCTTCTGCCGCACCATTTGCCACAATACCCGGATTTTTTTTCGCAGGCTTGTGGAAATGAAAAACATAATCGGCAAGATGACCATGATGGCAATCGTTAGTTTGGCATTTAAAGAAAACAAGATAAAAATCGTTGCAAGCAAAAGCAGACAGTCGGTTAACAGATTAATGACACCGCTCGTGAACAGCTCCTGTAAGGAATTAATGTCATTCATAATCCGCACCAAAATCGACCCGGCTGAACGCTGGTCAAAGAATCGATGTGACAATGACTGAACATGAGTAAATAAATGCTTGCGCAAATCATAAATCACATTTTGGCCAAGCGTGTTCATCCAGCGGATTCTTAATGAATTGACCGCATACGACAACAAATATAACCCGGAAATGATCAAAACAAGCTGGATCAGAAGTGTCGTATCTTTTTTGATAATCGCCCGGTCCAGCGTATAGACACCAATTAAAATCGGAATCAACAACCGGATCGCCGTTGTCAGGATCACCGCTGCAAACGAAAGCGGCAGGTAATTTTTCGTGTATGGTTTTAAATAGTGTAATAAGCGCATCATTTGCTTCCAGTTAAACGGCTTATCAATCACTTGATCCTGGGAGTAGTGAAACCGCTCCAAGATCAGCTGTTTCTTTCGAGTTTCTTCCATCTTTCCACCTACCTAACTGCCTTTTGCGTAATTGCCGCTTGATCTTGGTATTGAATCTGATAAATTCGTTGATAGGGTCCATGGTTGGCGACTAACTGTTCATGTGTTCCACGTTCAACGATTTTCCCATCTTCAAGGACTAAAATTTCATCAGCATGCTTCAGCGATGAAATCCGATGGGCAATAATAAAGGTCGTTCTCCCCTTCATCACTTCTTGAAGGGCTGTCTGAATTTGGAACTCCGTTTCCATATCGACCGCGCTCGTCGAATCATCCAAAATCAGGATTGCGGGATTCATACAAATCGCCCGGGCGATGGCAATCCGCTGTTTTTGTCCCCCGGAAAGGCCCATGCCCCGTTCCCCAAGCATCGTATTATAACCATCGGGCAATTCCATAATAAATTCATGGGCCTCCGCCCGTTTCGCCGCCTCGATAATTTCTTCGTTCGTCGCATCCGGTCGGCCGTAAGAAATATTTGCTTTGATGGTCGATGAAAAAAGGAAGGTTTCCTGTAAGACGACTCCAATAGTGGAACGCAGCGTTTTCAGTTTATATTCCTTAATCGGCCGGCCATCAATGAGAATCTTCCCTTCAGTTGGCTCATAAAAGCGTGACAGCAGTTGGATGATACTTGTCTTTCCGGAACCGGTCGCACCAATTAGACCAATCGTAGAACCCCGCTGTACATCAAAGCTAATATGCTGAAGGGCTGCCGCTTCCTCTTGTTGGTAGTAGAACGTCACATTTTGGAAAGCAACGCTCCCTTCAATATGATCAATCGGCACTACCTCCTCACCATCGTATATGGTTTCCTCCGCTTCTAATACCTCTAAGAGCCTCTCACCGGAGGCTTTCGCCTGTGAAAACATATTAATCGTAAAACCAAGATTCATAATCGGCCACATAATATACCAAACAAGACTGTAAAAAGCGACAAGCTCTCCTGGTTTTAGGGTTCCATTTATGACCTGAAAGCCCCCGAATCCCAATAAAGCCACGACAGAAATATTGCCAATCAGCTCCATTAGCGGAAAGTATTTTGCCCAAACAGCTGCGGTTGTCAGCTGTTTTGTCCGATACACTTGATTGCTCTGGTTAAAGCGCTCAATTTCCACATTCTCTTTCGATAAGGCCTTCACCGTGTGAATCCCGCTGATATTCTCCTGCACCTTTGTATTTAAGCTTCCAAACGATTCGCGAATCCCGCGAAAAGCGGGGTGAACCTCCTTATCAAACTTATAAACTACCACACTGATAAACGGCAGCACTGCAACGGTGACGAATGTGAGCGAAACTGAATAATACAGCATCACACATAAACTGGCACCGACGACAATGACAAACCGCAGCACCTCGCTAAATCCAAAGGAGACGAAAAAGCGAAAGCCTTCCACATCGGCGGTCAAGCGTGACATTAAGTCCCCTGTTTTCGCATTATCATAATAACTGAACGACAGCCGCTGCAGTTTTTCATATAAAGCATTTCGCAGCTGAAACACCGATTTAATCCCAAACATATCGGCTAAGTAATGTTGAATATACGTGGATAGTCCTTTAACCGCCATGATGGCGATAAATCCCAAGGCAATCCACGGCACCAAGTTGAATTGCTTGCCAAGCACGACCTCATCAATCGTCATCTGCAAAATGATCGGGTAGACCACCGTAATCCCAGCCACGACAAGCATGAAAAGCATCGACCACATAAAATCCTTTTTATATGGAAGATAAAAGGATTTTAACTTTTTAAAAACGGACATTGCTTCCTCCTTTTGAAAATAAAATTTTTTTCATGCTTTTAATCATATAAAGCAAACCACAAAAATATTTCTAATTTCGAAATTTCGGATAACTTAATTTAATGAGCTATTTCTTATTTTTAAAAAATGAAATAAAGCTCCAATTAAGTTGGCGTCGTTATCAAATTGACATGCTTCAACCGTAATCTCTAACGTAGAGATCTCGTCCTTTAATTTCTTCAATTCCTGATTTATGCCGGCAATTACTTCTGGCCGCTTGCTAATTCCCCCGCCGATCAGGATTTTTTTCGGATCGAGAGCATACTTCAAATTATAGATGCCGATTGCCAGCTTTTTGTAAACTTCAGCAATGCAATCTTGGGCAATGGGGTCACCCGCTTCAGCCATCCGAAATACTTGTTCCCCGTCCAATGTTCCTTTTGACAGTGACTTTCTTACTTCAACCTCTTCTATCAGTGCACGTGTCGATGCAACCTGGCTCCAGGTAGCTTGCAGTGGATTCTTAGGTGGATTTCCGATAATCATATAGCCAAACTCGCCGCCATGAAGGGTCGCTCCACGTAAAATAGTTTGATTGATGACGATACTGCCGCCTATTCCTGTCCCAATGACAATACAAATGTAGTAATCCGTTTCTTGAGCTGCGCCTCTCCACCCCTCTGCTAATGCGGCACAGTTCGCATCATTTTCAATCGTTACGTCAAGACCCGTTCGTTCCTTTATCAAGTCTGTCATGCACACACCGTGGATATAGGGAATAGCACTTGCTCCGCCAATAAAGCCTCTTATCACGTCTACAGCCCCTGGCGAACTGACCGCAATCCCTTGAAGATCAAACAAACTTTTATAGTGGGTTACGATGTCGGTGATCTTCTGCAGGAAAACGTCTAATCCTTCTTTCGGAGTGGGTACCTTTCCGCTTTCGAGCTTCACCGCTTGGTCGTTCATGACCGCGTACTTAATAAATGTTCCGCCAATATCAAAAACCATGTAAGTCTTCATGGTAATTCGCTCCTCTTAATGGAATGATGCTTGCTGCGTCAAGAGGGCCGCCCCAATCACACCTGCTTTTGTCCCTAACGACGCACATTCAATCTGAATCTTTTTCCGCAGCTGCGGATATAAGTAGCCATTTACTTTTTCAAGAAGGAGCGGCATGATATAGTCCTTTGATTGCATGACACCACCGCCTAGCACAATCATGTGCGGGTCAACAGTATGAACAATATTGGCGATTCCTTTTGCCAGAGAGGCAAGCATTTGATCGACAATCACTTGTGCATCTTTGTCTCCGTTCATCGCCATTGCGAATACTTCGCCAGCATGTCCGGTGATCCCCAGTCGTTCTCGTCCTTGCTGCTTCACAGCTGTACCGCTTGCCAACGTTTCTAATGCCCCGATATTTAGCGTATGGTGCGGCGGGCCATCGCGGTCAACGATGAGATTGCCGATTTCACCGGCACAGAAATGCGCCCCTTGCAGCAATTGTTTGCGGAAAACAAATCCACCGCCGATTCCGGTACTAACAGTAATATAAAAAACTGACTCTTTCCCTTTTCCCGCTCCAATGGTGGCCTCAGCTAGTGCGGCTGCATTGGCATCATTATCAAGCACAACTTTGCGCTGTAATGCTTTTTCCAATATGGACGCTAAGGGGATTTGATCCCAGTCAGGTAAATTGGGCGGACTTAAAATAAGGCCTTGTTCAAAATCTAATGGGCCGGGGGAGCCGATGCCGATGGTTTCAATTGTCCATTTTTGCAAAATCTCCCGGCCATGCTCGATCATCTGGTTGATGACATATTCCGGACCTTTATCACTTTCCGTTTTCACGTTGATTTCTTCGATCATTTTCCCATCTGTTGTTACAACGGCAAGCCGTAAATTGGTTCCACCCAAATCAATTCCGAGAAGATACTTTTCCATTCCCACCACTTCTTTCATGCTATTTAAATAGAGTGATTGCTTAAAATCCGTTGTTTTCAGACAGCCCTTTATACCATCTGCCTGATTTTTTAATCGTTCGTTTAAAATCGTTTGTTAGATCGACTTCTACTAATCCGTATCGGTTCTTATAGGCGTTTGTCCATGACCAGTTATCCATAAATGTCCAAAGATGATAGCCAAGGCAGTTCGCTCCTTCTTGCAGACCTTTATGCACCCACTTCAGGTGTTCTTGAATAAACTCAATTCGATAATCATCCTCAATAAACCCTTCTTCATGACGGAATTTCACTTCCCCTTCAACCCCCATGCCATTTTCTGAGATAAAGAAGGGGATATTGCCATAATGGTCACGAATGTCCACCATAATGTCATAGATGACTTCCTCACATATTTCCCAGCCGCGGTGCGGATTGATTTTTCGCCCTGGCATGATATAAGGATCAAATAGATGTTCCGGCATAAATGGAGCGTCCTGCGCTGCCGGTTCTTCCTTTGCCTTCACGCGGCGCGGCTGATAATAGTTTACGCCTAACATATCAATTGGATTGTCCCGGATGACGGCTAAATCTCCTGCTTCTACGGTTGGAAGTAAATCTCTTTCTCTTAAAATTTCAACCAAGTCCCGAGGGTACTCCCCTTTTGTGACCGGGTCGAGAAAGCTGCGGTTAAAGAATAGGTCGGCTATATGGGCAGCTTTTACATCATCCGGGTCCTGGCTTCTTGGATAGGATGGCGTTAAGTTTAGGATAATTCCTATCTTGCCGGGGAGGTTCAATTTTTTAAAAACCTCGACTGCCTTGGCGTGAGCCACAATCGTATTGTGAGCAACTAGTGCTCCCCGCTTAAAATCTACTACATTCGGAAAATGCCAATTATATAAATAGCCGGCCTCGACCGGAACAATCGGTTCGTTGAAGGTAAACCAGTACTTGACGCGTTCACCAAAGAGTTTAAAACAGGTTACTGCAAAGTTGACATAGGCATCAATGACTTCCCGGCTTTCCCAGCCGCCCTTTTCCTGCATGCACATCGGCATGTCGAAATGGTAGAGATTCATGAATGGTTCTATTCCGTTGGCAATGAGTTCATCGATAACCTGATTGTAAAAGGTGACCGCCCTCTCATTTACTTCCCCGACGCCGTCCGGAATCAGGCGTGACCATTGAATCGACGTGCGGAAGGAGTTGTGGCCTGTTTCTTTCATCAGTTGTATATCCTCTTTAAATTGATGATAGAAGTTAGATGTATTGGCAGGCCCAACTTGATTGTGGAAGCATTCCGGCTGGATGCTAAACCAATAATCCCAAATGCTTGCTTTCCTGCCATCTGTGGCGGCCGCACCTTCCGTTTGCGGGCCGGACGCAGCACTTCCCCACCAAAAGTTTTTGGGAAAACGATAGGTTATGTTATTTCCTTGATTAGTAGTGTCCATTGAGTATCACCCTCCTTGATAGTTTTTTATTTCATCATTTGAGTTCAAATTTTCCGCCACTCGCTCGGGGTCGCACCGACCGTTTTCTTGAATTGCTTATAAAAGTAAGCGGTATCTGAATAACCGACTTTTTTCCCAATTTCACCTGCACGGTAATGGGAGGTTTTTAGTAATTCCTTTGCTTTTTCCAAGCGGTAGCGATTCAGGTATTCGGAGAAGACAACCCCGACTTCTTTTTGAAATAATTGCCCAAGATAGATAGCGTTTACATGGAACTGTTGGCCAAGTGTTTTTAATGAGATCCCTTGATCATAGTGGGCATGTATAAACTGAAGCACATTTTGCACAATCGGACTGCGCATATTCACTTGATTATGGATTGAAAAAATGAGTCCATTGCAATATTCCTTCAAAACGGTCCTCAACTGATTGGTATCAGTGCTGTACACCATTCTTTCAACGGCGGCTGTATAATGTGATAGATCGTCCGGCTGTAATGAATAATGGATATAGGAAATTAAGTCAAACGTATACTTTTTAGCCACCTGCGGTGAGATGTATTTTGTATTCCTCGTAAAATCTTCAAAAAATAAATCAATCGTCTGCAGCGTTTCTTCATCCGCTTGAACGAGTTGTTTCACGATATTCTCTTTAAATTCCTGCTGTTTTTTTACTTCATCGTGTTTATCAATCGAAAGCCTCTCTGAAATCAGCACATTGGGATCTGAGTAAAGCTGGAGCAAACTGGATTCTCTTGCACAGCTAAAACTTTCATCCAGTTCATCTATCGTTTTAATCGTTTTTCCCATAGATAAATAGAAAACACCCGCCCCTATTTGTCCCTTTTGCAGCTGATGAACAAGGCTTTGGTTCGAAGCAAATAATTCATCTTCACTTGTCCCGCCAAAAATAATAATAATTTCCTGATTTAGGCTATAAAGACATGTGGCTGAAAAGTGTTCTTCAATCAAGTTTCGAATTTCCTTTGAAATCTCAGCCATATGATAATGTTCAAAATTTAAAATGGAGACATTATAATAGGGTTGAGTAAATTGAATATTATATAATGCCAATCTTTCAAGACAATCACTTTTCTCTATCTCTCCATTTATAAAGCGCCATAACGTATTATCCTGTAATGTTGTCGTTTCCTGTGCAGTGTCGGCGCCTGTCACAGCATTCAATTTCTGGCCTACATTTTGGACGGTCGTCAATAATTCTTCTTCATCAACAGGTTTCACTAAATAGTTTTCGATTCCTAATAATAGCCCTTGTTTAATAAACCCAAACTCCTGATAACCTGTTAAGACAATACATTTGATCTGTGGCTGTATTTTCTTCGTTTCTTCAATTAACTCAAGGCCCGACATTTTCCCCATTAATATATCAGTAATCAGAATATCGATTGGATTCTCTTTTAGATAGGCGAGGGCTTCTTCCCCGCTTTCAGCCGTACAGGCAATTTCAAACCCGTAATCCTCCCAATCTAAGAACGCCTGAAGTCCTTTAGTAATGAGCGGTTCATCGTCAACAAGAAGGATCTTATACATGTTTAGCTCCCCGCACTGGAATCGTTAGTGTAACTATCATCCCTTGGTCATGAACACTTTGAAGCGAAATGCCAAATTGGTTTCCATATTTCAATTTTAAGCGTTGATGGATATTTCTTAGACCGATTGATTTCATTTCTTCCCCATCCTCACGATTGATATGATGTACGATGTTGGTTAACTCCTCTTCCGTCATTCCCTTACCATTGTCCTCTACCCGTATTTCGATTTTATCGCCGAGTGCAGCGGCACGTATGAATAACTCATTATCGGGCTGGTCCTTCTTAAATCCATGGATAAAATAATTCTCTATGATTGGCTGCAGGATAAATTTTTGAACGATTGTTTGTTCTACATCACTGGGAATATCTAAATGTACCTGCAGCTTATCCGGAAATTTAAGCTGGAGCAATTTGATATATTGTTTCACATTTTCAATTTCCACATATAAAGGCACCATGTCTTTCGATTCTAACGAGTACCGGAAAAGCTTCGCTAAATGGAAAATCATTTTACTAGAGGTCTTTGAACCCTCTACGACAGCTACCATTCGTATTGCCTCCAGAGTATTGAATAAAAAATGCGGGTCAATTTGTGCTTGAAGTGCTTTTAATTCTGCCTGTTGCTGCTTCATCGTCAGCACGTAAAATTGTTCAATATTATGATTCAACTCATTCAACATCGAATTAATATTGACAGCAATCCTTGATAATTCATCCTCATGTTTTGATTCAGGAATCCGCGCATCCAGGTTCCCCTTTTCAACTTGACGAATAGTGGATACAATATTATTAATTCTCCGCGAGTAATTTCGCATAAAGGAATAAGAAATCAAAATGGCAATGGAGAGGAGAAGGATAATGACAATCCACATCGTTCCCCTTACAATCGATAACTTCTGCCAGCCTTTATCAGGAATAACACTTACATACGTATACTCTCCCTTGCTTGCAAGCGAATTAATATAATACTTTTCATTTTCCCACTTTATTTTTGTCTCATTTGTTTCCTGTTTTACCATATTTAAAATTTCATCAGGAACACCTTTATTCACGGAATATATAATTTTGCCGTCAGGATCAAGTAAAAAGAATGAAGATGGTGCCCCTTCATGCTTTTTTAACATTTTGTCTAAACGGTCTGACGAGTAAAAAATAGAAATCTCACCTATTTTTTTGAGAGTAACCGGGTTGTTTAATTCCACCATCTTTGTAATGGTATCTCTTAATTTCCGGCCCCTCGGCAGGCTTCCTTCACTAATTCTTGGAAACCCTTCATTTAGATACGAGTCCGGATTTGTCGGACGGTCAACAATGCTTTTATTCCATCGAATGTTATTATTAATTAACAAATATTCAATCGAGGGTTTTTCCGACGAACGTAAACTAATCGCATTAATATCACTATCCTGACTAAAAAAGCCATTAAAATAGGTATCGATATTTCTCGGAGTGAACGATTGGTCTTCCGAGAATTTATCCAGGCGGTATTCTAAATATTTCTCATAGCCATTGTGGAGGGCGAAGGAAATATCATCAATCATATCCCCTTTTACATAAAGATCTCGAATCGCTCTATTAATATCAGAGTCTTTACCGGAAAAATAATCCTCTACCCTTTCCATCGTTCTCGTATTGATATTGACTTCCTTTTGAATAATGATATCTGAATAATAGTTTGTAATCGTCACAATTAAGACAATAACCGTCACAATGATGGTGATCGAAGAGGTTAAAAAGAGTCGATTAAATATTTTTTGATTAAAATGCCTTTTTCTTTTCAATTCCATTTTCATTTCCTCAATTATTCATAGTGTTTAATTAATTTTAACATGATGGAATTGATACATTGTGAAATAAAATCAAGCTGGAATTTTTTCACCCCAGCTTGATTCTATTTCTTTATTTATTTTGCTTTGCCTTCCATTCATCAAATTGCTTTTGAATTTCTTTTAGAACCTTATCAATTCCAGCATCTTTCAACTTTTTATTGTATTTTGGCAGGTATTCTTCTGGGTCAACTGAACCTGTTGCCAAAGCCGGATAGAATTCCTTGGAAATATTTGTAATGGATGCGATTTCCGATCTCACAGGGTCACTGTTAAAGTGGAAACCAAGAGTTGGTGCCGGTTTTGCTGCATCGTTAAACGCCTTGAATTTATCCCATTTATCCTTTGGATCATTTTCATATAAATACAAGGTATAGAAATTTCCAATAGAATAAGTTGGAATGTTATATTTATCAATACGTGCAGGAAGATCTTTGATCATTCCCTCAGCATTCTTTTCGTAATGAACCCCTTCTATTCCTTTGTCAACAAGGTTGCGAAGGTATGGGTCTGTGTTAAGCAGGTTTAAGAATTCCATGGCTTTTTTAGGATTCTTTGATGTAGCTGAGATTGCCTGAATGGAACCTGAAACAGAATCATTAAAAGTGGTTGGCTCTTCAGCCGGTACAGAAACAACCTCATATTTAGCGGAACGGGACCACAGTAAATCAGCATATGGCTGGGAATCACCCATGCGGACAAACCAGTTCTCTACATCCATTGGCCAGCTGTCTTTGCTTGTTGCAGCATCTTCCTTCAGATAGCCTGCTTTAAAATAGCTGTGCATCGTTTTATATGTTGCCATAGTTAAATCGCTTTCAAAGAAATTCGTAACATGATCTCTGTCCCCTTCAATCGGGAAGGCAAATGGCATTTCATTATTAAAAATATAGTCATATGGCAGATAAGCTTTAACCGTTGCCATTGGAGTAATACTTGGTTCATTTTCTTTGATAACTTTAAGCATTGGTTCAAGGTCTTCTAAGGTTTTTACTTTCGTAATATCGAAGTGATATTTATCGACAAGGCGTTTATTAAACGTATAAACCGTTTGTCTTGCTGCTTCTTTATTAGTTGGCACCCCATATATTTTTCCGTTAACTTTAACTCCTTCTAAAAGGGACGGGTCAATTACCTGTTTTAGCTCTTTTCCTTCTTTATTTAACAACTCATCCAGTGGCGTGAAAGCACCTTTTTGTGCATTTTGGACATATTTCGTTCCGTTCGTAAAAGCAATATCAAAAGGTTCTCCTGAATTAATCATAACTTGCATTTTTTGATCCCAATCGCCCCAGTCGATTTGCGTCATTTTCACTGTGGCATTGATTTTGTCCTTCAAATATTTATTTACTTCCGTAAACACTTTGTCAGTGTCTTTTTGCGGAGTTCCAATGGTATACCATTTGATTTCATATGGTTGACCGTTTTTGCCGCCTTTGCTTTCAGCCGTCGTGTCTTTACTGCTGCAGGCTGAAAGAACAGTTCCAATGGATAAAATTAATGCAAGGAACAATACTAATCTCTTCTTCATTTCAACTCTCCTCTTTCTATTTAATTATTCTTTAACGCCGCCGATTGTCAGTCCACTAATAAAGTATTTTTGAAAAAACGGATAGGAGACTGCTATTGGTAATGTGGCGATAACGACCATGGCCATTTTAGCAGAATCTTGCGGTATGGTATTAAATAAAGTGGACTGCATTAAACCAATTTCGGCATTTTGCCGCATAAATTCCATATTTGCCTCGATTTTCATCAGTAATGCCTGGAGCGGCACTAAGTTCGGTTGATCGATGTACAGCAAGGCGGTAAACCAGTCATTCCAGTAACCAAGTGTGCTAAACAAGGCAATCGTGGCAATCCCCGGTAATGAAAGCGGGAAGACGATTTGGAAAAAGGAGCGCCATTCGCTTGCCCCATCAATTCTTGCTGATTCCAGGATGGATTCCGGAACAGATTTTAAAAAGAATGTTCGCATGATGATAATATAAAATGCATTCATGGCAAGCGGCAGAATTAATGCCCAAATGGAATTTTTCAGATGTAAAAATTGAGTAACAATAATGTAAGTTGGAACTAATCCACCGCTGAAAAGCATTGTAAAAAACGCTAGGAAGGTGAAGAATTTCCGATACCTAAATTGCGGTCTTGAAATCGCATAAGAATAAAAGGAAATCATTAACACACTAATAATCGTTCCAACAATTGTAATGATAATCGTTACACCGTAAGAACGGAATAATTGCTCCTTCATATTCCATAAGTAATGGTAAGCATCGGTACTCCAATCCGCAGGAATTAACTGAAAGCCATTCCTTACAATGCTTTCCTCACTTGTAAAGGAAATAATAATGACATAGATAAAAGGAAAGATACACATCAAGGTAAAAATACCTAATAGCACACTAATAATCGAATTGGTGACTGGGTGAAGATGATGATGATTTCTGGTCTTCTTCCGTTTTATCTTAGCCATCCCTCCCTTCACTTCTTCTACAGGTTGGGATAGCATGATAGATGTTTGCGTATTATTAAGTTCATTTGGCATTGTCTTAGCCGCCGGGCGACCTTTCCTCCCTTCGTGAAGAAGACCGCATTAAAATAATGCACTTTCCTCATCAATTTTTCTCACAATATAGTTCGTGATGATCACGAGCACGAAACCAACAGCCGACTGGTAAAGACCTGCCGCAGTGCTCATACCAATATCCCCCAAGGTCATAAGACCACGGTAAACGAACGTATCAATAACATTAGTGACCGGATATAAGGCCCCTGCATCCCTTGGGACTTGATAAAACAATCCGAAGTCCGAGTTAAAAATCCTGCCTATATTCATAATCGTTAAGATAATCATCAATGGCTTAATCATTGGCAATGTGACATGTTTGATCTGCTGCCACTTTGTCGCACCATCAATCATTGCCGCCTCATAATACGTTTTATCAATACCGACAATCGCTGCTAAATACACGATACTGCCATATCCAATCCCTTTCCAGAGGCTCATAAATACAAGGATGAACGGCCAATATTTAGGCTCGCTATACCATGAAATGGGATCGATGTGAAACCAGCCAAGGACATTATTTAAAAGACCGCGGTCTGCACTTAAGAAAGTAAAGACAAAGTAGCTGCCGATGACCCAAGAAATAAAATGCGGGAACAGCATTCCAGTCTGATAAAACTTTGATAGCTTCTTATTGACTAACTCACTAAGTAAAATGGCCGTTGCAACCGCTGCCACAAGACCTAAAATAATAAAGACAAGATTGTATAGAATAGTATTTCTTGTAATAATAAAGGCATCGTCAGAGGTAAATAAGTATTTAAAATTATCCCAGCCTACCCATTCACTATTGATGACACTGGCAAAAAATCCATCCGGGTCGATCCTGAATTTTTTAAAGGCTAAGACTTGTCCGAACATCGGCAAGTAAGAGAATAATAATAACCAAATGGTACCGGGTAAAACCATCAGCAGCCATATTCGATTTTTATAAAGATCACTCAACATTCCTTTCATATTTTTCCTCCTTTCTATAAATGTAAGCACTTCCATACCTTTATTTTAAAGCTCCGGCCCGCCTATTTATAGTTGACTAATTTGGGATTAAGTGCAAAAATCTTAGTTTTTACTAAAGGTCGAATAAAATGGCAAAATCTAGACCGGCTGAAATCATCCAGCCGGCCATTTTTTCCTACTATAAAATTCTAATTGTCTTTATTTCATATGGTTTAATATCAAACTCAATTGGCGCTCCAGATTCTTCGGCAATCGATTCTTCCATTAAATTGGTCTCCACCCATGATTGGATGTTTTTTTGAACGTTCAATGAGACCTTCCCTCTGCGACCCTCATACTCGTGTAAACGGACAATAATCCCGTTGCCATCGTATGCAGGCTTCACGGCATCAATCCAAATATGGTCACAATCAGCCTCGATAAATGACGCTTGCTTCGTCCATTTTCCTTCTACAGCGAGAATAGGGTCATTTAAATCCCATGCCTTTTCCACGGTCTTCGCTTGGCGCCAATCGCCGATATGCGGGTAAAGAGAATACACAAAGCTGTGGGATCCTTGATCCGCTTCCGGGTCTGGATGTGTCGCCGCTTTTAATAAAGTAAGGCGCATCGTGTTTTCCTTAATGTCATAGCCATATTTCGAATCGTTCAGCAGACTAACCCCGTAATCCGGCTCAGATAAATCGGCCCATTGATGTCCGACAGTTTCAAATTTCGCCATATCCCAGCTTGTATTCCAATGTGTCGGGCGCTTGACATTGCCATATTGAATATCATAAGTTGCCTCTGTTGTCCGCACATCGACAGGGAAGGACGCTTTCAGTAACTTTCTCTTTTCATGCCATTCGACATTCGTTTCAAAATCAATCCGGCGGTCATTTTGATAGAATACAATCCGCTGAGAAATCTCAGAATGATGGTACATCCACTTCGCCTGAATCGTAAACGTTAGCTCCCCATTTTCCACTACCTCAAAGCTGACTAAATCACGGATTTCTTCCATTTTTTCTTGATAATAAATATCAATATCCCAGGCATCATGCGCAAGCGGCTTATCTTCAAAAATTTGCAGGATATTCCCTTTTTGGCCCGCGACAAGAACATCACGGCTTGCTTCTTTATCAAAGATCTTGGTCATTTGACCAAACTCATTCCACTCCACCATGTAGAATGGTGTTTCTAATTTATGATTACTATAGCTAAAATTTGAAGTTCTTTTCTCAGCTTCTACTGGCTCAAAAGTTAACGTTACCGCACCGAACGATGGCAGTAAATCCACTTCAACGAGCCAGCCATACTTGCGTTTTTGATGGATCAACGCTTCGCCGCTTCTATTTTTCCAAACACCAGCCGCAAAATCAGCAAATTGCGGTACAACCACATTTTTCTTGCCTGAATGCTGTGTCGCATTGAACAGAACCACAGAACGGTCAGCCTGTTCAATTCCACCCTTGATTATTTCGGATTCAATCCCATTTACTAACTCAAGCGCCTCCTGATACTCTTCCCGCGCATCCTCATACACTTCATGAATCGATGAACCCGGAATAATATCATGAAATTGATTGCGTAAGATAATTTTCCAGCCACTTTTGAGCTCGTCATTGCCAATCCAATCACCATTTTCAGAAATCCAGGAAGATAAGAATTCGGCTCTTCTATATAAAAGCTCCAATTTTCGATTCATCTTTTTCATAAAGGCCTGGCTTGTATAGGTACCGCGGTGGTATTCCAGGTACAGTTCGCCATCCCATTTATGGATATAGCCATTCGATTCCGCCACATTTTGATGAAGTTTTCCGAAAAATTCGCCGGCTGTTGCTGTCTTCACATTCGGCATACCTGGCAATTGGTCAAATCTTCTGCGCATTTCGAGCATATGGCGATTGACACCGCCGCCGCCGTCACCATAACCATAGGAAAGAAGCAGGTCCTTCGATAATTCCTTATCCCGATAGCCCTTCCAAGCGCCCTTAACCGTTTTCGCGGTAATAAAGCCATTGTACGTATAGAACCAAGAATCCGCAGAATTCCAAGGTTCAGGTGTGGTAATAAAATGCGTGAGGATCTCGCTTCCATCGATTCCCTTCCAGTAAAAGGTATCATGCGGCATCCGGTTATATTGATTCCAACTAATCTTCGTTGTCATCATCGTGTTGATGCCTGATTTTTTCAAAATCTGCGGCAGTGCCCAACTGTAACCGAACACATCCGGCAGCCATAAATACTGACAATCGACGCCAAATTCTTCTTTAAAAAATGCTTTTCCATGGAGGATTTGCCGTACAAGGGACTCACCACTTGGAATATTACAGTCAGCCTCGAGCCACATCGCGCCTCCCGCTTCCCACTTGCCTTCCGCAATTCGTTCCTTCATTTGGGCGTAAATGTCCGGATAATCGGTTTTGATATAATCATAGAGCTGCGGCTGCGTTTGCAAAAACAGGTATTCAGGGAACTGCTTCATTAAATGGAGCACAGTGGAAAACGAACGAGCCGCTTTCTCTCGCGTATTTTTCAAGCGCCAAAGCCAGGCAACATCAATATGGGTATGACCGACTGTATGGATCGTAATATCGGATGTTTGTTTGATCGATTGAATCGCCGCGGTCAAGCTGGCTTCCGCTTCATAACAGGATTCATAGAATTCATTACTTCCTGGCTCGGTCCAATCAATAAGCTGTAATGCGTCAGAAAGTACCTTTTTCAAAATCGTACTGGCCGAGTCTTCCTCATTGATTTCGATTAATACTTCGTAAGCAGCCAGAAGAGTGTAATAAAGGTTATCGACACGGCGGTCCAGCCAGCCGATTTTTGCCATCTTCAGTTTAAATTCATTTTCAATTGGGACGCCTCCGCCCTCAAGCCCGGACCAGAGACGGAAATCTAAACGCAGCGGTCCTTTCGCGGTTTGTTCATCAAAAAGGACTTCTTCATGATTCGAATCGACACCTTGATATGGTTTGCCATTCACAAACAGTAAAGATTCAAACCCGGAATTATTGCCCCCGCCGGTTTTTCCAAATGAGAACAGACCTGCGATTTGATGATTGGTGTATGGTAAATGGCAATCGACATCTGCCTGAAGCCAAATATAGCGATCGCGGCCCTTCCAATAGTCGCCGATTTTCATTACGGCCTTTTTATCATAGTCAACCGGAGGATGGGCACCAATTGTGCCGTCATCTTCATTTGTATAAAATTGGTCAATTGCGACACAATCACGGTAACGATAACCATCTAATTCCTGGATCCGCTCTTCAAATTTTCTTTCCGTTAAAAACAACTATTTCACCCCATTTGGACTAATTAATAATTTTTTAATGCTTCTTTGCGCGCTGTAGATCCCTTAAAGTGAGAAGTTCCCTGCCGTTACAATTCGATGGTAGACGTTGCCGCCCACTAATCCATCGACAATTTCCCATGGACCATCATGGCGCAAGCGTTTTTCTTCTAACTCCTCAATCGTAGGGATCACACCCTCAAGCCACTGGTTAATTCGATATTTTACTGAATCCATCCGGGTGATCACCCCGCCATAACGAATATCAATGACTTCCCAGCCAAATGGTTTGTATGCAGCAAACCAAACTTTACGGTGCTTTCTCCGTAAGAGGTCAACATTGGCTTGGATTTCATCCAATTCGGCCATGATTGATTTCATTTGCTCATAGTCTTTTTGATCATAAACTTCCTTTACGCGGATACCCATTTCCGCCTTCACGCTTAGAACTCGTGCCAACTGTTCATAAAAGTCAAACAGTGCTTCCCATTTTGGGTTATGGTGCTTCGCCCGCTCAATGACAGGGACTAATTTTTCATAATGCTCTCCTAAAGCCAGACCGCGAATATTTTCATCATATAAGCCTATTAAAATATCTTGATAGAGTAACACTTTAGACGTCATTGATGTATTCATGTTATCCTTCATGACTCCAGGTGTTTCATCCAATAGCTTCAAATTTATGAAATCATCAAAGTGTCCCTCACAGCAAAATGCAAATCGCTCCGCCGCCTTTTCAATGGTTACGTCCTTTTGATACGTATATTCTGCAAATAATTGCAAGATTGGGTAAGAAGTTGAGAACGGTGTTTCTGCCCCATTATCACCCCACAGCGTGACAAATACTTCTTTAATCCCTTCTTTTTTACAGGCAGCAAGCGCGGCTTCTGTCGTCGCAATCGCCTTTCCATAGTTCGGAACGATTCCATTCCATGTCCATGCCCCGCCGGCAAAGATCGGCGTCCGGCCCAGCAGTTTATGGTTATGAAAATCTTTTTCATAGACTTCCTGTTCTTTTCGATAATAATTCCAGTAAACAAGCTCGACATCAGGAATACCCGCAATTATGTCCTCGCGAATCTTGCCATTTTCATCCTTATATTTACTGTTTTCTGCGAATAACGGAAAATACATATCGCTCCAAATCATTGGTTTAAGCCCTAACATTTCCGTGATTGAAACAACCTTTTGCAGATGTCGATTCATCAGATCAATATGGTTCTCATAGCCATTTTCTTCTAAATATTTTCCTAACCCAAGCTGGAACGTCTCGTCCATTCCGATATGAATCCGTTTAGTCTTAAATGGTGCTGAAGCTGCCTTTATACAATTTTCCAAAAACTCGTAGGTTTCAGGTTTGTTGACTAATAAAATATCATCCGTGTCTTTGAAGGCGGCAGCATAATTCCATTTAAGCGCTTCCCGTAAGTGGCCCAATGATTGAATACAAGGGATCATCTCAATCCCGAGATTCCCGGCATATTCATCACATGCTTGTAACTCTTCAAATGTATAGCGTCCGCGCATATAGCCGAAATATGGATGCTCCTTAACCTCGTACGTATCCTCTGTATAAAGCATCAATGTGTCTAATCCCATCATGGCCATTTTCTGCAGCAGTTTTTCCACTTCAGCAACTGTTGGGACAGCATTTCTAGACGCATCAAGCATCACGCCGCTCATCTCAAACTGCGGATCTTCTGTTAAATCAAATTCGTTCCCTTTACTAAAATGTTCCAGCCATAACCCTAATGCGCGAAAAAAGTGAACCGTTTTTTCAAAAATAATTTCACCTTGGCCATGATGATTGACGACCCGCAATGGGCCATTTTGCTTTTTTACATGTATCGGATAACCTTCTTCGGAAAATTGAATCGATAAATTTTCTCGCAATGCCTCAAGTCCGTCTGCAACCGCTGAAAGATCTCCTTTTAAGTTGAGTATCATGTTCATTCTCCTCCCTTTTTGTAAAAAGGTTCATTTATAAAGATGCCGCTCTATTTTCTAAACGGTTAAACCGGTTTAGACTGACCATCATCATCCAATAGGCAGGAGCAACGGCAGAAATAAAAAGTAGTAAGCCTGGCAGCTTATTTATTAGAAAGCCAATGACAAAGAGTCCTGCACCAATCCATATGGTGGATGGTAAACTTGTCATGGTAAATAAAAAGGACTGTTTTAGATATTCTTTATTTGACAACTCGTAATGGACATAAATGGAAAAGAAATACCCAACCGATAATAGAAGAAGAAACACTAGAAAGTATAGGATGACTGAAAGAAAGCTGGCGAATGCCCCTGTCATCATTCCCTCTACAATACGGATATCGACAAAGAGGAAAAGGCCAATGCTGTAAAAAACAAGGCCAATTCCATTACTTCTCTTCCACTCTTTAAAATAAACATGCTTAAAAGTCTTCCATACTGGTGTATCCGTATCTTTCTTAAGCCATCTCCGGACAATCGTAAAAAGGGCAATAGACGCCGGGAAAAAGCCCAGAATCCCTAACCCTAGGGCGGTAAAGGCAAGCCAGCACAGATTTGCCAGAACCACCCTCCATACCAATTCACAGCTTGAGATCATCCAGTGATCTTTTTTCATGACGCTATCACCCTTTCAAAATGACATGATTGTCTATGCTTTATTTTTCGATAATTGCTGATATAGCGGACTGCCTTTAACAGCTTTCCCTGTAAGACTTAACACAAATTCACTAAACATCGTGTTTGCCCACGCAAACCAATCCCTTGTAAATTCTTCAGGGCAATCGGCGTTAAAGCCTTCATGCATAAAATCTGTACCGCCATCCGTACTTTTAAAATAAGCTAAAATTTCCTGCTGCTCCGCTTCATTTGTTGTTGTCATCCCTTGTATGGCCAGAGCAATATGCCAAATATAATGATCAGGCGTATGCGGACTGCCAATCCCATTTGCATATTTTCCTTCATAATAATAAGGATTGTCCCGGCTTAAAAGGAATGAGCGTGTGTTTACATACTTCGTGTCATCAAATGAAAGGTATCCTAAATAGGGTACGGCCAGCAGGCTCGGAACATTGGCATCGTCCATTAAATTGACCCGCCCTTCCCCATCAGTTTCATACACATACATTTCGCCGTGAATCGGGTGGTCATGTTTCGCGTATTGTTCGATCCCCTGTTGAATCTCTTCACGAAGCTTCAAGCATTCCTCTTTTAAGGAAGAATCGTGAAGCACTTCATCACACATTTCCGCAGCGTAACCTAAAATGACAACAGCAAACATATTAGCCGGTACAAGATAACCGTAAGTGCAAGCATCATCACTCGGGCGGAAGGCGCTCCATGTCATCCCTGTTGGTACAACGCGCCCTCCCTTTCCATCACGTGTTAAGGTATCGGACTGGCGGACATCCGCACGTTCAAACCAGTAGGGAGAATTAGTTTCATGATCTTGCTCCGCCCGCCATACTTGGATAATGGTTTTAATCACGTGCTGGAAGGTTTCATTTATATGTGTTGTACGCCCTGTTGATTTCCAGAATAAATAACCCAGCTGAACAGGATAGCACAAGGAATCAATTTCGTATTTCCGCTCCCATATATGGGGCGTCATCTTTGTAAGGTCTGTTTGGTGCCCCTTGCCATTTGCCGTTTCATTAAAAGCATTGGCATAAGGATCGTGCAAAATAAAAGCATAATGCTGGCGAATAACCCCTTCAAGTAAATCAGCGATTTCTTCATCCTCTTCAGCAGCAAGTAAATAGGGTCGAACCTGTGCTGCTGAGTCTCTTAACCACATCGCAGGAATATCGCCTGTAATCACGAATGTTTTGCCATCTTCTTGTTTTTTCATCGTTGTTTCGTACGTATTCACAAAACATTGTTCAAACATACGGTGCAGCTTTTCATCATCTGGAAAAAATTCTTTTACATGCTGGATGAGTTTTTGCAGCGATTCTGGAAGTACTGTTGTCATCTTTCCCTCTCCTGTCTCGTAGGTTGAAAACCTAAAGTGATAATTTCATAATCTTTTACTTCATATTGATTTGTTGATTCTGTTATTTTTTCTTCAAGAATCGTACTTTTATAGGATTGATAATCATCGTTAATGCCGGCTTTCAGATTTTCCTTCGTGCCTGCTGGGTTAAACCAGCGCATGATGACATCATCGCGCTCTTCCGCCACTTTCATCGATGTCCAGACAAGTCCAGTTGGTTCCCAGTTTACAAACTGATGTGTTCCCGGCAATGTGCCTTCATGTGCACTTGTCTGAATCACCATGAGCGGGACTTTGTATTGGTAGGCATCTATATAAGCTTTTGAAAAAATAACATCATTTTCATGCGGAAGTACCTGCCATTCCGCTGTTTGCATGCCTTGGCATTGTGCTTCAGGAGTCGGGAAATAGCCCCAGTCCCCAAGCTCCGCGGTCGAACGAAGCACGGTTACCGCAATCGTTCCGTCTTCTGGAACGATTTCGTATTCCTGCAGACCATCCGTCGCAACCGTTAATCCCATCTTGTCATCCGCAAGGCTGGCAAAGCGCGATTGATGATGGCAAAAGCTCGGATTTTCCCATTCCTTTTCCGGTATATTTGGGCGGGTAACAATCTCAAAAATGCTATCAGCCTTATGTGTATCCGTCTGCAGTTCTGTTGGAAAAAGAACACGAAGACGGTGGTCTGTTGCTTGATTATCGATGAATAATTTAAAGGCCGGCCCCTTCATGCCTTTTTCAAGTGTAACAATGGTTCGAAGCGTTAGCTTGGTCATTTCACTGGACCTGCCCGCTTCTCGTTCCTTATGCCAAATGAGTTTATTTCGTTCTATTTCTAATCGACCATCCGCAGAAACTGGAATGGACAATGTGTGTTGAAACTCCAGCACGGTTCGCAGTGCATTTTTTTCCAAAAAAGCAAATTCCGCGGGTACACCTTTTGTCGTGATGGCAGCATGCCCCTTCGCTTCCTTGAACATATATTCGTTCCCAATATCCCCTGTGTCTTCGTAAATGCCGAGACGATGGAAGGTCTTGGCGGTTGCCTTAACCGTTAAATCATACGTGCCATCTTCGTGGAACAGGACATGCACATATTCATTTTCCATTTCCATGGTTTTTTCAGGAGACAGTGCTTGCGGCTGATCTGCCGGGTGAGCATTTGGAACAAGATAAAAAGTTTTGTATCCGAAAGAAGGAATATCTTCTGTATAGAATGATAGATTTGCCTTCTTGGCAAAAAACGGCTGACGGAATTGATCGTCCGGTAAGTCGTAGCCAAATTCGATCGTCGGGCTTTCTAGTTGGAATTCGACAGCCTTACCCTCATCATCAACCAACTTGTATCCGGACATTTCTTTTTCCTGCAAATAACCCGGAATTTCTTCAAAGTGCATCTGCGAAAAATAAACCTTATCAAGATCAACTGTTTGTGTGACGACTTCTTGTTTGTTCCATCCCGTTGTATTCATGACAATGAGCGGAATTCCACCGGCTGGTGTTTTTGATGTATCGATTGTCTGGCCAAGCTCGGCAGCCTTTTCCTCTACAAAAACTTCTCCCATTTGCGCAACTGTTTCAAAACGGGTCACCATTTCACGGTGGACCTCGTCGACACTGCAGCCGCAAATGCTGTCATGCGGATGGTTTTTCATCAGTGATTTCCACATAAAACGGATATATTCCCGCGGGTAGGTTCCGTTTGCGAGATAGTTCATGGCCGCAAGCGGCTCAGCGATTTTTTCCAAAAGGGTTTGACAATGGTTATTCCATTGCTTTAAGTAAATCCGGCTTGATGCGGTGTTGACAAGAGTCGACCAGCCGTCTGTCCGCTGATTGCGCAATTCGCCTTCAATGACTTGGAGCTTTTCCGGAAGGGAACCTTTTAATGCCTCTGTATATTCATCAAAGCTTGAATGTTTAAAGGTGTAATCAGGAAAGAGCTTTGTGGCGGTTTCGATCGCCTCAGGAATCGTTTTTTGCAGCGGCTGGTGATCACAGCCATTCATAAACAATAACTGATTCGTCGATGCATATTTTTCTGCATCCTCGAGCTTTTTATCCCAGAACACTTTCGCTTCTTCTTCATCCACCGGAATTTCATTTCCGTTTGAATACCAATTCGCAAATAGAATGCCTAAAACACTAGAGCCATCCGGCGATTTCCAGATCATCTCGGAAAAAGGAGACTCAAAGTTTGGCGTATCTGATACTGTGTTATTAAAACCGGTTGGTTTAACTCCCCGTCCAAAAGCGGCGGTATCAATACCCGCTTGTTTTAACAGCTGTGGCGCCTGCCCGTAAATACCGAATGTATCAGGAAAATAGCCAATTTTTGATACATGTCCATAGGCTTTCGTATCATTCATGCCAATCAGTAAGTTTCGGACATTTGCCTCAGAGCTTGTCAAAAAGGCATCCTGCAGCACATACCAGGGGCCGATATATAGCTTTTTCTCTTCAATTAATTGTTTGATGATTTCGCGGTTTTCAGGGTGAACAGCGAAATAATCCTCTAAAAGAACCGTTTGACCGTCCAGATGGAACGATTGAAAGGCATTTCCTTCTTTTTTGAACTGTTCAATAAGATTATTCATAAGTTTAATAAAGTAATAGCGATGTTGTTCAAAAGGTAAATACCATTCCCGGTCCCAATGGGAATGGGATATAATATGGGCCGTCTTCTTCATGAGACTTCCCCTCCTTCATCTATTTATAACGCACGAAAACGCTGTCATTTCTTTGTGATTAAATACTCTCCCTACTAACAATAAAAAAACCTGCCACAACAATCAATAGAATGTGGGCAAGTCATAAAGATATTACAGCTTATATAAAATTTGTCCAATGAATGGGGAATTTTTATGAAAATCTTCTGCTTACTCGTCGGATTGAAACATTTACTCGCGTGTTTTAGCTTTTTACTCGGCACTTTTCCCGAATTACTCGCAAACCTAAAAAAAGACAGAGGGTACGTTGCCCTCTATCACACTTGATACTGCGGGGAACCTTGCGCCCCTATTTCTTCTTTAACTCCTGAATACGATCTATAGCCTGTACTAGACGCTCATAATTCGTGACCTGTTTTCTTAGTGTTGGATGGAGCTTGTTGTAGGCCACTTTGCAATCGTTGACGGTATGCTTATCTTCGAGCGTTAAATCGTCGAGTTCTGGCAGTGCGTTGATTTTATGAATGACCTCGGTTACCTTTTCGTTCAGGTAAGCGGTACTAAACTTCAGGCTTTCCCGTTCATCAGCGTTCTGCACTGTATAGTAGATCCTTCCTCCCTCAGAGCCAAAGTCCAACTGTTCAAAGGTAATCGTTCCATCTTTTTCTACCTGCTTTTCCGCTAAAACATCCTTGGAGTCCAGGGATTTGTATAATCGAACTGTTTGACCGTGTTTAGCTTTTTCGATGATCACTTTATCCTCAGCACCTAGATTATTTTCAGCGCTTGCAAAATGCATCATGATATTTTCCGTTCTCGGTAATACAGCACTTTCAAACATCTGCCATTCATAAATACGAATCGCTCCCCAAGGGGAAGTACCACTATTATAAACCTGCAGTTTGAATTCTCTTGCTGTAAAAGGCTGATCCAAGACAATATCGGTTACGGCTTTCGTATTACCTGTAATCCTTTTGGCGCTGACCCATTCACCGTTATCATTTTTATAAAGCAGTTCGAAATCAACCGTGTTCATGTTGCTTGCTTCCCCGCCATATTCGGCATGTTCCACGCGCCAGCGACGGATTGTTTTTGACTCGCCAAGATCAATCGTCATGTAACCACTTTTGGCATTAGTCGCGCACCATTTACTGTTAGCGGTCGCTGTTCCATCCAATGCTTTAGAGGCTGGCTCTGCATCATTTTCCATGGAGACAGATGTTACTTTGGCATTCAGCGCGACATTTGCAGAAGGAGGATTCAGCTCCAGTTCCGTTGCATCCGTACCCATGCCCCAGTCAAACGCAGCTTTAGCTGCCTCACCGCGGCTGTAGTCTTGATTAACCGGTACAATTTTCAATGTTGTCATATTATCAGCCGAAGCGTTTTTAGTAGTTCGAGCAATATTTGGAGTATAAAAATAGTTATTCGGCGTAACTCCTAAGAGTGTTTCCACCCCATCAGCATTCACTTGATAAATCTCATAATTCATGACATTCTCTTGCTCGGACCAGCTTAGACGGGCCTCTGCCTCAAATGCCGTTTTCAGGATTTTTTCTTGGATCTCCACGTTTTGCGGTTTCGAGATAGCCGCTGCCGTTGAATCATAAAGAGATAGCTGACCTAAATCGAAAGAATAGTTTTCTAGTTTTTCAGCATTATTGACTTTTAGACTTAAAGCATATGCCGTTTTCCCAGCATCCTTCCCAAGGTCAACGACCGTCGTCTTCCAACCATCACCGGACGAAGGTAATGTGTAATATTTCATTTGATCCTGTGAATAATCTTCACTGTAAGCAACACCTAGCGAAACCTCAGCACCAGATTGGTTTTGATAAACGAGACGGACTTTAGTCGTGTCTGTAATAGGTAGTTTAGTGCTGTACAGCATTGTGTCATTTACAGAACCGGCATCAAGCGCACCGCTGAACTTCAGCGAGTTGCCGCCGTTATAGGCTTTATCAAAATCGTAGGAAACCTTTATTTTGCTGCCTTCATTACGTGTCCACCAGCGCCATGTCGGCATAACATCCTGGACAGACCGATTATTCCACTCAAGATTACTAGCTATTTTTCCATTTACAAAATATTGCTTTCCGTGTCCGCTATTAAAATTTGTAGTAAACGGCAGCTTCTGAATAACGGATGAATCCGTAACAAAACGAGCCATCCCTTTCCATGCTGCTGAATCGTCTGCCTGTGTTGGATCCGCTTGCGGGCCTGTCCAAAAGTACTTTTCCTGTTCATGGAAATCAGCTGGATCTTTTGCTAACCCCATTGTTGAGTTTGGTGTATAAAGGGCAATAGACACTTTTGGCTGTTTCTTTTCATCCAAAAGTGCATTTGTATTAATCGGGGTGTTGTAAGAATTCTGCTGGACCTCAAAACCTGCATAAGCGTCAAACGGATTACGGTTATGACTTTTCATCGTGTCAACGGTTGTGTTAATTTGGCTGGTGCCCCAGTTATAGTTTAAAAAGAACTCATCCACGGCGTATTTCCCATCCGATGCCGGTTTGACATACATGTCATTGTTGCTGTTGACGGCATTCTGATAGCGGATCGCTCCACTATTATCTTGGGCATCGTACCAGCTAATTTGAAGGGTAGATTTCCGCTTGATATAGCGCATCATTTCATTCATCCGTTCAGCTGTCTGCTTGCTGACACCAGATGTTTCCTGATTGAAAAAGTAACCGTCAAAACCAAAATATTCAGCAACCTCAATCATTTTGTCAGCTACCGGGAAACTGCCGTCAGCTTCCTGCTTAGTGAAGGCTGCTATTTCAGCAACACCTTCCTTGGAACTTCCCCACGGGAAACCGAGTGTTGCGTAGACAGGCACCCCGTTACGGTGGGCTGCATCGACAATATCCGGTGTAGGGATGGCAAAAATCCCCTCATTGGTTCCTGCCCAGTAAATATAGGAGTCTAGTAATTGCCAGTTATCGAAAGCGTATACATTAAAATCATTGCCGCCGACAGAACTTGCCTCATCATGATTCCATGTTGTGATTGCGGCAGAGGTAATACCCGCCTCTGGGTTAGCCAGTGGATTTATCTGGTGTCCTTTGAAACGATTTTTGTTTAACGGGATGCTGGCACGGTTCAATTCCGCATCCGGATCATTTTCAGGCGACCACTTCAAAAGTGTTTCAACCCTGAACGCTGGAGCCAGCGGCTTTAGACTGAGCTTGTCTACATAATTTTCATTGACTACATCCGTTCCGTCCCCATTCACTGCGGCATTGGCCCCTGGAGTTGCCATTGAACTTAGCAAACACATAGCAACAGACATTGATGCAATACGGTTGAAAATAGTACTTCTTTTTTTCCTCACAATACTCCCCCTCAACAATTTTTAAGTACCCCCTCAATTGGAAGCCCTTCCAATTATTATAAAATTCCATCTCTTTCAATAACAGTTGAGTATTCTTAGATTTACTGTCCTAATTAAAGAAGCGCGGGGACGGTCCTTGTGCTTCACTTGTGTTCACCATTTCTTCACGCTTGAATTTTTCCGCAAAATTAAACCAAAAGGGAAATAACATCCTTTGCTCGATTCGCAAATAAACCATGTAAATTCGCTATTAAAAGGGTCAGATTCGCAAATAAACCGTGTAAATTCGCAAATAAAGGGGCCGAATTAGCAATAGGCCACTTTTATTTACCAACTTGAATAATTCGGTCTCCTACTGTAGAAATACCTAACAGATGTTCTATACCATCCGCTTTCGGATAGACCCTTCTAACCGGCTTTGCCCGATAAATCAACGGCTCCTTTTGCTAAAAGAGGCCTGACCCCCACTGCATTAATGCGGGGGAGTCAGGCCCCTTATCTCTGGTTATCCGGCACCGTTAGTTGGCATTGTTATTTTTAAGTGAATCTAGATCTATAAATGGTGTTGCTCCGCCTGTGACAGTTGGCAGGTGGCCATCCCATTTTTCTAAGGCCTTTTCTTGGACTTCAATTTGTTTTAATTGGATTAATTCGGCTGTTACTTCTTGTTTTTTCAATCGTAAGGCTTCGGCCTCTGCTCCTGCCTGAGCGATTTTCTGCTCTGCTTCAATTTTTATTCTTTCAAGGTCTCTTTGGGCGCGTAAAGCATTTTGTTCGGCGGTTTGTTTAGATTCAATCGCTTTATTGAATTCCTCGCTAAAAGCAAATTCCTTAATATTGATATCTTCAAGAATCATAAAATATTTTGTTAACTTTTTTCCAAGCATATCCTTCACTTGCGCTGATACCTCCGGACGTTTGGAGATTAACTCTTCCGCGGTGTACTGCGCAGTTATCGCCTTGAGTGACTCCGCTATCGCTGGATCAACAATCCGGGAACGATAATCTAAACCGATTTCTTGATAGAGCTTGTTCACGGCTTCCGGATCAACAGAATAGTTCACTGCTACCTTGGCCGTAACCATTTGCAAATCCCTCGAAGCAGCCGTCTGGGTACTTTCTTCTTTTTGCACCCGGACCTCAATCAATTGAACCGTTTGGATAAATGGAATCTTAAAATGAAACCCTTCTGTAAAAATGGTCGGTTTAACGGCCCCTAATTGCAAAAGAACGCCCCTATTACCAGATGCAACGGTTGTCGTTGAAAAAAAGCCAACGACTAAAATAACAATCACAATCAGTCCGCTGATAATAGATTTCGTATATTTCATCCCGCTCCCCCCTTTTCAAGCTTACCTTCCACAGGAGAATAACCGTTCAAATAAACTTATGAAAATAGCCCCCTTTTTATACATTCGTTTGCACTTATTAAACGGGGGATCAATCAGGCGCAGCAGCCAGATTAAGACTATCCAAAATGTGCACAATTGGGGGAAAGTGCTGCGTAATGGATTCAATAAGGGGGCATTCGAATCATTTTCAGCAAAATTTCCAAGTGAAATGCATCCAATAAGGGCTATTGGATTCATTTCTTGTAAAAACCCGGAGTGATATGCATCCAATGGGGCTTATTAGATTCACTTTTAATAAAAATCCTGAATAAAATGCATCCAATGGGGCCTATTGGATTCACTTTTAATAAAAATCCTGAATGAAATGCATCCAATAAAACGCGTGAATTCACTTATGATGAAAATTTCTAACTTTTTGATTTTAAACCATTGAGACGACCACTCTTTAATTTACACTCGGCCCGAATTACTACTTACTCCATCCGACTAAGAAAAAGGATTACCTACGAAGGGTCATTTTGTATGACGAAAGATAAAAAAACCAAGGGAAATTCCCTTGGTTCAGTTTGATTTGTATGATTAAATACCCTTTATGTGTAATAAAAGGATTCGGTGAATGCCCTTTACTTTCTTTAATTCTCTTCAATTTCCCTGCGATTCTTTTTAAAAATCTTAGACAGGATTTCATAAACAATCGGTACGACGATTAACGTTAATAGCGTTGAACTTGTTAAGCCACCGATTACGGTAATCGCAAGGCCTTTTGAGATTAAGCCTCCGCCGCCGCCTGCGCCAAGTGCTAATGGGATTAACGCACCGACTGTGGCGATGGCTGTCATTAGGATTGGACGTAAACGCGTTGCACCCGCTTCTAGAACCGCTTCACGCATCCTCAATCCATCACGTTCCATATGAATAATCCGGTCGACCAGTACGATGGCGTTCGTGACGACGATACCAATTAACATCAATAGACCCATCATGACCGACACAGAGATGGTCTCCCCAGCGATTAACAAACCAACAAATGAACCGATGACGGCAAATGGTAACGAGAATAGAATCGCGAATGGCGCCACACCTTCACGGAAAGTGACAACAAGGATGAAGTACACAATGGCGATCGCTGCTGCCATGGCGATACCGAGCTGTGTAAAGGTTTCCGTCATATCAGCCTGTACCCCTGCAACACTGACGGTCACACCTTTTGGTAAATCTAATTTGTCCACTTCTTTTCCAACTTTAGACGTTACTTTCGAAATATCAGCGCTCTTAATTTTTCCGGAAACCGTTGCGTAATATTCACCTTTACTACGTGCAAGCGTATTTAACGTTGTTCCCTTTTTCACAGTAACAAGCTCTGAGAGCGGCATTGTTGTACCAAGTGCTGTCGGTACTTGTTTTGCTAAAAGGTCATCGATTGATTCCGGCTGTGCAGCTTGTTCCTGCTGTACGATGACATCTAGAGAGCTGCCGTCCTTTTCAACCGTCGTTAACACATCTTGCGTTTTTTGCGGACTTAACATCATCACGAGCTGACCCGTTGTTAACCCGTACTTCAACAGGTTAGCCTGTTCAACACGGAAAGTATATTCGACGTAAGCATCCTCTGCACTAGATGTCACATCTTTTAAGTCATCATGTTTCTTCAGCACTGCCTCAACCTTTTTAACAGATTGATTCAGCTTGTTTATATTTTCACTGTAAAGGGTGTAGCTAACTTCATTGGTCGAACCCGACATCGCACCGAAATTCTGGCTCTTCCATTTGCCTGATTGATCAAGGCTGGTTACATACTTTTCAATGTTTTCTTTTACTTTCGGGAAGTCCTTCATGTCTGGGTCAAAGATGAGGTACATTAGGGCACCGCCTCCGCCTCCGCCCATCATCGCTGACATCTGATCGCCGGCATCCGTAACAGATACTTGAACGATATTAACATCTTTACGTTTTAGCATCTTCTCTTCGACAGCGTGAACGTTTTCTAATGTTTCGTCTTTAAGCTCACCTGCTTTTGGTGTGTACGTTAAGTACATCACTTTGTCCTCTTCACTGCCCATGAAGCTAAAGCCGATTAACGGTGTTAACGCCAAACTTCCGGCTAATAACACAATTGCAAGGATGGAGGCAATCACTTTATGATTAAGCGTCTTTTCCAGGAACCATTTGTACCATTTCGCTAATTCTCCGACCTCTTTATGGCGTTTTGCTGTTTTTTCACCGTATAACTTTTTCTTAAATAAGAAATGCGATAGAGCCGGAACGATAGTAATCGCTACAAGTAACGACGCTCCAAGCGCAAACGCCATCGTCAACGCAAACGGAGCAAACAGTTCACCGACCATCCCACCTACAAAAATCATTGGCGCAAATACCGCAACCGTTACTAATGTCGAGGACATTATTGGTTTGAACATTTCAATTGTTGCTTCCCGTACAAGGGCACGACCGTTTAATTTCTCTTCCTTTAAATGCAGTCTTCGGTAGATATTTTCCACGACGACAATCGAGTCATCAATTACCCTGCCGATGGCAACCGTAATCGCACCAAGTGTCATAATATTGAGCGTTATATTCATCCAGTGTAAGAGCAATAAAGCCATAAAAATCGAAACTGGAATCGATACGATCGAAATAATCGTAGATTTAAAATCACGTAAGAAAAGAAGGATAATTAATACGGCAATTAAACCGCCAAATATCGCTTTTTCAATCATCGTGGCCACTGATTCTTCAATCGGCTTCCCTTGGTCAAGGGTGACATCGATGACAAGACCATCGACTTTTGCCTTTTCTTCTTTCACTACCTTCTTCACCTTGTTGACAACATCAACTGTGTTTGCCTGTTGGCCTTTGACAATTTGAATCGCAATAGCATCTTTCCCGTTTGTGCGCGAGATCGATTGCACTTTACCAACTGTATCAATCGTTGCGATATCGCTAAGCTTCACAAATGGTGATGGATTGGCAGCTGATGGGGTGATTGGAATCAGCATATTCTTTAACTCATCAGCGGTCATGAACTTGCCATCAATCGCGACAGCTTGTTCCCCTGCTTTAAACTCGTAAAGTCCTAATGAAACAGCCATATTGCTTGCTTGAATCATTTGCTTAACTTTATCTTCCGTTAAACCAAATTCAGCCATTTTTGCTTTGTTATAGGTAAGGTCGACTTCTTCAATATGCTGACCGGTAATCGTTGCCGATGCAACACCCTCGATTTTCTCGATTTTTGGAAGCAAGCTTTCCTCAACTGTTGACGTTAAATCAACAATATCCTCTTTTGAACTGCTGACACTTAAGGCAACAACCGGCATCATATTCATGCTAATTGCTGTCGTTGTCGGCTTTTGTGCACCCTCCGGTAATTTCAAGGAGTCAAGCGCAGATTTTAATTCCCGTTTCGCCTCATCCATATCGATGCCGTACTCGTATTCTACTTGAATACTAGACATGTTAGAGTAGGAATTTGAATAAACGGCTTTGACATGATCAAGCCCTTCTACCGCTTTTTCAATCGGCATGGAGACATCTTCCATTACCTTTTCAGGAGTGGCACCCGGATAAACGTCCATGACCATTAAGTATGGAATCGAGATATTCGGAATCGTCTCCATATTCATTCGCGTACCTGAATAAATACCAGATGCCGTAATGATGATCGTAAGCAGCCAAACTGCTAATTTATTTTTCAAAACAAAATTAACTAACCCTTTCACAATTACACCTACCCTTAATTGACTTCATAAGCTCAATTACTTATAATAATGACCAGCGAGTCATTTGTCAATGAAATAGGAAAAGCGCAAGCGCCTTGTTCAGGGGCCTTAGCTGGACATCCTTAACTATAGGAGCGATTAAATCAAATGATAAAAAAACAATTAATTATGGAGAAGGCGTTGGAGCTTTTTGCAAAGCAGGGGTTTGAAGCCACATCTGTCCAGCAAATAACCGAGCATTGCGGGATTTCTAAAGGCGCCTTTTACTTAACCTTCAAGTCAAAGGACGAATTGATTATCGCCTTAATTGACTACTTTATGATGCAAATCACCTCTGATATTGACTACATAGTCAGAAACACGGAGAATGAGCAGCTTTTATATAAGTTTTACTATTCCATCTATCATGCTTTTCATAAGCATTCGGATTTTGCCAAAGTTCTCATGAAAGAGCAGTCACAGACATTTAATAAAGACCTGATTTTAAAAATGCAATACTACGATAAATTAGTTGAGAACGTGATCTTAGCAATGATTGAGCGATTATACGGTGAGGAAGTCAAAGAGACAAAGTATGATTTAATGTATTGTATTAAAGGCTTTATGAATATGTATTCACAGTTATTTGTCTTCTATAACGTCCCCTTGGATTTGAAGTTACTTTCGGAGTCGCTTGTGGAAAAAACAACGTTACTGGCGCAGCATACGACGGTTCCATTTGTGACACAAGAGCTTAGCCAAATGTTTAAGCAGCCGATGAGTGAGGTAGGCCCGAAAGAACAGCTCCTCGAAAACATTGCACAAAAAATCAATGAAATGCAGGAGTCCATTGAAAAAGAATCGTTGATCCTGCTAAAAGAACAGTTGATCGAACCGACTCTACCCCCTGCTATCGTGAAAGGATTACTCGAAAATATCCGCAATCATCCTCATTGTAAGTGGGTTTCTTATTTACTTCGCCGGTATTTTGAATTTTAAAAGTAGAAAGACACGCATTAAGGGACAGAAAAGGAAAGAAGCAAGAGAAAGTCCCCTTGCTTCTTTATTTCTGATGATAGTTGTATTTAGATCGATCAACTGAAACAAAACCTTTTGGATTGTGGAAACGTAATAAATCTCCATTTACCACTCGATCTGATAGCGATAATTTCTCATCGACCATTTTCCGATCTTTCTCAGCCTTTGTTAACTTGTCAATTCCTAAATCCCTTCCCGTTGTTGAATCATAGAATTTTCCATCAATGGATGTGATGGTTGAACTGACAAAATCACCATTTCGGAAAGGAATTAAATCATCATGCTGTTTAGACAACAAGTCTGTACCAAATTGGACATACTCTTTCGTATCAATTCCTAACAAGTGAAGCAGTGTTGGAAGAAGATCAATTTGCCCGCCGTATTCATGATTCACTCCACCCTCTAACCCAGGCACCCGAATCAATAACGGTACTCGCTGTAATCCAGCGCTTTCAAAAAGTGTAATTTCTTTCCCTAGAACATGCTCCATTTCCTTATTATTATCTTTTGAAATTCCATAATGGTCACCGTACATTATAATAATCGTATGGTCTAATAATCCAGCTTTCTCAATTGATGTAAAAAACTGCTTTAACGCTTCGTCCGCATAGCGGGCAGTCTGAAAATACGAGTCGACAGATGAGACACCAGTGGTATGTGGATCAATTGTCGTATCTTTTTTATCAATTGGGAATGGGAAATGATTCGTAACGGTTATGAACTTGGTATAAAATGGCTGTGGTAATGATTTTAAAAGCGGCATCGATTCCTTTAAAAACGGCTTATCCATAAGCCCATACTGTGCCAGGTCCTCAGGGTCCATTTGATAGTAAGTTGAATCAAAAAACTTATCATATCCAAACGATTTATAAATTTCATCGCGATTCCAGAAACTCCCGGAATTCCCATGGAAGACCGCAGACGTATAGCCATGGGTTCCTAAAATGGCAGGAGCCGCTTGGTACGTGTTTAAACTTTTTGTCATAAATGCAGAACCTTGGGGTAATCCATATAATGAATTCTCCAACATAAATTCAGCATCAGACGTTTTCCCATGGGCCGTCTGATGGAAGAAATTATCAAAATAAACGGTATTTTTATCCTTCGTCATTGAATTTAAAAATGGGGTTACTTCTTCTCCATGTAATTTGTAATCAATAAGGAAATTTTGGAACGACTCTAGATGGAAATAAACGACGTTCATTCCTTTTCCGAAACCAAAGTAATTCGGGTTGGGTTTTGCATAATTTGATTTTGTATAATTATTGACTTCAGTAATATCGTCGCTATTTGCTATTACCCTTTGTGCCGATGCTTGCGTACTTTGAACCACATCATAAATGGTGTAATTGTACAACCCTAAATATTTGACAATATAATTCCGGTCAAATCCTCTTGTTAATAATTCGGGGCGATCTATTTCCGCTAAACCTAAATTGGCACAAGAAAGCGCTAACGAAAGTGAAAATAACGCACTAACCTTTCGACGATTCACATTTCCAGCTTCAATTTTAATAAAGCGAGATGCAAGTAACGCCAACAACAGAAAGAAATCAATGAAGAATAAAAAGTCATACGATTTTAATAAAGAAACGACACTACCACCAATTTCTCCTGCATTTTTTGTTTGAGTTAGCGTCGGTAACGTAATGAAGTCATTAAAAAAGCGATAATACAAAATATTACTATACAAAAGGACAGATAGAAGAAAATAAATGACCATTAGCCAACTATACTTTTTCCGTCCTTTAAAAAAGAGAGCAAGTCCTAAAAAAAGGAGGGAAGATCCGAAAGGATTGATAAATAATAGGAAATGCTGAAATGACCCTTCCACCCCTAATTTAAACTGCGTTATTTGAGCTATGTATGTTTTCATCCAAAGGAGGAATACAGCCATATAGAAAAAGGCAAAATATCTTGTAAATATACTCTGACCCTTTTGTAATAGGTTATTCACGTTTCTTCCCTCCACCAGCTAGGTAATATACTATTTTTCTACTTTCATTATAAAACTTATAACCATAAATGTGTCTCCAACTCCACGAATAATATTATCCCTCATGTGGCTCGGGTTCTGATCGTAGCTTCAGTGTTTCTTTCACCTTCTGTATATCAAACATATTCTTTTTTGCCATTAAAAGATAACATATGGCTGAAGGAATGAGAAAAATTTGAAGGACCGCTAAGGTTATTATATAAGAAGTTGGTTCATGATAGCGAGTCGAGACCATGCTGAGCACTATACCGACTCCTACGTTTCCAATGGTTCTGCCTAAACTACTGAAAAGATTGGCGACGCTAAAAGCTGTCCCTCGATGCTCCGGGAAATTTACCTCAGTAATAAGTGCGAGCCAGTTAGGTGTGTTTGCAGATTGAGCTGCAGAAGCTAAAAAAGACAAAACAAACAATAAAGCCATCCATGGATTCATGAATAGCTGACCCATTAAACTAAGGAAAATACTTAAAGCATTATTGTCATGAGGTAGAAGCAGATTGTTCATTGGAATCATAAACATTAGTATGTATAGGGGCATCGTAAGAAATACAAAGAATGAGGTTAACATTGCCCTTCCTTTATACGTTTTCTTTTGAAATCTGTCACCAAGGTGACCAAAGTAAACCGATGTAATTCCTCCAATTTGAAATATGGCATATAAGTAACCCGAAGCAATCATCGATGTCTCTACAGTGTATCCTAGTTGTTGAATTTTGAAAATATATAAGGTTGGAAGCCATATGAGACTACCTGTTGCAATATTCATAAAAAGTGACTGCAAGAAAAGATACACATTACTTCCTTTTAATAAAATTGGTACAATTTGCTTTGCTTCGATAACATAATGATAGGACTGATTATTTTCCATGAGACCTTTCAGTTCAGGATCTGCTCCTCCCCTTGCAGGTTCTTTTACGAAAAGGTATAAAATAATGAGAAAAAAGCCTACAAAACCTACTATCTCAAAAGGCCATCTCCAACTTGTGTTGGTTGCAGTTAAAGAGGCCAAAAGGGCTCCTGCAATTCCTCCTAAGCCTTGGGCCATGCCCCAAAGGCTCAAAATCATCCCACGTTTCTCATATGGAATAGAATCAGTTAATACACTAAAGCCAATAGAGGCAATACACCCTAACCCGACTCCCGTTAATATTTGATAAATGAGAAGCTCTCCATAACTCTGGCTAATAGATGTCAAAAATACGGATACAACCCAAATCAACGTTCCGATGATAATCAATTTTTTACGTTTGAATTTTCCTGATAGATATCCCCAAAAAACAGAAGAAACAGCTGTAACTAAAATATTCACAGCTGAAATCGTCCCCAATTTAGCAATTTTTACATGCAAATCATCTGCTATATACTGAAATAGTGGAGGAAATAATCCGACGATGATATTATCAAAAGCAGCTAGGGCAATAAATACCAATATGGTGAACACCATTTGAGGATTCGAACTTTTCAAATACAAGAACACACCTTTATTAATAGGATGAAATGGTTAAATTTTATCATTTAGTCATAATAAGTATTTTCTTTAAACGTATTACGCAAGCTGTAGCTTCCACTCCAAATGATTTTCCACTTCTAACATGAATTGGATGATTTCTTCTGCAGCTCGAGAGTTGATAAACTTTCTTTGACAATGGATGATATGATTTAGCTTCTCAGCATCATTTTCAAGTAATTGGTTGATCTTAGCTTCGATCTCGCTTGTATCTTCACAAATCACACCCAAATTTAATTTTTCGGCAAAGGTTGGATTGTCCTGTTCTTGACCAGGTAACGCACCTGTGATAATAATCGGAGTATTGGAAGCGAACGCCTCAAACATTACATTAGGACTCCCTCTTGTAACCGCGATATCTGCCTGAAACATGAGTTCTTGAATATTTTTAGTAAAACCGTAAATATCCACTTTATTTCCATACTTCATCTTAAGCGATTGCTCTAACTCTGCCTTTAACTTTGCATTTCTGCCCGCCACAATTTTCACGGTACAATCAAAATGATCAAACAGAATCTCAGCAATACGCTTCATATTCCCTACACCCTCACCACCGCTCATGATTAAGAAGTTTAGTGGTGTACCAACTTGATAATTCACTTTTTTATTTGTGCTATTTCTAAAAAATCTTGAGCGAACGGGGAACCCTACAACTTTTATATTCTCAGCTGGAATCCCATACTCGATACACTTATCACGTGCTTCAATAGTGGGGCTAATGATATAATTAGCTCTCTGATCCGCCCAAAGTGGCGATATGTTCACAAGGTCGGCAATAAGCGTAATAAATGGAATTTTCATAAATTCCTTTTCCAAAATATTCAAAATAGAACCATTAAAATTTGGATGAACAGATAAAATTATATCGGGCTTTTCTTCATCTAGTAATTTCAAGAAATTTTTCCTAATAAGAATTTCGATAAATTTGTCAATTAATTCTGGGTTTTCAGCTGAATAGTTAAATACCATCTCCCATAAATTTTCTGATCTTCTCGTAATGGGGCCGTAGGTCTTGCCAATATTCATTAGTGGATGTCCACCCAATGAAAAGCCATCTACTACATGTACTTTAATATCATTATCGATTCCAATCTTTTCACACAAGGATTCTGTGATACTTTTATGACCATGACCGGTGTTATCAGAAGAAATAATTAATAGTTTTTTAGTCATATAAAAGCCCCTTTCTTAACATCGTTAATCCTTGTCTAATGACAAGATAGAAATGTTATTTAATACTTTAACTAAAAGCGCAACAAGTCTATTCCATTCTATCCAGTATATGAACCTGCATACAAGCCGTATGCTTTTTATTATAAAATATCCGTCGTGGCAGGTACCCTGATACTATTGTACTACTTACCTCGTTAATTCCCCTCTTTTTAATAAATACTTAATAATATATTTAGAAATGAAGCAGGAGAACCGTCCCCTCTCTATTCAAAAGAACATCCTTACATTTAATTCCCTAATGAACCAGTTTTTTGACATTTCCAACCGGATTCGTGAAGTTTTGTCCTAAATGGTGCCTGACACCATATAGCACATTTTTCCTTTGCTTATAGGAAAATCTATTCATTTTTTGCTTTTTTCCAAAATAATGTAGCTAGACATTATAAAATGGAAAAAGGTGATGAATATTATGGAATTTAATCTTAGCAAGGCCCTTATTCAGGGCGGACGGGTTAATGATCTTGCTTCAGATGTTAGAAGCAGTAAAAACAGTTTAAATGTCGTGAAAGAAAGTCTAGGCAGCAGCTGGAAGGCTGGTGAAATGACGTACATCAATAATCATTTTGACAAACTGGCAACAGAGCTTTCCCGGTTAGCAAGTGAACTAGAGTCAATTGGTCACGACATCCAAAGTACAGCAAATGAAATACATAAAGAAATAGAAGCAAAAAAAGCGGCAGAGACAAAAGCAAAGGCGGAGGCGGAGGCCGCTGCAAAAGCGAAAGCGGCGAATCCAGGAGAATAGTATGTTAAAAAATTGTAACGAAGCAGACTTTTATGAACTTAAGAACGTGGCAAACGGGCGTTTAAGCCCTGACCGCATCTCTGCCTTTTTTTGGGTCACCTTTTTTATTAGCGCGGTTTCCACATTGGTTGTGGATGTCGGAGCCGGTTCGATGATGTTTATTAGTGATGACTGGCTTCAATTTATTAGAATAGATATCTATTTATTACTAGTAAACCTCTTGATAGCCATTTTTTTCACATTTACCAAAAATACGTATAAGTTTCAAAAGTTCCAAGCCATTTTATTGACCATTTTTAGTTTAAAATTGTCACTTGATTTTTATAAGGTCTACTTTCTCGCTTGTGAAGACCGCCTTGCTCCGGGGTATATGTGGACGACTGGCTTTGTTCTGATTGGCGGAGGGCTGGTCTATTTAGCCCTTTCGACCTGGAGATCGGTCAGAAGGGTCAAAAAAGGGGCGTTCCGCAAGGGCGGGAAATTACTTTACGATTTTCAAACGTCCAAAGGACATATTAGCCTATCGTTTGTGATTGGGGCCACTATTTTTGGAGGTTCAATCATCAAAGCCATTTCAAGCAACGGCTATGGTTTATTGGAAATATACGTGTTACTGGGGGCATTTGCCCTAATGCAATACCTGATTGCCATGGCCTGGCCTGAGTTTTTTCTCATCGCCTACTGTAAATTCCGCTTCGACTCCTTTTTGAAAAAGCCGCCTGCAAAACTAGCAGAAAGAGGAATGAAACGATGAAATTTAAACGAAAACTCATTGACCACTCCTTGCTTTACATCGGGGGAGTAGTTTTTTTCAACCTTTGCTAATGAAGGACAAATCTCTACGCAATCTACTCTCATTTGTCCTTCATCGCCCTCAAGAACGTGCTGTAGGTATCAGCACTCCACCATCAGGATTCGACTTTTGTCAATTTTTCGACTTTTGTAGAAAATTGGCAGATTCCCCCGTTGTTTATAGTAAAATTCTTTTGTAATCCCTTGCTCTCAAATTCACGTCTATAGAAGGAAATAGGTATGGATCAGAAAATGAATAAATGGCTCAATAATCCTGTCTATTTTCGCTGGGGATTTTTTATTCTATTGCTTATGAATGCCATCTTGTATTACTACCAAATCGAGCAGAATCATTTATATGTATTTTATATCCTGGCCACCGTATTTTTAGGGATTGGTTTCTACAAAAAACCAATATGGTTTTTATTCATTTTTACGACAGTTGTGGTCATTTGCAGACTTTTAAGCGGACCAGAACAATTTAGTATCCTATCCGACATCAATAACTTTAAAACTATCAACGATAATTTCGGACACAAAGAAGGGGATAACCTATTAAAGGTCCTTTCCAGTCAATTAGAAAAAAGTGTCCAGGATACAGATATCGTTGCCCGTTGGGGTGGGGATGAATTCATCATCCTCTCGAAAAACAACAATACCAATGAAACGATGGGGCGAATACACCAAAATCTTAAAATGATCTCAACCACTTACAAAGAAATCAGCGTTTCGGCCGGTACTGCTATCTACCCCAGTGATGGCAAAACACTTGACGATTTATTAAGAGTAGCGGATAAAAAAATGTACAATATGAAAATTCGTCTAAAAGCTTAGAGGGTATTTTTTTATAAACATCAACCACTTCTAAAATACATTTCCATATTTTTTACATATCAAATAGCCTATTATTTTGGTAAACTGAGAAGCAAGTGATTTTTAGGAGGTTTTTTCCAAAATGAGATCTCGAAAAAAGAAAACATGGAAAAAGGTGACCGCGGCAATTCTCTCTCTGTTGGTAATTGGTGGAGGAGCTTACGGGTACACTGTATATAAATCATTGAATAAAGCAGTTGACGCAATGCATCAGCCGATTGAGCGAAAACAATCTGAAAAACGGGACGAAGCTGTCTCGCTCAAGGCTAAAGATCCGTTTTCAGTCTTAATGCTTGGTGTGGACGAGCGCGAAGGTGACAAGGGCCGCTCCGATACGATGATTGTCTTAACGGTCAACCCAAACAACAATTCAGTGAAGATGCTCAGCATTCCAAGGGACACCCGTACCGAAATTATCGGCAAAGGGAAAGAGGACAAAATTAACCATGCTTATGCTTTTGGCGGGGTTCCAATGGCGATGGATACCGTCGAGGATTTCCTTGATATTCCCATTGATTATTATATCCAGGTGAACATGGAAGGATTCACGAGTATGGTTGATGCCGTTGGCGGCGTCACCGTTCAGAATGATCTAGATTTCAGCCAAGATGGCTTTCATTTTGCAAAAGGAGAGCTTACTTTAAATGGTGCTCAAGCCTTAAGCTATACAAGAATGAGAAAAGAAGACCCTCAAGGTGACTTTGGCCGCCAAACAAGACAGCGTCAAATTATTGAAGGTGTGGTCAAAGAAGGAGCAAGTCTTTCAAGCTTAACGAAGTTTTCCGATATTTTTACCGTCCTTGGCAAAAATGTAAAAACGAACCTTACATTTGATCAAATCGCATCGATTCAAAAAGGGTACAAGGATGCCGGAAAGTCCATTCAGCAAATGGAGATTAAAGAACAAGGAACAATGATTAATCACATCTATTACGGAATGGTGTCAGCTGAAGAAAAGCAAAGAGTGCAAAATGAATTAAAAACGCAACTCGAGTTATAGATAACGAACCAATCCCTTCTCGATTTGAGAAGGGACTTTTTTTTATTTCATCCAATCGGGTTTTCCGAAGCCTTTGAATTGGTCGTCAATGATTTTTTCGAAGTCAGCAGATTCTACAACGGCTTTAATATCCTTAGCCAGCTGGGTATCTTTATTTTCTGTTTTGATGGCAACGACATTGCGATACGGATTAAGCATGTTTTCAAGCGCTATGGCATCAAGCAAGTCCATCTTAGCAGCTAAGGCGAAGTTTCCAGGAACAGCAGCTAAATCGGCGCTATCAACAGAACGAGGCAGCTGACCAGCTTCAATCGGCTGGAATTTCAAGTTTTTCTTGTTTTCCGTAATATCCTTCTCTGATACTGTAATCGGATCGGCCTTTTCATTGATTTTAATCAACCCTTCATCGCGGAGAGTATTCAAAGCACGGGCCGCATTCGTCGGGTCATTCGGAAGGGTAACCGTTGCCCCATCCTTTACTTCATCTAATGATTTATATTTTTTTGAAAAAATACCCATTGGTGCTGTTGGAACCGAAATCAAAGCAGACAAATCCATATTGTTTTCTTTCGCAAAACTTGCAAGGTAAATCGAGTTTTGGAAAAGGTTCGCTTGAATATCACCATTATCTAACGCTTTGTCTGGTTGTATATAATCGCTAAATTCGACAACTTCCACTTTATAGCCCTTTTTCTCTAATCCAGGTACAATTGCCTTCTTTAACATATCACTATACGGACCGGCGGTAGCCCCTAATTTAATATCCTTGGATTTGGCATTTGCCTTATCACTGCTTTCTGAATTGCTGCCGCAAGCTGCTAACGCCCCTACGACTAAAAGTAAAACCATTGCTAAAAACCATTTTTTCATGACATTTTCCTTCTCTCTTATTTTCTTTTATCAACAGATTTGGCTACGAAATCACCAAGAAGCTGAACAAACTGAACTAAATTAATTAATATAACAACAGTCGCAATCATGATGGTATTATCGTAGCGATAGTAACCAAAGCGAATCGCTAAATCACCGATTCCGCCGCCGCCCACTGTCCCCGCCATCGCCGAAAAGCCAATTAAACTAATGAGTGTTAAGGTAATACCGGAAATAATCCCCGATCTTGCTTCAAGGAGGAGGACATCCTTAATGATCATCCATGGAGTAGCACCCGCAGCAATCGCTGCTTCGATGACCCCTTTATCAATCTCTCGTAATGCCGTCTCGACAATTCGGGCAAAGAATGGAATCGATGCCACCGAAAGCGACACGCTCGCGGCAGTTGGCCCTATCGTTGTCCCAACGAGAAAATTGGTTAATGGAATCAATGCTACCAACAAGATAATAAATGGAATCGACCGAATTAAATTGACGATAAAACCCATGCAAACTTGAAGTCCGCGATTTTGCAAAAACAATCCTTTGTCCGTGACATATAAGAGAATTCCCACTGGCAGGCCAATGGCAATGGCAATCACTAAAGAGATGATGATCATATAAATCGTTTGGACAAAAGCTGTATTAATATCAGGAATCAGTTCTAAAAGATGCTGAAAATCAAAGCCCATCGCGTAACACCTCCACTTGCGCTGCCCGGTCTTCGATATACTGAAGCGCCGTGCTTACTTCCTCCTTCTGCCCTTTCAGTTCCATAATAAAGATGCCCAGCGGCAATTCTTGAATATATTCAATCGAACCATGAAGGAAGTTCCCTTTTACGTTAAATTGCTGGAGCATATCGGAAATGACACCCTCACCGGCGACTTTCCCCTTGAAGGTCACTTTTATGATCGGACCCTCACAATTTTTTAAAATGGCTTCCGGAACATCAAAGGACACGACACTTTCAATAAATTCCTTTGTCAGTTCGGCCCGGGGGCTGGCAAACAGGTCATACACCGCGCCCTCCTCAATGACCTTTCCATCCTGCATGATCGCCATGCGGTGGCAAATTTCCTTGACCACATTCATTTCATGGGTAATGAGCACAATGGTGATATCGAGTTCCTTATTGATTTTTTTCAATAGATTCAAGATCGACTTTGTTGTCGTTGGATCCAATGCAGAAGTCGCTTCATCGCATAAGAGCACCTTCGGATTATTGGACAAGGCCCGAGCGATCCCAACCCGTTGTTTTTGTCCCCCGCTCAGCTGTGCAGGGTAAACATCCCGTTTATCCGCAAGCCCGACGGTTGCCAGCAGTTCTTCGACCCGTGCTTTGATTTGGCTTTTTGGATAGTTGGCAGCTTTCAAGGAAAACGCAATATTCTCAAACACTGTTTTTTGGCTGATTAGGTAAAAGTGTTGAAAAATCATCCCAATTTTTAACCGTGCTAAACGCAGCTTCTCCCCTTTTAATTGGGTAAGATCAGTGCCATCCACGGTAATCGCGCCTGAAGTAGGCCGCTCCAACAGATTGATACAGCGCAAGAGCGAACTTTTTCCAGCGCCGGAATAGCCGACAATCCCGTAAATTTCCCCTCTTCGAACGGAGAGCGAAACCTCATCAACACCTTTTACCGTGCCATTTTTCGTTTTATAAACCTTTGTAAGATTCTGAATCTCAATCATATGCTGACCTCTTTTTTTATATCCAATAGTTTTGGAAAAATTAAAATGCCCCTTTCAACTGAAAGAGGCATCGAAATACAAACGGATATTTCGACTTATCTTTCAGAATGAAAGTCATTCTGCAGGAATTGGCACCTTCCCAAAAAGGGGGTTGCCGGACGTCATAGGGCCTTGTCCCTCGGTCGCTCGCGATAAGTGTTTATGAGTTTATTAAGATAGTTTAGATATTACTAATCTATTTTTATTTTGTCAATCATCTGAAAATAGTATTCCACCTTAGTAAAACGCTTCCATTCCTATAAAATCAATCAATAAAGTAGGATTAAAAATATTTTGAAGTAGGGGGACGGTTCTTTCACTTCAAAAACGGCGAATAACGATGAATTACTAAGAAAGCGATGGGAAACATCGCTTACATTGGGAATGTTGTCGTTTTCAATCCAATTGTTTCCGTTTTCAGCAAGATTGTCTAAATACACCATATCCTTGATAATAAAGGTATCAAATCAATAGGAGGAAATAAATATGAAAAAGTTATTAGCAACCATCATTGAAAAAATCGAAAACAACCACGAATACCTTCCCTTTCATCTTGTAGAACCAGTTCGTCCCATCTCAAAAAAATAATGAGCTGGGATGTTTTTTTTTTGCAAAAATAATTCTCCAATTCGTCCTCATGAACCCCTCATATGGACAGTACCACCAATTCCTTTGCTAGTTTTGTCCTCATGAACCCCTCATGCGGACAGTTTCACCCATTCCTTTGCTAGTTTCGTCCTCATGAACCCCTCATGTGGACAGTTTCACCGATTCCTTCACAAGATTCGTCCTCATGAACTTCACATCTTTTCTCAATTTCTTTTAAAATTTCATTTTTCAGATTATGATTATTATATTGAGTATTTTTATAAACGTAATTGGAAAAAGGAGTGATTGGATGAAAGCCATTATTCATGCTGAGAAAACGGGTTTTGATGGATTATCGTGTCGTGAAACAGAAGAACTGCGTCCACAGGCGGGGCAGGTACGCGTACGCCTGAAGACCGCAGGCTTAAACCATCGTGATTTGTTCGTGCTTCAGCGTCATAAACCTACGGAACCACCACTTATTATCGGTTCGGACGGTGCTGGAGTTATAGATGCTGTCGGTGAGGGTGTCGTCGGACTTCAGGCCGGGGATGAAGTCATCATAAATCCAAGCCTTAGGTGGAGAGAAAAAAGTCCGGCACCCCCAGAAGAATTTGACCTTCTTGGCTATCCAGACAACGGTACCTTTGCGGAGCAGATCATCATTCACGCTGAGAATGTCGTGCAAAAACCTCAGTATTTAACTTGGGAGGAGGCAGGTGTCCTATCTTTAGCAGCACTGACAGCCTATCGGGCATTGTTTACCCAAGGTCAAGTCCGCCCTGGAATGAAAGTACTAATTCCTGGCATTGGCAGCGGTGTTGCCACCTTCTTACTACAATTCGCCAAAGCAGCAGGAGCCGTTGTTCTCGTTACCTCCCGATCGCATGACAAGTGCCAGAAAGCTCTCGAACTTGGTGCGGACAGGGCCTTCGATAGCAATGGAGACTGGGAGAAGGCGCTTGGCGGCGAAAAAGTGGACCTGGTCATTGAATGTGTTGGTGCGGCTACCTTTAATAAGTCCCTCAAACAGTTGAAGCGCGGGGGAACCATTGTCACATTTGGAGCGTCTGCAGGGGATGTCGTTGACCTCAATCTGCGTGACTTTTTCTATGGACAATATCGTCTGATCGGTTCCACGATGGGCAGCGGCGAAGAGTATAAAGAAATGATCGAGTTTATTCAAACACATCAAATAAAACCTGTTATCGATCGGATCTATCCATTGGAACAATTTGACCAAGCATTCAAGCGTATGGAAAATGCCGACCAATTTGGGAAAATCGGGTTTACTATTTAGATTTAAATAAAGCTTGGACGGTTCTCAAGTGAAGCCATGAGAACCGTCCCCTTGGTTCAAAAAGCCCTCTGAATAAACCATACAAGGCCGAAGCTCAAAATACCAATTGAGGTTCCGGGGATGAGCCAGTTCATTCGCTTTATCTTTTGAATAAAGGCAATGACTGGCAAGGCCAGGGATACGATGATGAGCTGTCCGAGTTCGATTCCAATATTGAAAGACAGAAGTGAGGCTGCCAGCGATTCTCGGTCCAATCGCATTTCTGCTAAAATTCCGGCAAAGCCAAAGCCATGAATGAGTCCAAAGCCAAAGGCCAGCCACGGCTGATGTTTTGGCTCGCGATTAAAAATATTGATGAGTGCAACATACACAATACTTAGCGCAATTGCTGACTCCACCAATTTGCTGGGCAGCGAGACAAGGTTCAAAGTGGCAAGCGCCAAGGTGATACTATGGGCAATTGTGAAAGCCGTTACTAATGAAACGATATGGCGAAAGTTTTTTACCCCGAAAAGTAAACTAATGACAAATAAAATATGGTCATAGCCCGTAAAGATATGCTCTAATCCAAGCAGGGTAAATTGTTTTATGTTCTGGAACATGCTTACCTGGCCAATCTCTAGTTCTCTTGATTCATATGTAAGAATTTTTTCTTGCTGCTTCCCATCCATTTTAATCGTCGCAAAGTTGGCATGGCTCGGATCCGAATCATCTAAAAAAAGATTGTAATCGACAACTAATTTTTCAGGAATCTGTTCGATCTTATAGGTCATATTCATCACTGCAAACTGACGGTCCTCTATCATTTCTACATCAGATTTTTGAATACTTCCTTCAATCTGAACGCTATCAGCATAAAGCTTTATATGGGTATTAACATAGTTTTCAACAACTGCAGAATCGATTAATTCAGTTTGATCGATTTCCTTATTCAACGCATGCCCTAATTCCTCAAGATCAACCTTAAGTTCATAGTCAAGAGTGTTATTCTTTACTTCAATGAGCGAATACCCCTCACTGTTATTGGAATGAGCCGATGCTGATGAAGAAAATATACTACTGAGTGAAAGTAATATAAGTAAACAGGCTAGTTTTTTCATAGAGACAATTCATTTCCCTTCATGTAAAAAAACGACGAGGAATTTTGATGTTCCTCGTCCCTATTCTCTTACTTATTGGTTTTTACAAAGATTGGGTTTGAATAAAACCAAAGATCGGACCATGGGTTTTCGCCTTTAGGGTCTAATGCTGGTTCTAACTGGTCTGTGTTGGTTCCACGCAACCGAATGTAACTATCTTTATCCACATCTTTTAACGTGTAGGAAATCGTGATATAGTCCCCGTCTTTTTTCCAGTCTTTTTCCGTGAACCGTTTGACCACCTTAGTTGTCGGATTGACTGCAGTTGTACGATCTTCTACCTTTCCGGTCACTTCACCGACAATTAAGTCCACCCGTTTTACTTTTGGATTATCCCCATTGGCATTTTTTCCATTTGGGTCAAGAAGACGAACCGTTACCGTCACATCCCTTGATTTCTTGCCTGGTAATGTCAATGTCTCACCGATAGAAGCGGTGTTCCCATTAGCAACGGCATTCCACGGTGTTTTTCCAACGGCTTGGGCTTTCACATCAAGTTCTGAGATCAAGTCGCCTGTTGTGACGAACACATTTCCATTACGAAGTCCGTCCATGATATCCTTATAGTTCTTTTCAGCTTTTACATAAGTTTTTGAATATTCACCTGGCCAGAAGTCGCTTCCACCGTCACGCCAGTTGACATGGGAATCGGATGTCGAAGTGATCCACCAATGTCTTCCTTCTCCTAGCATCGAATCCCATAAACCGCCGACTTTAGCGGACATTTGGTCGAATCCGCCCATCGTTGGAGCGCCTGAATTACCGTAACCGCCGCGTACACCCTTCGGATCAATCGATCCATCCTTATTAATGGCACCTGCTTGGTGACCTGGAGCACCTTCCATTCCCACAGAAACATTCGGTGCCGCATCGTTCCAATTACGGAATTCCTGCGGAGTATCCTGGCCCCACTTGGCATCCCCGCTTGCTGAGCGCGCAGGATGGTTAGCAAACAAAACGGGTGGTTCATCCAAATCCTTCATATAGTTAAGGGCCGCAATCATATTGGATTCCGTATCACGGCTGCCATCATTCGGATGTGGATCCCGTTTATTAAATTGACTTTCGATGTTATAAAGAGTTTCAGACTCATCATCACTCTTTGGAATAATTAAGGAACTGTGGTCGGCTGCAGGTGTATCAAATTCCATTCCGTAAAATTGCAGGAGGTCAGGAACGGCTTGCCGTGATTTAAGCAGCTCAGGATAAGCTTGTTCCAAGTTCACTTTAGAATGATTCGGTCCCCCATGGTCGGTTGATACCATCCAATCAAGCCCATATTTCTTGGCATTTTCAGCATTTTTTACAATGGGATAAATAGCATCCCCACCCCTTATCGCCTCCGGAGGATTTTTCGTGTTGTCCCAGCCAACACTCCACTCGCTATGTACATGATGATCACCGGCAAGCCACTTCGCACCATTCTTTTTTTCTGCTGAAAGGGTACTTGCTTCAGCTTTTTGATTTTGACCTAAACTTTGAAACGTTTGGGTCGTAAAAGCAGTTGTTGCCAAAAGAGTTGTTGCAATCAAAGGAATCGACTTCTTTTTCAAGCGTGATTTCATCATTATCGCCCCCAACATGTAATTTGCTTACAACTAACATGATAAGCGTCAATTATTGTGCCGATGTGAATAAATTGATAGAATTTTGTAAATTTTCCTAGTACCTTCCAACTAGGTAATTTAGCGTATGATTTTTTAAAAAATACCCCTTAACACCCCTACTAGAAATAAGAGATACCAAAAAAGCCCACAAACATTCCTCTCTTTTTAAAATGCAAAAGGCCTTTTCTCCTTTCTACGAAGAAAAGAAATCCCCCTTTCAAACAATCATTAGATTTTTCTAATCTTTTTCTAATCATAATCTTATCTACTGTTAAGGGTTGCTTAAATGATATAGGTTACCATTAATTTGAGAGATTTTTCAAAAAGAGGTGTGTTACATGATAAAAACGAATCAATTACGAAAAGTTTATGATAACGGATTTGAGGCAGTAAAAAATCTTAGTTTACATGTAAATGAAGGAGATATTTATGGGTTTCTTGGCCCTAATGGTGCAGGTAAAACGACCACCATCCGCATGCTGATTGGTCTGATTGAACCAACGAGCGGCGATCTAGAAGTGAGTAACATAAATGTAAAAAAGAATAGGGAAGAAATCAAAACACATATTGGCGTTTTGCCAGAATCACACGGGTATTATGAGTGGATGACCGGTGAAGAGTACCTTCTATTCTTTTCTGCCTTGCACAAGATTAACAAGAAGCAAAGACAGGACAAGGTCACTGAACTCTTGGATTTGGTAAGTCTTACTGCAAAAGCCAATGTAAAGATTTCGCAATATTCAAGGGGGATGAGACAGCGGTTAGGCATTGCTCGTACACTTATTCATGACCCTGAAATCATTTTTTTAGACGAGCCTACGTTGGGTCTAGACCCACAGGGACAAAAGGATATTGAAAATATCCTTCTCCAGTTAAATCAAGTAAAAGGTGTTACCATTTTTATCACATCGCATTTATTAAAAGATATTGAAAAAATTTGTAATCGAGTTGCGATTGTCAAGACGGGAACCCTTATAGAAGAAGGTTCCGTTAAAGGGTTGATGGACAAGTATAAAAAAGAAATTCATAAAGACGACCTTTCATTGGAAGATGTATTTTTCCATCTCACGTCAGATGTTAAGGGGGAACAATAAAATGTTTTATGCGTTAGTGAAAAAAGAAACTAGAGAACATATTTTCTCACGAAAAGGAATCGGTTTTTTATTCGTTGTCTCTCTATTAATGAGTATTCTATCGTTTAGTTTTATCAGTGTGAAAGAATTAAGTCTATTGGATCAACCTACTGTTGTCATGACGATGCTAAAACTTTTACTTGGAATTAATATATTGATTTCAATGGTCATTGGCTCCACCATGATTGCCGGTGAAAAAGAAAAAGGGACATTAGAAAGCTTGTTATTAACCCCCTTAACGAAAAGAAACATCATCCTTGCTAAGCTTTCAGCGATTCTTATCTTTTGGCTGATTATTACCTTGGTGTCATTGCCTTATTTATTCGTATTAGCGTATCAGGCAAACTTATTCCCTACTATTCTCCTTTATTTATATGGGATTGGGACTGTATTGATTATTTCTTTTTCATCGATTGCCTTAATTTTTTCAACCGTCCTCGTATCCACTAAGAACGCGATGATTTTAGCAATCATGGCATTCTTAATAACCGCTATTCCGATGTTTTTATCAACAACCATGAAAAAATCCGGGTTAGCAAAGATCATAAGTGAAAATAGTCCAGTCTCTGCAAGTATGACTGCCATGAAAGATATTTTTATCAACAAGCTTGCTTTTTCCCAGGTATTGATCGAACTAATACCTGTGTTCATTTTCTTCCTTTTAACCTTATTTATCGCATTATTGATTGCGAAGAAAGTGGATTTTTTAAGGGGTGAATAACATGAAAAAATATTTGACTATCTTGCTTTTATTTACGTTTTTATTTGTTTTTAACTCTGGGTTTGCCAAGGCTCAATCCAATTCAGATTTCACCATTGAGATCCTCTCCCCTACAAAAGTAGCAGAGTACCCCGGGAAAGAATTGAAGATAAAAGTGAAAATCACCAATACATCTGATAAAGAAATAAAAGATATCTTTACTTACATTACGATGGCTAATTTATCAAAGAACTGGACGGTAAATTTAGAGGACTATAGTGCCGACCAACCGGTTACAATCGGAACGATGAAACCGCATGAAGAAAAAATTGTGAATCTTCCTATTCAATTGGTCTATACCGCTGATTATTACTTATATACAACGGTTGTTTCCAAAGAGTATCATGTGATTACTTCAAGTGATGCCATACCAGTGAAAATAATTGGCAATACAAAAATTGTTCCACTTCAAGTACAAATCGTTTCCATTGTAATACCGTTACTATTATTATCTTTGTTCCTCATTTCCATGAAAAGAAAAAGATAATCGAACCATTAGAAATTTCTAATATAATTTTTACCTGATTTTAAGAGAATTCAAATAGGAACATAATGAATCATGGGTAATATTGAAATTGTAAGACATGCTTTTAAAAATAAGGAGGACATAAACATGATTGGCACAAAAATATTAGCATCTGTATTAGCATTAGGCGTTATTGGAGGAGGAGCAGTTGGAACCAATATAGTGAAACCTGCTGCAGCAGTAGGCCAACAAGAAAAGACTAAAGAAGAAAAACAAGATCCAAATGAGCAAGCAAAATTGCAAAAAGAAGCTACTATTACGCAAGAACAAGCAACAAACACTGTATTGCAAAAATATACAGATGGTACCGTTAAGGAAGTAGAATTAGAAGATGAAGATGGCTCTGTCGTTTATGGTGTTCATGTGGCAGCCAAGGACAGCAAAAGCTATGATGTAAAAGTTGATGCAAAAACAGGAAAGATCACGAAATCAGAAGATGATAGTAAGGATGAACAAGATAACGGGAAAGAAAACGAAAACGACTAATTCTTTCTAGTTATGAAGATTTGCATACCTATACGAGAAGTTGAAATTGAACTCCCTTTTACATTCCGTGAAAGGGAGTTTCCTATATACTGACGAGAGTCCTGATTTTCAGATTTAATTCCAATTGTTGTGATAAACTAATTTTATTAAATGACTCACAACACGCACGTAGGAGCGATACAAGTGAAGAATATTTTATTAATAGAAGATGAAGAAAAATTAGCTAAATTTATTGTTCTTGAGCTGCAATATGAAGGATTTTCAGTGACGGTTTCTAATGATGGAAGAGAAGGTCTAGAAATAGCCTTACAATCAAATTGGGACCTAATCTTATTAGATCTTATGCTTCCAGGGCTAAATGGGTTAGAGGTGTGCCGAAGAATACGTGCTGTCAAAGATACACCTATTATCATGTTAACGGCCAGAGACAGCGTGATGGATCGAGTATCCGGCTTAGATAGCGGTGCAGATGATTATATTCCTAAGCCATTCGCAACGGAGGAATTGTTAGCACGGATCCGTGTTATCTTCCGCCGGGCTGAAAGGAGCAAGCAACAGCACTCCACACTTACCTTTCATGATGTAGAAGTCGACACAATGGCTCGAACTGTAAAACGTGGCAATGATGAAATTGAATTAACCAAAAGGGAATATGATTTACTGATCATTTTCCTTCAGAATATTGGTCTCGTGCTTACACGGGAGATGTTATTAGAAAAAGTATGGGGGTACAATATTGAAGTTGAAACAAATGTCGTAGATGTTTATGTTAGTTATTTAAGAAACAAACTTCAGACATCAAACGGTGAGCCATTTATTGAAACCGTAAGAGGAATTGGATATGTGATTCGAAAATGATAAAATTTTCTGCTCTTCCAATCAAGTATAAACTCGTATTATGGTCTTCCCTGCTGCTATTTATTTTATTCGTCTTATACAATATCCTTCAATATTCTGTTTTAAATAGTTGGATGCTTACGGAAGAAAACAATGTCATTGAGCAAAAGATGAAAGAAACAAAAGCCTATTATCACGAACGTTCGAAAACCAATTCACTAAATGAGCAGGATATTTATTCAAGTAGTGATTATATTGAAAGACTAAGCGGAAATCATCAAATGATCCGTATTCTAAATTCCAATGGGGAAACGCTCATTTCGGCATCTCAAGATGTTCCTGATGAAAATATTCCTTCAAAAGTTGTCCAAACGGAAGAGTTTGACCAAATAAAAACAAGTGAAAATCGATTTCTCATTTTTCGTAGTCCTTTATTACTGAATAACGGTACAGGAACGATCGAGATTATTCAAAGCATGGAGATTTTTGACGGACTCCTAAATAAATTCATCATTGTCATGCTTTTAGCTGGTTTGGGTTCCATTGTTTTAAGCGGCTTTGGTGGGGTTATTATCGCGAAACAATTATTAAAATCGGTAAAAAACATCCTCCATACGATGAAAAAAATTCAGAAAACTGGATTACACGAAAGAGTACCTTCCAATGGTATCAAGGATGAAATCACAGAAATTGGAGAGTTGTTCAACGAGACAATGGATAAGCTTGAAGAATCATTTTTGCAGCAAAAACAATTTGTCGAAGACGCTTCACACGAGCTTCGCACACCGATTGCCATTATTCGCGGTAATCTTACCATGTTAAGACGCTGGGGGAAAAACGACCCTAAATTGCTAGATGAGTCATTGGAATCAACACTAGAGGAAGTCAAATATTTGAGTGATCTTGTTTCAGAGCTTTTAGAACTTTCTAGGGCGGAATCCGAAAAACAAAAAGAACAAATCGAATGGATGAATCCGATACCAGTAATCGAAAATACTCTAAGAAATTTCAAAAACCTCCATAACGATTTTGAGTTCATTCTCGACATGAAGAATTTAGAAGGAAGTTTAATCGCCTTTCAACCAAGACACCTGGAGCAAATATTGGTTATATTATTGGATAATGCCGTAAAGTACTCGAAAGAACAGAAATGGATCAAATGCTCGATTCAAAAAAAGGAAAATTTCGTGCAAATTGAAATAAAGGACAAAGGTATAGGTATTCCTAAACATGACATTCCTATGGTTTTGAATCGCTTTTACCGCGTAGATAAAGCAAGAAGTAGAAAACAGGGTGGCTATGGCTTAGGGTTAGCGATCGCACATCGTTTAATCGAAAAATACAATGGCGGGATCATCATTGAAAGTGAGGTGAATGAAGGAACGACTGTTATTTTAAAGTTAGTTTCAAATTAATAATTAGAAAAAAATGCGGTAAGTCCCAACAGGAGTTACCGCATTTTTTTCTAAGTTTTGGCTTCGAGAATTGTCCAGCTACAGGGCGCTTGCCCTTTTCTTATTTTAATTTTTCCACATCAGCTAATACCGTATCAAGGTCATCTGCTGCTTTAGTAAGGGTTTGTTCATCAAGTGGTTCTGTTTTTGCTCCCGCTTCAATGATATGAAGTGGCGTTTCAACTTTTTCGTACAAATCAGCATTCTTTTCTTTCACATCATCTTCAAATGTTTGCCAAGATTTTTCTAGATTTTCTCCACTTGTTTTTACTTTGGCTGCATCTTTTGTATTTAATTGTGTTTTCAAATCAGAAATGGTTTGTCTCATTTCCTTCGCACCATCACTAATGGAAACTGTTGTCTTTTTTTCCTCAGTCTTTTTGTCTGAATTTGCTCCACCACACGCAGCCAATGTTAAAGAAGAGGCTAATAAAATTGGAACGATCCATTTACGCGATTTCATTTACGTTTCCCCCTGATTGTAACTTTACTTTATTATCTTTTCTTTTATTTAGGAATGCGGCAATTACCGCAATAACTAACAAAATCATCTGTGGGATCAAACTCTCCCATGTTGAATACAAGGCAAAAAAGTCAATCGTTGGAATGGGAGCTTGGGTGGCAGGCAATAGTCCTGCAAGCTGCAATCCATGAATTCCCATGCCTGTAAATTTGAAGCATAAATAAAACATTAGAATACTAGATACCAAAAAGAATGGACGCATCGGTATTTTTAACCCTACCTTCAGAATGAGGTAAGATAAAATAACAAGTATGAAGAGTCCAATGGCAATGCCCAATAAAAGAGATGTTAATTTTATTGAAGAAGCCATTCCAATAAAGAATAGAACGGTTTCAGTCCCTTCGCGGAAAACGGCAAGAAAAGATAGAATGGCTAAAGAAAATAGACTACCTGTATTCAGTGCTTTTGTACTTTGTGTACGAATGTATCTCTGCCATTCTGCAATACTTGACTTACTATGAAGCCAGTAGCTCATATATAGAAGCATGACTGCTGCAAAGACCCCTGTCCAGCCTGCAATTAAGAAATTATTACTGCCAAATGCCCCTGCTGAAAATAAAAGGTTTACAATGGTGCCAAGAATAATGCTTACTCCCATTCCTGCCCCAACCCCGAGCCAAATCCATTTACTTTTTTCTTCATGACCTGCTTTTCTTAAAAAGCCTAGCAAGGCAACAACGACAAGTAATCCCTCTAAACCTTCACGAAGAAGAATCGTAATCGCATCCATCATGTTATAACTTGTTTTACTGACAAGTGGTGAAAGATAATCTCGCATTCCTTCAATAGTTTTTTTAGCTCCTGATACATCATTGGAGGATAGCATCGAGTATGACGCAACCATATCTCTTTCTGCATCACTGTATATTTTGGAGGATTGGGTAAGGACTACACCCTCGACATTCAACCACGATTGACGAAATTTTTCTATATCGTCTTTTGCACCCTGAATATCATTGTCGTTAATTTTTGCGAGCGACTGATTAAGTAAAGAGACCAAATCCGCTACATTCCCCTTCTGATCAGAGTTGTTGCTGCCTTTACCGGACGTTGCGGCGAACTTACCATCTATAAACTTTTGATTGATGTTTTTTAATCCTAAAAGTGCATTTTTCACGTTTTCTTGATTAACAGGTTGTTGAGCTAAAGCAAATGATACTTGCCCCATGTGATCTTCAATATCATGATAAGCCTGCTGTGATTGTTTTTTTACTCCATCTTCTATTGAAAGCCATGTGGTTCTAAAGGTCTTGAAGTGCTCGGAGGCTGCATCCATTTCACCCTTATCCACTGATTGAATAGTTTGAGTAATGATACTGTTTGCTTGCTGCAAATCATCCGATACAAGAGCAGCAAAACTGTTCCTCGGAAGAATAATAAAAGCTGTAAGTAAAATCATTAGTATAGTAACTAGCTTTCTCCTCATAATTTCCTCCTTATGTATACAATTTTATTTGTTTAATAATGAAAATCATTTTCAATTAACTCAAAAAAATTATATTTTAATTGAGAATGAAAGTCAATGTCATTTTCAAAAATATAGTGGTTGACCTTTTTAATATTTCAAAACTCCATTTATCTAAACAAGAAGCGAAAGAAGCTAACAATAAATTGTTAGCTTCTTTATTCCATTTGGCTCTATATAGGCATGAAACATCGTATACTTCATTTTCTTATGCTTCATTATTTAGGGAGTTAACTACGTTTTAATTTTTTGTTATATCGTTTTTCTTTATAATATTGGAAAAACCAAATGGCGACCGCTAACCAGAATCCGCTCGCTAAGTATCCACCAATAATATCACTAGGATAATGGACTCCTAAATAGATGCGGCTGATTCCAATCGCTAGAATCATGACAGCACTTAAGCAAATTAACAAGCCTCTTCCCCACTTGCTTGGAATATGACGCCAAAGTAAGAAGGAAATGATCACATACACGGTAAAGGCATTCATGGCATGACCGCTTGGGAAACTAAACCCTGAAATATCAATTAAACGATGAAAATTGGGACGGACGCGATGAAAGACTTGTTTCAAAACTTGATTTATGACTGCCGAGCCGATAATGGCTGAAACGAATAAAATTAATTCCAAACGATGATGCAAGACCTTATAAAGAAAAATGATTAACAAGATACTAAGAATGATGACAACTGGTGTTGAACCAACAAAGGTGAAAAATTTCATCACTTTTGTTAACCATGGTGTTTCCAGTCCCTGAATAGCTGCTATTACATTGCTATCAAAATTGATTATTTTATGGTCACTTATTAACAAAGATAGCACGCAGAACCCGACTACACAGACTAAACTAAAGATAAAACCGATGATTAGATGAGATTTAAGATTCATGAAAAGATCCTCTCCATGTGTTATTTACTACTACGATTATTCTGTTGTTGGACGAGGAAGTTCGTCTCTTTTCGTCTTCGTCAGATAGATGACCAAGCATAAAATTGTGACAAGGAAGATGGCACTCGTCCCCACCGTACCTAAACCAAGACCGCCGTCTTTACGCGGCTGTGACAAAAAGTCGCCAAGAGAAGCGCCGAGAGGACGGGTCAAGATGTAGGCAATCCAGAAGGACAGCACTGCATTCAACTTCAATCGATAATAAGCAAAGGTAACCACCCCAATGAGAATAGCAAACATGAGTGCCGACTTCCAGTAGCCCATGTTCAGACCCTCTGCAATGAGGTCACCTGCAGCAGTACCTAATGCGAAAGTGAACAGAATAGCCAACCAATAGAACGCCTCCCGCTTGGAGGTGTAGATAGAGTGAATGGAAAGTGTTTTTTCACTTGCATACCAAGCCCAAAAAGTCGCCACTAATGCCACACCAAAGATGATCGTTGTCGTCACTAGTGATACACCAAGGTTGTCCACCAAATTATCAGTTACAAGCGTGCCAACGACACTAATCATCACGACTGCGAGCCAGTAAATACTTGGCACGTATTTCCTCAATCGGAACTGGAAGAAAAGTGCGATGAGCAATAGGACTGCCATAACGATCGTCGTATTTGTTAAGCCCCATTTTAGGTTAAAATTCAGGAAGTCGGCTGCCGTTTCTCCCACCGTCGTAGCCAGGATCTTGATGATCCAGAAGAAGATTGTGACTTCTGGTACTTTATTTAACATCTGCCGGGTTTTGGATTGGTATTTCTTATTATTACTGTCTTTTTCACTAGAGTAGTTCATTTACACACGCTCCAAATCTTTTCTAATGTAAGTATTCATCCTTGAAAATACAACGATCTTTTTTCCAAAATAGGTAAACACTGTGTTCAAAGGAAAACAGGTGTGGCTAACCATTTTTTAAATACTTGGTCTCATTCCCATTAGTATAAAGGCATTTTCTTGTTCTTTTACTTGGTCTATCGTCCGAATAATTTCCTCAAGAGCATCAATGGCTGAGGTCTTGGAGTGGTATTGCCTTGCCCTTTGTTTCATCGTATTTAGTGGTGTCCTGTCCTTCATGACACTTTCAATTTTGCCAATTAAATCCTCATCATTTTTAGCTAATATCGCTAATTCTGATTTCACTAAGAAATTGGCATTATCTTCTTCTTGGCCAGGAAGTGGACGATAAATCATCAAAGGAAGCTCCATCGCCATTGCCTCTGATGTTGTGACCCCGCCAGGTTTCGAAATCATTAAATCAGAAAGCTCCATCAACTCATTTACATTCTCACTATATCCCAGAAGAAGAATATGATGTTTTGAGTTGCTAAGCAATTCCTCCAGTTGATGTTTTAATTTCATATTTCGTCCGCAAACGATAATGATTTGAATGGGTGATGAAATCTCCTCTAAAGCGTGAAAGGTCGAAAGCCCCTTTCCGATAAAGCCTTCTCCGCCGCCCATGACAAGAAGAGTGAATAAGGTAGAATGAAGATTGTATTTTTTAGCGAGTCTTTCTCGCGACTGTGTGTTCACAAATTTACTACGAACAGGTATGCCCGTAGGTTTAATTTTATGGCTTTCTACCCCTAAAGCTGTCAGTCGATCCTTTACCTGCTGAGATCCCACAATATATTGATCCGTAAAGGGATAGATCCAATAAGAATGGTCTGTGTAATCTGTTATTATCGTTACAGCGGGAATGCTAACTAAACCATTTTCCTTTAATTAGACATGATCCCCGCAGCAAACGGGTAGGTACTAACAACAACAATGGGTTGAACTTTTTCAATAATATCAAGCATGGAATACGTTCCCATTGTAAACAAAGTATTTAACTTCTCAGAGAAAACATTTCTTTCACGTGTTCTTTTATAAAGATAGCTATACACCTGAGGAACCATTTTAATGAGTCGATTGTAAAAGTAATGACTTATAGGATACACGTAGGGATGTAACCACTCCATGATATCTATAATGAGTGGTTCTACATTGGGAAGCTTAGAATTTACGGCTTCCTTAAGCGCATTTGCCACTTGTTTATGCCCGGCTCCAAATGAGGCAGATAATATTAGAATTTTATCCTTCTTTTTATCCTTCATAGCACTTCTATCACCTCATATAATTAGTGATCGATCTAATGTTCAACCTTAATATGCTTGGTGGTCACAGTAATGTAAGTTATAGCTATAATATTTACTTTTTACGTAAAGTATTAGTTTGGTATCTTCTCCCATTCCATATAATCCTCTGAGCCATATTCTATTTTGTTTCATTTTTCTTGAATTTCCATTTATAAACGACATAACCAATTGTAAAAAGAATAGCGATAATGATGGCTGGAGTAACATAAGGTTTTGCCGCCTGATTAATTTGATCCCATTTCGTTCCCAATGTCATCCCTAGATATAGAAAAAGAATCGACCATGGAATAATCGCAACGACGGTATAGATGCTAAACTTGGCGAATGACATACGAGCAATTCCCGCAGGAATCGAAATGGCATGTCTCACAACAGGGATAAACCGTGCTGTAAAAATAACGCCTGACCCAAATTTGCTAAACCATTGTTGGGCAAGATCGATATGATGCGGCTGAATCAATAAATATTTTCCATATTTATTGAGGAACGGTCTTCCCCCATATCGCCCTAACCAATATAAAAACCATTGCGCAATCAGACCGCCGATTGTCCCTGCGATCACTGCACCCACGAAGGAAATTTTTCCGATGGAAACTAAATAACCGCCATAGGCTAAGACGATTTCACTTGGAATGACTTCTACCATTAAACCAAGGGCAATGCCTAAGTAGCCAAGGTTGGAAAGCAAATCAAAGATGGACTGAATAAAATGTGACATAATCTACCTATCCTTTTTTATGAATTTCTATTGTTGCTTTAAGAACTAGGTCCTAAAAAAAGCCACCAGAACCGTCCCCTTGGCACCATCCTCTCACGCTTTGAACCGGTAGCCGGCGCCCCAGACGGTTTCGATGTATTGGGGATTGGATGGGTCGGTTTCGATTTTTTCGCGGATCTTTCGAATATGGACGGTAACGGTTGAAATTTCACCCAAGGAATCATAGCCCCATAGCTTTTCAAATAACTGTTCCTTGCTAAACACATGGTTCGGATGAAGGGCAAAAAAGGTCAGTACATCAAACTCCTTTGTCGTAATAACCACCTCATGGTTATTGACATAAACCCGTCTAGAGCCCTGATCAATCCGCAGACCCCGGATCATAATACTGTCATTTTGGGGTTCCTTTCCAATTAGTCGTTGATACCGAGCGAGATGTGCCTTCACCCTTGCGACCAGCTCACTTGGGCTAAAGGGCTTGACAATATAATCATCTGCCCCCAATCCCAAACCACGAATCTTATCAATGTCTTCTTTTTTGGCCGAAACCATTAAAATAGGAATATCCTTTTCGGTTCGGATTGCTTTGCAGATTTGAAAGCCATCAACCCCTGGAAGCATAAGATCGAGCAGGACCAAATCGACATTTTCGCTTAAAGCCTTGCTTAAGCCATCGTCACCAGTTAAAGCAATCTCAACCGAAAATCCCTCTATTTCTAAGTAATCCCGTTCAAGCTCGGCAATACTCTTATCATCTTCAATAATTAAAATACGTTTCACTTAAGTTCACCTGCTTTATTTAACGTAAAAGAAATAGTTGTTCCCTGTCCTTGCCCACTTTCTGCCCAGATCGAACCATGATGTTCCTCGATAATTCGCTTTGCAATCGATAACCCCAATCCACTTCCGCCCTTTTCCGTTCCGCGCGCCGTATCGACGCGATAAAAGCGGTCAAAGATGATTGATAAATTCTCTTCCGAAATCCCTGGGCCATTGTCCGTCATGCTGAAAAGAACATCATCATCTACTGTCGATAAATGAAACGAAAGTACTTTGTCCGGTTTATCAATATACTTCAAAGAATTATCGACAATATTGGTGATCACCCGTTTCAAATGCTCACGGTCCCCGATGATGAGATAATCGCCATTTTTCTCTATGCGTAAGTTGACTTCAACCTGCTGTTCCTCCAAATCAAAGCGAAGCTCCTCCACAAAATCCTGAAGGTAGTGATCAAAATGAATGGTTTCAAAATGGAAAGGAAGCCGCTGTAAATCTAGTTTGGAGTATAAAAAGAGTTCATCAATCATATGATCCAATTCAATTGACTTTGAATGAATCGTTTGAATGTAACGATCGACTTTTTCAGGGCTGTTGGCGACACCATCCTTGATCCCTTCCACATATCCTTTAATGGTCGTAATCGGCGTTTTTAAATCATGAGAAATATTGGCGATCAGTTCTTTACGATTTTCCTCATATGCGAGCTGCTTTTCAATCGATTCTTTTAACCTCACTCTCATTTCTTCGAACCCTTGGGCAAGCTGTCCCATTTCATCTTTGGATGTTACCGGAATGGGTAGTGTCAGGTCGCCATCCTCCATTCGCTTGGCAGCTTTTTGTAATCGCCGAATAGGAAGTATGATGCTTTTTGACACATAGTAGGTCAACAATCCATTCGTCCCGATTAAGATTATGATCAAGACAATAAATAAAATCGGGAAGGAGGCCCTTACGAATTTGGCAAAACTGCTGGCATCCGTAACAAAGAACAATGACCCCTCTGCACCGTCAGGATAGAAAAAATCAAGCTTTTTTATCGAGATAAATTGATGATCAATTCGTTCGACCGGGTCTACTTCGCCAAAGAAGCCAAAGGGCGGAAGTTCATTCATTTCTAATCCTTTTAATTTTGCGGGTAAATAAATCATTTGCTTACCTTTTCTCACAGCTAATGAGGTGCCACCCGTTTTATTTAGTTGACTATCAATCTTCTTTAAATAAGTTTGATCCAAAAATGTCCCGGGGTTTTTCATTGTTTCCTTGTGTAGATCAATTAATAATTGATTTTTTTCCGTCATATGATCGTAGTGCTCCGGCGGGAGGTAGATGTTTCGCAATTCTTTTATATCCCCTCTAAAAAGTAAGGCCACTAACAGCGCAGATAAGCAGACAAATATGATGGGCACAAGAATCATGGCAAGATTGGATAATAAAAGTCTTAAACGAATGGACATCTAAACACTACCTTCTTCATTAGATAAGAAATTAATAATATCGACTTTGAGATTTGAACAGGGCGCTTGCGCTTTTCTTTTTAAAATTCTTTTTGACTAAATTTATAGTAGCCTAGTGTGAAGAATAATGCACCAAATGATACAAGATAAAGGCTTCTGCCGAAAGTGGCGCTATTCAACCCATTATTGATCCAGCGTTGATACCAGTTATTGTCGTATACCGGCAGCCACTCGGCAATAGTGGGAAAAAGGTAGGTTAGGACAACCATTACTAAGTAAAGAAGAATTGAAAAGGTTAAGGCCTTGCTGCTTGAGCCAACCCATTGTGCAAGGAAAACCAAAAGGATTCCCATTGCCATTAAAGGAAACCATGATAACAAAAACGACGATAACCCCACTACTAAACCACTAAACGTAAAGTTCTCAAGCCAAATAGCCCCTGTTAGTAAGGAAGAAAGACAGACAACGAGTAAAAGAGTCAATAAATAAATGCCCGTACAGACAATCTTGGAAGTAAATAGCTTGAACCGTGAGAGCGGACGGACAAGCAAGAAGGATAGTGTCTTTTGCTCTTGTTCCCCTGCAAACATATCACTGACGCAAAGCGCCAATAATAACGGCAGGTAAAAGGTGACGGCTAAACTTAAAATCACCAGTGGGAACGACTCCCCGTCAAAGGCAGTGAAGCCAAACTTGCTTTGCATCATTTGAATAGCGGGGCCAACAAGTAAAGGAAATATGGCAGAGAGGCATAACAATACAATCGATGATTTCTTTCGTACTAATTTGGTCCACTCATTTTGTAAGTTCAGCATGCTGGTTCACTTCCTTCCCTTTCCGAATATGGCTCATATAAAAGGTTTCAAAGGTTTGCCCTTCCACTAATTGATTTTTCGCCACTTCCCCAATAATTTTCCCCTTTGACAAAATCGCGATCCGATTACATAATCGCTCCACCTCATCAATCAAATGAGTGGAAAGGATAAAGGTGACACCTTCCTCCCTGGCCAACCGGCTAATCAGCTCTTGAAAATCCAGTTTCCCCTCAATATCGAGACCGTTAGTTGGTTCGTCTAAGATTACAAAAGTCGGGTTAGAAAGTAATGCAGCTGCCAAATACAAACGCTGCCGCATTCCCGTTGAAAAGGATTTCACTTTTTCGTGCTTATGTGCCTCCATTCCGACCCATTGGAGCACTTCGTATATTCTTCCTTCTTCAAGAGATGGATAGAGCCGGGATACAAGTTGAAGATTTTCATAGGCAGTTAAAAAATCAAACGCCTCAACCCCGCTGATTAATGTTCCAACCGATTGCATCGCTTGTTCAAACTGTTCCCTGACATTGTACCCATTGATCATTATCTCCCCCTGATCAGGGCGGCATAATGCCACAATACACTTCATCAGCGTTGTTTTTCCGGCACCGTTTGGTCCTAATAGCCCGAAAATTTCACCTTGTTCGATGGAAAAACTAATATTTTCAACACCACGTCCATTTTTATATTGCTTCGTGACGTTTTGCACTTCGAGAACTGGCACACAGCTCACTCCTTTATCTAAACAAGCTCCCTGTTCGTAATATTCATATTTTAAAATCAAAGACAGAGGAAAGGATCTCCCCTGCCTCGTTGTTTATTTTTGTAAATTAATCTTCATGTCCATCATGCTTTTCTTGTACAGTGACAACCTTTTTGCCTGTCAAATCCACGCCTGTTACTTTAGCTTGATTTAACTGATCAAATTTGTTTGCCAGCTTTAAGACTAGGTCATGGTGTGTTCCATTTACATCATCACCGGAAACATAAATCGTAGCTTCTTGGCCGACTAAGTATTCACTCTTATCCACTACACCGTTTAGGACAACACGGGATACGTTTATGTTATTTTTTAGTTGCGGAAGCTGTGGTTTAAGATCCGCAAACTGCAAGGAACCAAATTCCGCTTTTTCATGCATGTCCTTCTGCTGGTCGATATTCTTAAGGAAGAAGGACACAACCGCCTGCCCTACAGCAGGTATTTGATTTTTAGAAAGATCCAATTGCAATTCTGTTTGCCCATTGCCGCCATCTTTCGTGGTAATCTTGTCTTGATAGTTTTTTGTAACCGCATCAAAGATGGCCTCTACATCTTTTTGCATTTGTGGTGAGAGGTTTTCATCATTATGTTCCTTTTCGTTAGACGCTTTCTTATGTTCCGTTTCTTGTTTGACATAGTAGTTATCATCCTTGCTGCTCTTCACGACCGTCTGATCGGCCTTTGAAAAATAATCTACCTTTGTCGTTGTACCGCCATTTGTCACACTGACGGTGCTATTTCCTGATTCATCCTTTACATTTAGGGTGTTCAAGGAATCAACCTGGTAAATCTCCTTGCCGTTATCCGTTAAGGATGCAGTAGTATGGGCAGCAAAACTGTCGATGGTGTGTGTTTTCTTCACAGCCGTTTTGAACAGGTCATATCCAGAGGTCGATGCAGACGCGGATAGGACACCTCCTGCCATTAATAATCCACTAATGCCCGCAGCAGCCAGCACTTTCTTGTTCATTGACGTTCCTCCTCTAACTAAATTAATGATACAAGACTATAATAGACAAACACCCTAAACAGGCGATTAATGAAATATTAAAAATTTCTTAAATCAAAAAAAAATGAAGCATGGGATGGTTCCCATGCTTCACCTAGATAGCTTGAATCTCTTTCGATTCATTTTCTTTTTTAAAGGCAAATTTCAATTTAAACAGACTTGCAATAATAAAATAGGATATAGAAAGAATTAATACGTAGGTCCAGATTTGAGCGACAAGGGGAGTATTCCAGATGCCTAAAAAGAAAAGCATCGATGGGATGGTTAATGTGACCCATGACTGGACAAATGCAACTTTACCAACGTAATCATTAATATTCTTTTTAAGCGTATTGGATAAAAAGAAGAGAAACCATAAAAATGACCACATTCCCCATGTTAAGGCATTGACCACATCATGAAAGTGGACAATAGAGGTAATGGTATAAACGACCGCAATGATCGCAACCCATAAACTAAACCAACCGAGACCGTTGCTTTCAAGCCCCTTCAATACAGTTATTCCTAAATATAAAAAAGTTAACCCGAATAAAAAGGTCGCCGCATCATTATAAAGTTCCCAGTTATTTTGATCGGAAACAATAAGTAAATAAAATGGAATAATAATTTGAATGCTTCCTACGAAAATATTAAAGATTCCAACGCTCTTTGTATCAGCCTTTCCTAATGACATAAGGCTATTTAAAAATAAAGCGGCACCTGAAAGGAATAAACCAACAAACCCCACAAAAATTCCTCCTTAAAAAGGAAAAAGCAGTTTCTCTTCTCAATGAAGTTAAGAAATTGCCATTTCAAAAAGTATTTATATAGAAGCATACGATCGCACATGTATATCCACTTTAACGCTCTTATCCTACATCACATATTACAAGATAACTATAGCATAGTTTTTGAACAAATGTTAAGTGCTTAATGAAAAAATGTAAAATTTAATTTTTTCCACTTTGCCTAAAATTGTCCTATTGTGGTTTTTGTTATTATTTTTGTGCAGCAAATATGAGGCAAATGAAAGACGCTGCCCGAAAAATCGGCAGCGCCATTCAATTATCATCCAAATTTCAATTTTTTAAAACACGGCAGATATTTTCTACAGCGAAAGCTAAATTAGTTTCTCCGGACTCCAGCGCTTCCTCTAATGAGGTAACCCCCTTTAAGATACCAACAATCGCAGTAAATCCATTGTCATATAATGACTCAACACCACTGCCAATTCTACCCGCAAACGCAATAACTGGAATCGAATATTTTTTAGCGATGGCAGCTACCCCGTATGGTGTCTTACCAAACAAGGTTTGGCCATCGATGCTGCCCTCTCCGGTAAAAACAAAGTCAGCACCCTGGACTCGCTCCTCAAAGCCGGTATACTCTATGACAAGGTCGACTCCTTTTTTCAGCTGTGCGTTTAGAAAGGCCATTAACCCTGCACCAAGTCCGCCTGCAGCTCCGGCACCATCCAAATGGGCAATATCCTGACCCAATTGCTGCTTAATTACCTTAGCAAAATGAGCTAAATTTTGATCGAGGAATTTCACAACCGCAGGCGTTGCGCCTTTTTGAGGACCAAATATGGCCGATGCTCCGTTTTCGCCAATTAACGGATTCGTTACATCACAAGCTACATCTATTTTAACCATTTTCATTCTTTCATCCAATCCGCTCAAATCAATCGAATGTAATTGATGTAAGGCTCCACCGCCAAACGGTAATTCATCACCGTTCCGATCCTTAAATGAAACACCAAGCGCTTGGAGCATGCCTGCCCCTCCATCATTGGTTGCACTGCCGCCAATTCCAATTAAAAAGCGACTCACACCTTTGTCTAACGCATGTTTGATTAATTGACCCGTACCGTATGTGGTGGTTCGTAATGGATTTCGGTCTTCAAGTTTAATTAGTTCTAAGCCACTTGCACTTGCCATTTCAATGACAACTGTTTTCCCCGCATCTAATAGACCATATTCCGCCATTACTGTTTCCCCTAATGGTCCGAGCACTTCTGTTTGGATTATCTCTCCGTTCGCCATACTAACTAGAGATTCTACCGTGCCTTCCCCACCGTCAGCCATTGGGACAATCACACATTCCGCATCGGGAAAAACTTTCTTTATTCCTTTTTCCATTGCAAGGGCAGCATTCTTCGCCGTCATACTTTCCTTAAATGAATCGGGCGCTATCACAAACTTCATAACAATCTGTCCTTTACATTTATTTAAAAAATAATAAGAAAAGCGCAAGCGCCCTGGTCAGGGGAGACAGGCATAAGACGAGCGGGCGAGAAGGATGCTCTTTAACCTTCTTGACTGATTGGCTTTTGACCCCGAGCCCCTAGGCGTTGCAGCTAGACAATTCTTAAAGTCTTATCTTTTTAATAAAAAGCTCCCTTCTTCTTTGGTTATGAAGAGGGGAGCTTTTCGTCTTTATTTTTGAGCAAGGTTCAAAATGGATCGTTTCGTATCCTTTTAAGGGTGCTCACATTGTTTGATTAGCTTATTTTGTTATACCAATTAATAAAGTTATCAACAACTAGATCGATAAATTTAATCGTCGGCTCATGGGTAAGGTTCCCTGTTTCATCCATTTTTTCATGAACGACTCCTACATATACTTCATTTCCAGGTAACAGTTGAGAGCCAATCCCTGGGCAAAACAAAATATCCCGTAAATGCTGTTGGGCACGTACTGTTCCGAGTGCGCCCATTGTCGCACCCATGATCCAAGATGGCTTACCAATCATGACTTTATCTACACGGGATAACCAATCCATAGCATTTTTTAATACACCTGGGATCGAATAATTATACTCTGGAGTTACCCAAAGAACAGCGTCTGCATTCGCCACTTTGCTTTTAAATTCCGTCACCACTTGAGGTGGATTTAATTCAGTATCCTGATCATAATGCGGAAGATCGCGGATGCTCAAAATTTCAATATCCATGTGCTCTTGATACCTTTTTTGCACGTACTCTGCAAGTTTTAGGTTATATGATTCCTTACGTATGCTTCCAACTATCGCTACAACTTTCATAATTCACTGCCTCCAATGATGGTGTAAATTGGTTAATATATCAGCTAATTTTACTGAAGGTAAAAATCGTTGTCAAAATAATTGCTTATTTAGCTTAGTTTCGCCAATTTCATACAAATTATGAGGCAGTAGCAGGCATCTAGATTTCCTTCGATGAAACAGGTAAAAACAATTTTATCCCCCGTTTATTAAATGGTAGGATTTTAAGATCTGCAATCAAATGACTGATGTATCCGGCAAGGCAGGTATAGAAAACACCTTCAATTCCGAGGGAAGCTTCTAATCTGGAAGCGATAATCCCGAAAAAAATAACACCCAAAATAGAATGGGTATAGCTGCGGTGCGATACAAAGGATGCGATTAAAATATAAATCCCAAGTAGAATCAACCATGATTCTTGTAGGGAGAATCCTCCTACTAGTACACCGACTCCTGTGATCGTTAACATATGTTTTTGCTTGATCTTCGACGCTACAACCATCATAGCCAATCCAATGCCGATTCCAATCCATTTCTCTGTAGTTCCGCCCTCAAAAATACTATAAAAGATCATCAGGGCCCCAATTAGCTGGGCAACTGTCCGAATTACTTTATGGGATATGGTGATTTTGCCCCGTAGACTCCCATCAATGTCCAGATCAGGGATTAACCCAGATACTCCTCCTATTCCGACTAATAAGAGCGTCGTAGATGGAGAGGTTTGAATCGTGTTGGCAACGACAAATCCTGTCGCCGCTCCAAATGCTGCATGTGCTGTACCATTCAATTGTATGTCCACCTCTAATGAAATTGTTGTGGCTATTTCACAAAACACCACACTTTATTTATTTTACACCAAAACATTTGTTCTGTTTAGTAATATTTTGAGGGTGAATCGATTACAATTTAAACCACCAGCAATATAAAAAGCTGAGGGTCTACGCGACCAAAACCCTTTTGAAATCATCAAAACGGTCGCTTATCAAGGGTCTACGCGACCGAATCCCTTTTAAAATCACCGAAACGGTCTCTTATCGAGGCTCTACGCGACCGAATCCCTTTTAAAATCACCGAAACGGTCTCTTATCGAGGCTCTACGCGACCGAATCCCTTTTAAAATCACCGAAACGGTCTCTTATCGAGATTCGTAGCCAGCACCCTACTGTCTATCTACCCCACATTCTTAGTATTTCGGCACTTTGGGAAATTGCTGCATCCCAAAAACTCACCTCTTTTTCCTGTCCTTAAAACCATTGGGCTTCCACATCTACTGCATGTAAAATCAGTCATACTTGATACAGATTGGATATTCTTTTCGGGATTTGGCTTCTCATCCGTAGAATTTAATACAAGGATCAAATCGATTAACACATCACGGTCAACCATAATAACGCTGCTTTTTCGAGCCAATTCTCTAGCTGCCTTCGTAAAATACCGGTTCGTTACGACCCATGCTTCATCCCCCGAATAATAAGATTTAGCACCCACAACCTCTTGAACAGCCTTTATCCCAACATCTTTTGAGTATCGCTTTGCTTGAACGACAAATTTCTTTCCTTCTTTCGTCATAACCAAATCGGCACCATAATCGCCACTTGCACTCGTCACTTCTACTGCATACCCTTTTGAAAGATAAAGTTCTTTTAAATAGTACTCAAATTGAATACCATCCATTGTGTCAATTTCTGCGATACCCGATTTCCTTAATCGTTCCTTGTACTTCTTTTTTTGAATGATGGCGATTGCAATTATTACGATCAATGCGATAATAACAAAAATGATGGTCATTGAAATACTGTGCGTAAGATAATAAGAAGCTCCTGCAATCAAAAAAAGGAAAACTTGAACCCCTTCCTCTAATTGCCTTTGCTGTTTCTTAGTCCTTTGTTTTCTCAAGGATATTCCCCCTAACATTAATAGATTTTGCTATTGAAACAGGATTTTGACTAATTTTAATGAAGTACATACTTTATCATCAAATAAACCAAATTTTTACAATCAGGATCAATAAACGGATGGAAAAAGAGTGAAATAAGGAAAATAAATTGCGAGGGTAATTTGAGGTATAAAATCACAATAAAACGTTATAATACTAATTTTCTACAAAAAAATCTGAAATCCTTCATAATCTCCTGGGAAATTTTTTATCCTTTTGACAAAAATTGCACAACTTCATTACTATTGCCGAAACCCTGGTATTCTGGAAACCAAAAAAACAGAGAGATTGCTCTCTCTACTTTTTTTGGTTTTTCACGTGTATATCTTGGCAGGCAGGAACCACCAGAACCGTCCCCTTGGTTCTCCTAAGCCGTTAGAAAAATCGCAAAATCCTCATCCGAAAAGGCTTCTTCAATCTGATGATTTTCTGCTAAGTTTTTGCACTTTTGATCCAATAATGCTAATAAATATACATAATCAAACATAGCGGAATAGGCATCCCAGTCTTCCAACTCAATTGTCTCAAATACTACTTGTTTATTGTTCCCGATATATTGAACCTTGCACTCGGTTGGACTTACTCTTTTCAAATGGATACTATGTGGCGCGACTTCCTCGTCAAAAAAACTAAATGATGTGTGAACAACTTGTAAAGAACTTAAAGCTTTTTGCAGAGCACTCATTGTAAAGCTTGGGGTGCCTATTTTTAAAGAAGTATTTTTTTCTTTAAATGTAAAAATATATTTTTGAAAATAGCTAGACTGTAAGGTCACGAGGAAGAAATAGTTGGCTGCCTCTGTTTCATCTCGGAAAGTATTTACTATCATTTCCCGTCCTTCACTGTTTCTTTCATATTGAATAAATAGGTATACCCACTGTTCATCTCTTTTTTCCAACTTATAGATATTTTCATCCTGAGCCACTGGAATGACATGGATCGATTGACCCGTTGCCTCCACTCGGATGCCTTCTTGTTCTAGTAAAACAGCAGCCTGTTTAATATTCATATTCCATCAAATCTCCTATTGTTTTTTAATAATATAGTTATTCTTCAATAAGTTCTCAACAGTTGCAGGAACTTCTTTCCCTGTTCGATCTCTGATCAAATAATCAGTAAATATTTGTTTCCCCATACCAGGTTCATCAAACCACGGAGCAATCGGACCTGCTTTTGCTTGAAATGGTTTTGCTACCTCATAGGCTTCATATGGCATATCCTTCATAAAAGGAGGCAATGCTCTACTTTCAAAGCTGTCTCCCTCAGGGGAAAAGTATCTTCCAGATCCATTATTACCAAATCGGTCAATCGATGAACCTCTTTCTACCGTAACAATATCATATTTTCCATTTAAAAACCCATCAATATTAGGATCGCCATTCGTGCCTGGATAAATGGTTTTTCCATTGGTTTGTTCAAAATAGCTTGGGTTATCGTAAACGGACTTATGTTCGTCGTATAGTTTTCCACCTGGAGGATAATCCCAGCCGCCAATTTTCAACCGATCTTCTACACCTATATTGTGTTCAGCATAATCCCAAAATTGATTATACTTTTTAGCATCTGCCTTACTCATGGAGTCAGCAAAAGTTCCAGCCTCCAGTTTAGCAGCTGCTGCTACTTCATCACCCGCTTTTACCGCTGTGGCTCCCTTGGTCAGTTTAACCGCCTTATCCACGCCTTTCGTCCCAACAACGGCAAGTGCCGCTTCCCCGAAGGCACGCCCAAACCAATGCGAGGCACTTTCAGCGTCCCCATTGACTACATCCTTATTCCAGGAATCTGTAATTGATTGCCAGATTGCCTTTCCTGTTTCAATCGGATGTTGAACGACATGGACAAGTCCCTTTACGGTTTGAATCGGATGCGTGACCACATTCCAGAGTCCTTCTACTGTGGAAACAAGCGTATCAACCAGTCCGGCGCCGAAGCCTGTGATCACTTCCCCAACTGTATTCAACTCGTCGCCAAGCTTTTCCCAGAATGATTTCCCCCCAGGAACAGTGAAGGAAGCCGCTTTGCGATCAGCCTTCTCGTATTGATCCATGGAGTTGTCAATAAACTGGTGAACGGCCTTTACTTTCCGTTCCAGCTCCCGGAGCGACTTGGCCGATTGGCCCAAACGAGAATCGATCCCTTTCCGCTGAGCAATGCGGTAGTCAATTTCCGATTTAAGAGAAGTCAAGCGGGCCGCTGCTTCCACTAACTCCGAGGATACAGACTTAATACTATTGTTGGTGGATTGAATTTCATTTCCGTTAACATAAATCTTCGTCAATCAAAAGACCCTCCTTTCTGATTGGTTTCTCTAGTGAAACAGTTTTTTTAACTCAACAATTGAGGATCGCACATAAAACGGCTCTATGTTTTGTACAATCGAACCGGTTAGCGGCAAGGCTTCATCGAGTATGGCAATTTCCAGCTTCGACTGTATGTCCGTTTTTTGCCGAACGGCTTCTACTACTTGTAAAAATAATACCCGGGATGATTCAGTGTCTTGTGGTTCAACATCAAGTCCTACTAGCATACAAGGCGTTTCTCCCGTTGCAGGATTGTAAAGATTCGTCAGATAGGCGCTTTTAATAGGAGGAAATGTTTGTAAACACGCAGACAGTAGCTCGATTGTGGTGTCAGGCACCTTGGTCACTTGTTCAGCCAGGTACCGCTCTTTTTCTTTTTGGGGAAATTGTTCAAAAAAGTAGGCAAGAATTTGCCCATCGCGAAGCGTTTCAAGCTCCTCCGGAATTAGCTTCTTGCTTACGCCAAAGCCTGGATTCACCACCATTGAAGCCTCAGGCTCCACCCATTGCAAAAGATCCCTTGCATCTATTTTCACATAGGGTTGGTGAGCTGGAAAAATCGAATGAAATTTAGCCAAACTTGAATAGACTGGAAGAACCAGTTCATTGTCTATCTCCAGATATTTCAAATAAACAGTAGATTGCTCCGTTGACACCGTTCCAAGGACCACCACTTCCAGTTCTAAGAAAGCCTGGTAAAAATCCAGTCTTCGATTGGCATCCTTTATCGCTGCAGACAGGATACGATCAAAAGGATCTCTTGACACCTTTTTTCCTCTCACTGCTCTAAACCTCCACATACTAAACTGTTACTATCGTAACACACCTCAAGGCACCCATTTAAGGTAAATTTATACTATTTTCATAGTAAAAAAGTAAGACCCATCTATCCTACTTTTTTACTACTTTACCTGCGCCCCTTTAATACGACGAAAAAAAGCTCTCTTCTTCCCGAGACGAGAAGAAAAGAGCTTTCATAATAATTTTGATTAGCACAATCTAAGCTAGGCGGGGATTGTCTCCGATTTACGCTATTACTGCTGAAAAACGTTTTGCTACTTCGGCCACTTTTGCTAAGCCTTCTGCAATAATCGTTTGCGCTTTGTCTGGAGCTGCGTTATGGCCTTCGATAATGACTTCATCCACGATTTCCATACCGAATACGCCGCCAAATACATTTTTCATATAAGTTGCAGCCATTTCCATTGGTGCAGTCTCTGGAGTTGAGTAAATGCCGCCGCGTGCACTTAAAATTACGGCTTTTTTATCAGTCATCAGGCTGACTAATTGGCCATTTTCGTCATATTTAAATGCGAAACCAGCTGCATATACATAGTCGATGAATGTTTGTAATTTAGCAGGGATTGTTAAGTTCCATAATGGGAAAGCAAATACAACAAGGTCAGCTGCTGTCAGTGCATCCATTGCCTTTTGTTTTGCCGCTAAAATTCGTTGTTCAACGTCTGTCATTTCTTCGCCTGATTGCATTTTGCCAAAAGCGTTGAATAAATCTTGACCAAAGTAAGGCATATCTTCTGCAAAGACATCGTAAGTTGTTACGTTAACACCTTCTAAGTTCTCCATGAAAGTTTCATACATTCTACTAGAAACAGCTTCTGAAGCTGGACGGTTATTTGCTTTTACTACTAGTATGTTCATTATATAAATAGTCTCCTTTAATTATCTTAGTTGTAAGTATCTCGGATTCATAATATATGATTTTAAAAATCGAGTCAACCAAAACACACTGGTAACAGTGGAAACTATTCCCCTGTCTTAAGAAAAGCGGAAAGAGCCTGTAGCTGGACAATTCTCAAAGTCGAAATTTATACTTTCTCATTTCATTAAATAAGACAGAGAGATTTCTCTCTCTGTCCCAAATACGCGATGTAACACGGTTAACCTTAGATAAGCGGGCGTTTGATCCCCTCAAAATAGAAAACTACTCTATTGTTGCAGCTTTTACAGTCGTATCTTCAGCAACTACTTCGTCTGTTGTTTCTTCATCCGTTACAACGACCTCAGTTTCTACAGCTACTGCCTGTACAGCCGAATTTGCTGCAGCGTGTGCCTTTGCCTGAGCGCTTGCTTTTACGCTAGCTTGAGCATTTGCTTTGTTTGCTGCAGATGGGTTTACTTTTTCAACCTCAACTGCATCGTCTGCCTTAACTGCTGCTTCTTCTGTTTCAGCTACAGCTTCGCTTGCTTCTGTAGTTTCATCAGATACTACTTCAGTTGACTCTTCGGCAACGACTTCTGCTGCATCCACTTCATCTGCTTCAGTTAATACAGTTGCAGACTCATCTGTTACCTCTTCAGCGACAACTTCAGTAGCTTCTTCAGCTTGATCTTGTTCGCCTGTAACAACTGCTGCATCATTTTCAGATACTACTTCAGTTGCATCTTCGGTTGACTTTTCTTCAGACACTACATCTTCAGAAACTTCACCACTAGCTAGTACAGCTGAGTTTGCTGCAGCGTGCGCTTTAGCATTGTCACTTGCATGTTCGAACGCTTGAGATTTTACTTTATTAGCAGCCGAAGGATTTACCTTAGCTTCTTTGTCTGAGTCTGTATCTTCGTCCGTCGACTCACTGTCTTCATCATCTTTAGTATTCACTACAGCGTTATGGTCAGCAACAACTTTCTTTGAATCAGAATCACGGTCAGCATCTTCTTTATCTTCAGTTTTCACTGCTGAATCAGAATCAACGTCTGTCGTTTTTTCATCTTCTTTAACTGCCGCTTCAGCTTCAGCTTCAGCTTTGACTGCATCATCGGAATCAACTTCCGTTGAGGTAGAACCTGGTTCAGTACTTTGATTTTCAGTTGTTTCGTCCGATTTATCCTCAACAACCGCTTCTACTTCAGGTTCTTGAACAGGAGTTGCCTCCGTTACAGTCTCATCCACTGCAGGTTCTTGAATCGGAGCTTCTTGAACAGGAGCTTCTTCCGTTACTGCCTTTTCTTCTTTTCCAATCTTGCCCAGAACGGCTGAGTTTGGATTAGCATGCATTTTTGCCGTTTCGCTGGCATGCACACTCGCTTGAGATTTGGCTGCTTGTCCAGCTTTAGGCTGTTCCTTAGCTGCAGGTGCCGCTGGTTGTGCAGGGGCTACAGGTTTTGAAGCAGGTACATTTTGAGCCTTTACCGCATTTTCTGCTTTTACATGAACGGGGTGCTCTGGTTTTGCCTTATCCGGACCAGCAGCTTCTGTAAAATGTCCTCCTGCAAAAATGCCAAAAGATAGCGCACCAGTAAGTACAATAGATTTAACAATTTTATTTGTGTTTAAATAAGGTTTCATATTCATATTCATATTCGCTCCTTTTATTTTCGTGTTCCGTGGCGATTAGCTGCGGTTAACGGTTTTAAAAAAAGGAGCTTCTTGCGGCGGTGGTGAAGGTGGAGCATTCACCCATTGTGAATTCATTAAGGCATAGCAAGAAAGATATGGTTGGACAAGCTTCATTTCATAATCCTTATTCCATACAAACCACTTATCTATCAAGCTAATGGTGCTTACCCCCGTGCTGACTCGATCATTTGATTGGCCGCCTGAACTGTCTGACCGTTGAGGTGGGTTTATGGCCTGATCGACCTTGGGAATCTCTTCCTTACTGACAGGAACATTGTCCTTTTCTAAAGGCACTGGCTGCTGGAATTCGAAACGCTCAAACGGTTTTGGGTTTGGGTTTAGGTTTGATAGGTCTGAACCCTCCCCTTGCGGTTCGAATTTAGGAACCAATCTCGTCGATTCGCTTTTATCATTTACAGTAATATCAGCGCTATGCACGGCAACATCATGAGTAGTTAGCTTATTCTTTTCTAACTCTCTTTCGATTTCCTGGCCAGCTGCTTGTTTTTCTTGGCCGGGGGCTTCAACGGTTTTCTCCGTCTTGTTTAAACCGTATCCGTTCCCTTTTGCCTGATCCGGTAAAGCTTTCGGCGCTGCAGTAGCAGGTTTTTGGGAAGCTGCTTGTTTAGGTGCACCATTGGAAGCCTGCTGATTTTTCCTAGCGGGTTCAGGTACCGTCACAGGTTTTCCAGTGGTCATCGCATTCTCGTTTTTTGGCGGAACATTAGCCCCTTTAGCTGCATCCTTTGCATTCATCAGAACTTTAACCTGTTTAGCCGGGGTCTCAGTTTTTTCGGAAGGATTATTCGCTTGCACCATTTCCTTGTGGGAATTTGGCTGTCCATTATGCTCATTCTTCTCGGCGAAGGCATTGCCTGGTAAAAATAGGGCTGCTCCAACCATAAGAGCTGGTAGTAGAAAATGGCGGAAGTGCAACATCTCACCCCCTTTCATCTTTTCGTCACTTTCACGAACATATTTCGAGCAAATGAAATGATTTTTGACCGTTTACTCCACCAACTGCAAAAAACGATTCTTTTCTCCTATAACCTTGCAGTATTTGACATAAAAAGAGAATGAATGAATATAGATAATATCACTCATTTAAAAAAAGATAGGGTGGTATGGAAATGGAATTAGAAGAAGTGCTATACGATGGTAAGCTTTACACTGTAATTTATAAGTATACTTCCGGCTATTGGGAAATTCGCGAGAAGACCAACAAATTTCATGTGGAGTTAGTCCATGAGTCGGAAGTACAAAAGGCATCATAAAAACTGTTACCTCTTTATGTAATGATTTTCCACAGACTTAACCAAAACTAGCCTCATAAATAAATCCAAACGCCCCGGAAGGTAAGACATAATTCCGGGGCGTTTCTTTAAGTTTCTTTTTTAATAATGGTCACACTTACCTTAAATTGCTGCAACAGGTTGGTCTTCCTGAGCTAAATCACCAGCTGCCTTCACACGGATTCTAGTTGCATTTCCTGGCAGGTAGGCAAGCGGAACGTCTTCGACATCGACAATGACAAGTGTTTCTGGATCCGCACCGGCTTGAATGGCTTCGGACATTGCTTGAGATTTCGCTGCCTCCAAGGCGTTGTCTCTTCCAATCTCATCTAACACATAAATCTTTTCAACCTGCCCGCTGACTTGTGAAATAGCAGATCCTATCGCGTTTGCCACACCGGAATGCTCGGGACGAATCACTTCAGATGCTCCATTTAGATGTTCTGGGAGTAACACGCTGCCGCCACCGACAAGGATGACTGGGACAGGTCCCGCACTTGTTTTCATTTTATCAATCGCATCTTCTACTAATTCAACGATTTTCGCATAAATTCTACCCAATAATTCTTTATCAAGATGTGTGACTTTCTCCGCATCGCCAAGGTCCACTTTCCCAAGGGCCACAGCCACATCCGTTGTCGTCAACGTATCTCCTCCGAAAATCAAGCTCTTTTCAGGAAGGCGGTAGCCGACACTATCTGGTCCAATCGTAAATTCCCCATTTTCCTGGATGCGGACAATTGTACCGCCGCCAAGTCCAATTGAAACGAGGTCAGGCATCCGGAAATTGGTCCGTGCACCGCCAATTTCAACCGCCAAAGAAGATTCCCGCGGAAAGGATTGAACTAGCACACCAACATCGGATGTCGTACCGCCGACATCGACGACAATCGCATCTGATAGATTACTTAAATAAGAGGCACCACGCAATGAATTGGTCGGGCCGCATGCGACTGTGAAAATAGGGTATTTCACCGCATAGTCAACCGACATTAACGTACCATCATTTTGACCAAAAAAGACTTTCGCATCAACGCCTTCATTTTTCAAGGCATTGATAAAGCCATCCGCTGCTGCTTTCGCCACATTGACCACGGAAGCGTTTAAAATCGTCGCATTTTCCCGTTCCAGCAAACCGACTGAACCAATTTCCGAAGATAAGGAAATTGCAACCTCATCCCCTAATACTTCATTAAAAATCTCACCTGCCCGCTTTTCATGTGATTTGGAAACTGGTGAGAAGACAGATGTAATGGCAACGGAATCCACTGAACCTTTAATTTCCTCTGCAATTTGGTACAAATGGTCTTCATCTAATGAAACAATCTCACGGCCATCAAATTCATGGCCGCCACGAACAAGATAGACATGTTTTCCTAATGCATCGCGAAGGTCATCCGGTACACCAATCAGCGGCTTTACCGCCAATGTAGCCGGGGCACCAATCCGAACCGCGGCAATGTTGTTCAACCTTTTTCTTTCGACAATCGCATTTGTACAGTGCGTTGTTCCAAGCATCGCAAACTTGATTTGCTCTCGGGGCACATTGGCATCGTTAATAATTTTGTGCATTGCGTTAAAAATACCTGTCGCTACATCCTCTGTTGTCGCCGACTTTGTTTCTGAAACTACCTGATTGTTCTCATCTAATAGCACGGCATCCGTATGGGTGCCGCCCACATCAATTCCTATACGATAAAATCCCATTACAATGTCACTCCTTTTTTCACAAGCTCTTCTACCGGAACATAGTCAACATCATAGCCGAAATACCTCGGCCCAACAGTGGCAATTCCTTTTTCTGTCCGCCATTTCGGATTACATGGAATACCGATCACGACACTTCTGGCACCGTAGCGGATTCCCTCAGTCGTAATTGGAAGACCTGTTTCTGCATCAAGCACGGCAATTAAATCCGGTGTCACGCAAAGAACTCGGGTATCTGTCTGGGCAAGCAGATGTTCATTTTGGAAGCGAAGCTTTAATGTTTCACCTTTATAGGCATTCAACCCTTCGAAGGTTGCCACCCCGCGGGCAAAGCCTGTTTCCGTTTTGCGGTTGATATCACTGACTTTTCCTTGGAATAATTCAAATCCGCCCGTTATTTTCAAAACTTCCTGAATGGGATTCACATTGTTTTCTTTCGCCAATCTGATCGTTTTTCCGATTTCTTCTTCCAGCTTCAAAATATTCGGGATGCCGCTCTCCTTCAAATTCTTAGCGGTCATTGAATACATGGCCACCATTGTCGAGCCGCCCATTTGAACGGTAGCAGCGCGGGCAATTCGTTCCGTCCACACATTATCAATTGTTGATAACAAAGCGGTGTTCCCTTTTTCATCAGCAAAAACCCCTGGTGTTGCTGAAATGCCATCTAAATAAAAGGTCACCATTTGTAATTCTGGGAAGGCTCTTCCCATGCCATCCGCATCAATGACAGGCAGACCTAATCGTGCCGCAAGGGCAAACGGCAGCATTGAGTTGACTCCGCCCGCTTCAATTGGGAAAGTTGCATAGATCTTTTTCCCTAAATATTTTTCAAGGATTTGAAAGGCTTCAATCGCTTCCTCCCCGCTTGGCGGCTTCTCAAGCATAACCGTCGGCGCCCCCATCATCGAGGAAGGAACAACAAGCGCATCCTCTGGAACTTCATCAACATCCAAAAGTGTCACTTCGCCATATTCTTCAATCGCCTGAAGGGCCATCAGTTTTCCAATGTGAGGGTCACCCCCGCCGCCTGTTCCAAGCAGGGCTGCCCCAACTGCCATATCTTCAATTTCCTGTTTTCCTATTTTTCTCATAATCAAAATACCTCCAATATTCTAATAATTTAGCTTATGCAACCTTCCGATTTACCCCATTACCGTTTTTTACAGCTCTCATAATAAGCATCCCGACGTAATAGATCATGGCACTGACGACAAGTGAGTTGATCGACGGAATACCGGCTTTGACAAAATATCCAGCAAGAAATCCGGCTGCCCAGGCAAGTAAGGTAATTGGGTTCAGTTTTTCACTATCCTCTGGCAATGCCCCCGTTTTTCGGCTTTCATCCAGGGCTTTGCGGTGCGTTTTTAATAAGAAATAATCGATCACCATAATCCCGGCAACTGGCGGAATAAAAACACCTAACAGCACAAGGAAGTCCACAAATTTATCAAGAATACCAAGAACAGAAAGCACGGTACCAATAATACCGATAACCAGGGTAACCATACCGCGGTTGAGCTTGAGTTTAAAAATAGAATCAAAAATCGTTGTAAAACCAAGGGATGACGAATATAAGTTCAAGTTATTAATTTTGATTGTCGAAAAGACTACCACAATTGCGCCGAGCCAGCCGGATGTTTGCATCATAATGCTGGCTACATCACTTGTTTTGGCAGCAAGTGCCATTAACACGGCAATCATGTTGATACAAAGCTCGCCGATAATCGTTCCAATCATCGTCATCCAAAAGACATCTTTTCCACTTTTGGCAAAACGGCTAAAGTCAGGCGTGATGACTGCACCGATGATAAATCCGCCAGCAACCATCGTCGCTGCAACACCCATCGTAAGCTTCTCACCGGCAGGGGCTGCTCCCATTAAGTCGAAAATCGAATGATCACTTAGCACTTGATAAATGCCAACACCAACAGCCAAAAGAAATGCAGGAACAGCAATCGAAGCCGTTGCGCTCAGTAATTTAAATCCAAAGATAACTAAAACCGTTACTGCTAATCCTGTAAGGGTTGCGGCAACAGGAAGACTCAAAGCACCATCTGTTGCTTGAACAAGTCCATTTGCAAAAACAGAGTTCTGCACACCAAACCAGCCGATACACGCAATTGCAATGATTGCCCCAATGATACTTGAACCATAGCGGCCAAATCCCGTCCATCGTGATAAAAGACTTGTCGAAAGACCTTCACGGGCACCAGCATAACCTAATAGAAAACTGATGACCTCCAAAATAACACTGCCGAGCATCGTTGCCCAAAAGGCCTGCCAAAAGGTCATGCCATATCCTAGTGCAGCTCCTAATAAAAATTGTGAAATTGTTGCAAGCGAACCCACCCTGACAATCGTGATGCTCCATAACGACTGCCTTTCTGATTGCGGAACCCTAGATAAAGAGAAATCATCGCCAATATTCGTTTTTTCAGCCATTTTCACACACTCCCTTTTTATAAAATTAAAGCTCCCATTGCCCTTGTCCTAACGCGAAGAATTTCCCCTCTTAAATAGGCAAATGGATATTCTTCCACATAGGAGATATGAATCGATTCCGGGCTTGCACCTTTTTTCAAAACAGCCTTTTTACAGGCTGCGACAGCTTCATCCAGAATCTCTTCTTTTGACCTGTTATGAAGCCAGTAGACTTTATCAACCACTTCACTTACTTGTGCAAAACACGCCCCGATCGCACTGCTAATCGGATAACCCGCAGGATTCATCACTTGGTTATATTGACCAAACAACTCCTGTCCGAAAAGCGGACTACCTCCCCCGACAAGAACGATTGGCAATTCTTCTTCACTCTCCTGAAGCTGATCCAGAGCTAATTTAAGCTGCCCCATCACATGACTGACCACCAATTCACAATCGTTGTTTGACAAGTCGGCCAGTCTTGCGGTATCAATTTTTTCATCATAAAAAGCTTCCGGAAAAAGTTTTAAAAAACAGTCACTCACCGTCCACGAGGACCCACCCCAAGACAAACCTTCTATCGCAATATCATTCGAATGATGTGGCAGAAAACGGACCTGGCCATCCTCGATGTTGGGGATACTTCCACCACCGAAAGGCAAAGAAATAAATTCCGGCATCGCTAGACTCGTATCAATCCCTGCTAGATTGGTAGAGGAATTGACTTCTCTCAGTTGTTCATTTCGAACCCGGCCGGCATAAATCTTACTTCCGCCAATATCCACGGCAAGCAAATCCTTATAAGAGGTTAAGATGGCTGCCCCTTTCAAACTATTAGCAACCCCCGAGAAAATCGTTAATACCGGGAAATCCATTGCCTCCTGTACCGTCATCAACGACCCGTCACTTTTGGTCAGCCAGAAGGGACAAGTAAAGGCCAAACCGGAAAAACAGCTAGATAGCTCAGCCAAAAGGCTGCGGATTAGTTTGGAAAATAAGGCATTTAAGATGGCTGCATTTTCACGTTCGATATAACCGATACTTCCAAGTCTATGTGAAACGGTAATCGCAATGTTCGGAAAGCGTTTCTTTATCGCTTTCTTCACCCAAAGCTCTTCTTCTTCATACATCGGTGAATACGTACCGACAATTGAAACTGCTTCAATTGCATGTGCTTCGATTTGCTGAAAAATGGAAAATAATTCACCGTGTATGTTCGGTTCTAATGTAGCGTGGTTATAGTGGTTGCTGCTTTTTACAAACCAAACCTTCTTAAGCGATGACCGCAATGTTTCTGGAAAAGTAATGGCCGGTTCTATTTTCGTCGGCTGCGTTCCAATCCGAATCAGCGCCGTTCTCGACATCACTCGTCCCTCAAATATTGCGTTGATTAACTCGGTTGTGCCAATAAAGATGCCCTTAACCTCCGCCGGACAAATACTTGTCCTTTCGAAGAGAGCTTGAACAGACCCTTTTACCCCAGTTAATAAATCAGGGGTTGTGATATGCTGCGACGCTTGTAAAATCCGGCCATCACTAGTGACCAAGACAGCGTGTGTTGTCGTCCCGCCGATATCAATACCAATCTTCATCTGACAGCCCTCCTAATCCCTCACCGGAAGCGTAGAAATGATTTGGAATTCCAAAGCCCTTTGGGCCGACGAGCTTGTACAATTCCTTTGTATAAAAAATACTAGAGGCGGGTATGGTGAGAACAAGTACAAACAACCCTTCGCGAATATCAGACACAGACACCGGCATCCCCGTTTCATAGTTGAGCAAGATGATTAAGTCAGGGGTTGCGGATGACCCTTTGCCAGTAACCTTAACGCTTAAGAATTCGTTTTGGAAATAAAGCTCCGCTTTTTTATCTGAAAAAGACAGCTGTCCTGCAATCTGGCATGAACCTACGAGCATCTTATCCTCAAACCATCGCTCGATCGTTCCAATACGTCCTACAAAACCCACTTGTAATTCCCCATAGATAGAATTTGAAAATATCGATTGAAGCGATGCCAGTTTCTCGTCAACAGAGCCTGATGTTAATGCCTTTCCGATATTGCATGTCAGCTTTAATGTCCCTGGAAGCATGAATGACTTCGCTTGCGAACCCGTCATTCCAAAACAGGCGATATTGCCAAATCCTTTTCGGTTGAAAATAAACGAATCGAATACCTCTGAAAATTCTTGCTGATTTCTTGCGATTAGCGTCTCTTCATTAGAATTGGCCGCCAAAGGAAACACAGAAATATTGGAGTTGTAAAACGTCGTCATTTCCAGCTTCGGAAACGCCCTTCCCATAGCGTCTCCATCAATAACCGGAAGATTTCTGTCTAAAGCAATCAGCAGTGGAATTAAGGCATTGATTCCTCCGATTTCCATCGAAATCACGGCATCCGCATTCTTTTTTGTTTCTGCTTCATACAGTTTAAGCGTCTGTGCGGGTTCCGCCCCTGTAGGCAAATCTTCGTTAAATAAAACGGTAGAGCCCACCATTGCCACTGGAACAATCCATTCATGTTCGATTTCAACAGCTGTTTTCACCACAATAAGATCCGAATCATCCATTATCGAAAGGAATAAGTACTCAACTGTTTTAGTGTCTCCACCTCCGCCGCAAGCTAGGAATTTTGCGCCTAAACTAATATAGGGGATATCCTTTTTTGTGATAATCCACCCCATTGACAACCACATCCTTCTAATATGCAAGTTCCGTGCCAACTTTTCGCATTCATAAAAAAATAGTCCATTTGCAGACTATTTTGATGTTTTGGAACAATCTTGCATTTGGTTTGTTCTTTCTCATGTTGAGAAAAAATGAGAAACAAATCCCTGTTATACGTAAAAATATAATACATTTATTTATTTTTCTCATATTTTCTCACAGTTTCTCAACTTTTCTCATTTTACTATATGTGCAACTTCTTCATTCGCCGGTATAGGGTAGCAAGGCTGACTCCCAGGACAGATGCCGCTTTTTTCTTTCCCTCTGTATGCCAACCATAACGGTCTAATAAATGGATAATTTCACTTTTCTCTAGTTTAGAAGAGGATTTTGGGGCTTCAGCAACCCGCTTTAACGTAAATTCCTCATCTTTATCAAAAACTAGTAATGGCAAGCTTTTCAGTGTAACTGTCTCGCCAATTTCTAACTCGACAAAATGGCGGACGACGTTTTGCATCTCCCGAATATTACCGGGCCATCGATAGTCTAGGAGCTTATGCAGCGCCTCTTCTGATAATCGTTTTGGAGGAAGCTTCATCGCCTTTGAGAATTCCCGCACGTAATGTTCGATTAAAATCGGCAAATCTTCCTTCCGCTCCCGAAGCGGCGGAATAAAAATCGGAATCACACTGATGCGATAATACAAATCTTCGCGAAACTTCTCTTCCTTTACGAGACTTTCCAAGTTTTGATGCGTTGCCGTAATGATCCGCACATCGATGTCAATACTTTTATTCGAACCAATTCGTTCAATGGTTTTTTCTTGAATAACGCGAAGGATTTTCGCTTGTAAATAAAGGGGCATATCCCCGATTTCATCTAAAAAAATCGTTCCCTTGTTGGCTATTTCAAAGCGCCCGGGTTTATCCTTTTCCGCACCAGTAAAGGCACCCTTTTCATAGCCAAACAACTCACTTTCAAGCAAATCCTTCGGAATCGCCGCACAATTGATCGTGACAAACGGTTTCTCCTTCCGTTCACTTTCACTATGGATCGATTGCGCAAACAATTCCTTCCCTGTTCCGCTTTCCCCCCGCAGCATGATGGTGGCATCTCCCTTGGCCACCCGCTTCGCTGCATGGATTGCTTGCTGGAGTGGTTCACTAATACCCTTTATTTCCGCAAACGTATGCAACTTTCGATGTTTCGTCTCACTCTTAGGTGTTTTTAACTTTTTGACAATAATAAGGTAAGATTCAATCTCCCTCTCATATGTAATTGGTTGAACCGTAGCTAAAATATCGCCCTCTCGATGATCGTGAAGCCTCAGCTGCATTTCTACTTTTCGTGTTGCCCCTTGAATCCTTTCCCAACTGGAGGGTGTAAGCAGCTGTGAAATCCTCTCTCCAAGTAAGATCGTTCTTCTTTTTCCTGCCATTGAAGCAAGCAGGTCATTGATTTCCTGAATCACCCCGGTTGAGCTAACAAGACACAATGGCTGGGTAAGGGTTGAAAATACTCTTTTTACTTTCATTCTTGCGAGATTATAGTCTTTATTTACTTGCTCTTTTTCAGCACTCTCCTCTGCCCACTTGCAGCCGAGGTCAGCCAGTTTTTCCAAATAATCAAGCTTGCTTGCAAACTCCTCTTCCATGTTATTTTTTGGAGATAACAGCAAAACTGCCTCCACTTTTAATCTGATTTTTATCGGAAAGTACAGTGTTGGAGTAGAACCTCGGTCTATAGGCACTGATTTCATGCCCGTTTGAAAAATCTCTCTTATCTGCTGCTGATCCACATCCGGCGCTTCAAGCAGTTCCTTTCTTGCTTTGATTTCGACCATTCCCGGGGTATCATTGAATACTTCATGATTTAAATAGGATTCATATTTTTTAGTGAAGGACATTGTCTTCCCTCCTTTTGGATTGTATAGTTAATAAATTATAAACACTGGCAAATTGATAATGCAAAGTGGAAGCAGAGAACGTTTTTTTGCATCCCCATTTTGAATCCCCTATAATTGCAAAAAAAATTTTTTTAATGAAGGTGGCTTACATGAAACAATACACAAATATTTTTCTTGGAACTGCTTTTTCAAGCAATTCACCAAAAGATGTACAAATTTTAAAGGACTATCTTTTCTGTATTAATGCAGAAGGCATGATTGAAAAAGTCGTTGCCCCGGAAGATGCCGACTACCAACCTTTATTGGATGCCTATAGTGGTGATGAAACCTTTCATCGGTTAGCTGAAGGCCAGTACTTCTTGCCTGGTTTCATCGATTTGCATGTGCATGCACCGCAATGGGCGCAAGCTGGAACGGCATTAGACATCCCGCTCTATGATTGGTTAAACACGTATACCTTCCCAATTGAGTCTAAATTTGCGGATGTAGCTTTTGCGAAAAATGTCTACCAAGATGTCGTAAGCACCCTGCTCGCAAACGGAACAACGACGGCGCTTTATTTTGCCACGGTTCATAAGGAAGCCAGTTTAGTGCTTGCCGAGATTTGTGCCGGAAAAGGGCAGCGCGGATTAGTGGGGAAAGTGGTGATGGATAACCCTGAACAAACGCCCGACTATTATCGCGACGCTGATGCACAAACGGCCATAGCGGATACCGAGGAATTTATTTTAGCAGTCAAAGAATTAGCTAAGCGGACGAAACAGGGCGTTTACCCAGTTGTGACTCCGCGCTTTATTCCCAGCTGTACCGACGAGGCGTTAAAAGGTTTAGGAGAATTAGCGGCAAAGTATGATACATATGTGCAATCACACTGCAGCGAAAGTGATTGGGAGCATGGGTACGTCCGGGAGCGTTTTCGGAAAAATGATGCGTTTGCCTTACATGATTTTGGTCTATTACGTGAAAAGTCGGTCATGGCGCATTGCAATTTCTTAGGTGATCAGGATGCGGACTTATTTACGGAAACGGGTACTGCTGTATGCCATTGTCCGATTTCCAATGCTTATTTTGCTAATAGTGTTATTCCCATTGCCCGTCTGCTTGCTAAAGGTGTAGAGATTGGGTTAGGGTCTGACATTTCCGGCGGTTTTTCACCGAGTTTGTTTGACAACGTGAGGCAAGCGGTGATGTCATCGAGGATGTTGGAGGATGGTGTGAATACTGCCCTTCCTGCTGGAGATCGCGGTGTGCCAAATTCCCGCATCACTATTAATGAAGCGTTCTATCTCGCTACTGCCGGCGGTGGCGAAAGTGTCAGCCTGCCAATCGGACGTTTAGTCCAAAACTATGCTTGGGATGTTCAAATCATTGATACGACGTTCGAAACGGCCAAATTGCCTCTCTATGATGCAAATGAGGATTTACATGATATTTTTCAAAAAATCATGTACTTGGCGCGGCCGGAAAACATTTGTGAAGTCTGGGTGCAAGGCGAAAAAGTTCATTCACGGTAATTGTTATTTGAAGGCTGTCTCCGGGCAGCCTCTTTTTTGTTTTGAAGATAGCTAGTTTTAGGTTTCGCAAATAAAGCGGGGGTTTCGCAAATAAACTCGGTCGTTTCGCAAATAAATCGGGGAGTTTCGCAAATAAACTCGTTAGTTTCGCAAATAAATTTCTTGTAAGAAGACAGAAATTGCGAATTCCGGTAAAAATAACGTTTCTAGTGGATGATTTAGTGCTATCAAACCGGCCCTGGCATTGATTCGCTGATATAATTGAATATTCGCTGATAAATCGGTCGGATTCGCTGATATATTTGATTATTCGCTGATAAATCGGTCGAATTCGCTGATATAGTTTATTTCCTAAACACCGTACCTACTTAGAAGTGCCTTTTTCACTGAATTGGAGCCCTTTTCGGCTCTCTGAATCTATTTTCGGGTTCCTATAGCCTCGATTGGAACCCTTTTTGATCCTCTAAATCTAATTCCGGGTTCCAATAGTCTTGATTGGAACCCGCAATAACATATTAACCGCCAATAGACTAATCCTATAGTTTAACAGATTATTTATTTCCCCAATAGTAGGAATATTTATCTGAATTAAATAAAAATTCAGATACTATTTAGCGTTGTTTCTGTTCTTAGGACAATGCTACAGTAAAGCTGCATACGCTTTCAGGTATCATTGTTTAATCATCTAAGATTGATTTTTATACTCAATTATCTAAAAAGGAGGATTCAAAAAATGAGAAAAAAGGGTTTCGCAGTTACCTTGTTCATTGTTCTTTCCCTTGTGGCTGTTACTGTAGTCGGTGCAAAAGCATTATACGAAACAAAACCTGTCCCCACGAAGGATAGACATTCAATTTCGGAAATTGTCCATCCTAATGCCAAATGGGAAAAAGTCACTACTGGCAGCGGCTTCATCGAGGGGATTAATTTTGATCGAAATGGCCAAATATGGATGGTCAGTCCGGCTACCGGGGAAATCATGAAGGTCGAAAACGATCAGGTTAAAATCGTTGATAAAAATACCAATAAACTTCCCGTTGGCGCAATGTTTCATAAAGATGGACGCCTCTTTATCACGGATGTTACAGGCGAACTTTATGCATACAACACCACTACAGGAGAACGCACCTTGATTGTAAATTCCTACAACGGTAAGCCGTTAAACGGCCTGAATGACCTGGTATTCGATGAATCCGGCGGACTTTATTTTACCGAGCCGATGGGGTCTAGCGCAACAAAGCCAATCGGGCGTGTCTTCTATCTGCCGCCGGGAAGTTCCGAGCCCCAGCTTTTTCAAGAAAATATTGCCTACCCAAATGGGATCGCCATCTCGGGAGACGGGCAGCGTGTCTATATCTCTGATTTTGCCACAAATCGAATTATCTCTGTTCCATCTAAAAATGCCAAAGATTCACGTGAAGTAGCGTTTGTTTTCGGGCAATTTGAGGGTGGAATCGGCCCAGATGGACTTGCAGTTGATAGCGAAGGCAATCTATATCTTGCCCATTTTCAAGCGGGAGAAATTGCCGTTCTTGATGCCAGCGGATTTAAATATGGCACTATCCGCTTACCTGAAGATGCAGGTACCTTTACCACTAACCTGGCTTTTCATGATGGCTACCTATATGTAACCGAGTCATCTAAAAACGTGGTTTGGCGTATTAAGGTGAAAAAGGAAGGATTGCAGCCTTTCGGATTACAGTAGATCATCATATGATCCTCTATAAATCTCTCGGTTTTTCTTGGGCTGTCATTAGGACAGCCTCTTTTTTGATTTATATTTAGCCATGGTAATGTAGTACGTACCAAAAAGGATGCCTTTCGAATGTGTTTCCAGTACCGGACATGTAATAATGAATCTTCTATACCAACCTGGGGGCGAAAGCGTCTCTTAAAAAAAGAAAAACCACAGTACAACGTGGTTTTTTTACCTCATTCTTCGACCGCATCGGGGTGTGACCAGCGCGGAAATCGAATCATAAAAGTAGTCCCCTGTCCGACATGGCTTTCTACCGATATCGTCCCTTTCATTGCTTGAATAAGTTGAAACGAGATTGTTAGACCCACACCTGTTCCTTTTTCCTTTGTCGTATAAAAAGGCGTCCCTAATTTGGCAAGCTGGTCTTTTGTCATTCCCTTGCCGCTATCAATGATGTTAATCATGATTTCGTCATCCTTCTCCATCGCCTGAACATGGAGATCGCCACCAGTCCTCATCGCTTCAATGCCATTTTTCATAATATTGACTAAAACCTGCTTCATTTCACTTTTATTACCTTTCATATAAAGGGAATCTTGAATATTCATGTGAATGGAAATGTTTTGGATATTTGAATAAGAGGTCATGAGTGCGACTGTCTTTTTAACCTCGTCCGAAACATTGACAATTGTCAAACCTTCCGTATTCGGTTTTGCCAAGGAAAGATAATCATTAATAATCGATTGCGCATGGTCAAGTTCTGCTAAAGCAATCTCAATATAATGCCTCTGGGCACTTTTTAAATTATCGTCATCATCCATTAACTGTAAAAAGCCGCGAACAGATGTTAACGGATTTCTGACTTCATGGGCAACTGAAGCGGCAAGCTGACTAATCACATTAAGACGTTCATCCTTTTGCAATTTTTCACGCATTTCCATTTGCTGATTGACATTTTCCATGACAAATACAACCATCACTAAGCAAATCCAAGTGATGAAATAAAACACCACCATAAAAGGAATTTGCTCTATTTGATTTTTTGTAAATAGCGTGAGGATCACGATAATCGTGTTAACCCAAAACACAAAACTAACAAACATCAGCTTATTTTTCTTTTTAAATGATTCATATTGATTGCGCATTAAAATGAAAACTGCACAAGTGAGTGAGTAATTGACTAGAACGACATAAAAGCCATCCCCGCCAATGATAAACCGGTACCCTAACAGAACCACCGCTGTGAATAAACCTGGAATAGTCCCGCCATACACAAAGGCGATAATAAAGGGCACAATTCTAAAATCATACACATACTCCTCGGAAAATTTTACAGGAAATGACATCGTTAGAATGAGGATGAGAATTAAAATAATGGTCAGTTTTGAAAAGGGCTTTCTACGCTCGAATTCCTTTTCATTAAAAAATAAATGGTAAACAAAAATAGGTAAGAGGACAATCACTACTTGATATAAACCCACTTCAACACCAATATTCATTGAAAATCTCCTTACCTTCATAATCAAGACAAAAACTATTTATTTTTTACCAAAACCATTACAGAGGGAACATTACAGGTAATTTATACTATTATTATATTAATTTTTATGAATCGTGTAAATTTTTTTAAAAAGGGCGCAATGGCCTAGATTTTGTTTCCCTTTCCGAAAATACTTGAAATACGAAACTATTTATACTATGATTGATTTTAGTTTCTTAACTACATATTGTTATGTTTTTAGAAAATACAACTATATATTGTATTTACCTTAGGTAAAGATGCCGCTAGCGGCTTAATAGGGAATCCGGTGTGAATCCGGAGCTGCCCCCGCAACTGTAATTGCTGACGAAATGAGCAAACCACTGTATGAGAAAGTTTATGAAAATAGACGCTGATATGGGAAGGGCTCAGGAGTAGAATGAAGCATAAGTCAGGAGACCTGTCTTTCTTAAGTAGTTTCACTTCTTCGGGGATTGAGAAGATGAACGGTGGCAGCAAAAGGCAGGAAATCTACTTTTTCCTTTTGTGTAGTGATCCGTTTCATCCACTCGGAGATCCCGAGCGGATTTTTTGTCGTTTCGGGGGTTGATTGTGACACAAAACACTATTGTTTTTCCAGGAGGAATGAAACCATGACTACAAAAATAAAAGATGAATTTCATCTGCTAGTAACTTCTATCAAACAAGCGGCGGAGAAATATCAGTTGGATACAACGATGCTGGAAAAGCAAATCAGAGAATTGGCTGCAACAGGGGCAGCGGCCAACCGGCAAGCGCTGCTCTATGCCGTCAATCAGATTGCGATGGATCAGCCCGATTGGACCTTTGTCGCCGCCCGATTATATTTGAATGAATTATATCAGGAAGCGGCAAAGAACCGGGGATATGACCGCCAAGCAACGTACGGTGATTTTTTCCAGCTAATCAACCAATTAACGGAAATCGGCATTTATTCGAACAATCTACTAAACAGCTATTCGAAAAACGAAATCGATGAATTAGCTAAAGAGATCGACCCGGAGCGAGATACCCTTTTTACATACATCGGGTTATTTTTACTGGCAGACCGCTATCTGGCGCAAGATCATGAGCGAAATGTATATGAACTGCCGCAAGAGCGCTTTATGATCATCGCGATGACGATCATGCAGAATGAGCATCCCTCGAAACGCCTACAGCTTGTGAAAGAAGCCTATTGGGCATTAAGTCATCTCTACATGACCGTTGCGACACCGACATTAGCGAATGCTGGAAAAAGCTTTGGCCAGCTCTCCTCGTGTTTTATTGATACCGTTGACGATTCCCTCGACGGCATTTATTTAAATAATTGGGATATCGCCAGGTTGAGTAAAGATGGCGGCGGTATTGGACTCTATTATGGAAAAGTCCGCGCCCTTGGCTCCGATATTAAAAAATTCAAAGGGAACTCTTCGGGGATTGTGCCGTGGATTAAGCTCGTCAATGGTACTGCCGTCAGCGTCGACCAGTTAGGGCAGCGGCAAGGCGCCATTGCCGTGTACTTAGATGTGTTCCATAAAGATATCATGAACGGCTTTCTCGTTTTGAAAACAAATAATGGCGATGAACGCCGCAAAGCCCATGATATTTTTACCGGGGTGGCTATACCCGATCTTTTTATGAAAAAACTTCAAGAAACAGACGAGAAAGGAAGAAGTATCGGTGAGTGGCATACCTTTTGCCCCCATCAAGTGAAGCAATATATGGGCTGGAGAGATGAAAACGGGACCCCACTTGGACTCGAGGATTTTTATGATGAAACCGACAGGCACTTTTTTTCTGAAAAATACGAGGAAGCCGCGGCCCATCCGTTGCTGCCGCGGAAATCGTACCGGGCGATGGATATCATGGCGCGGATTATGGTGTCCCAGTTGGAAACGGGGACCCCGTATATGTTCTATCGGGATGAAGTGAACCGGCAAAATCCCAATAAGCATCTTATTGGAGCGGGGCGCACCTCGATTTATTGCAGCAACTTATGCACGGAAATCGCGCAAAATATGTCAGCGACAACGATTGTCAACGAATACCAGGATGAAGATGGGAACATCGTCATCGTTCGGAAGCCCGGTGATTTCGTGGTTTGTAACTTGTCTTCTATTAATCTCGCAAAAGCGGTGCCGGCTGGGGTGCTAGAGCGATTGATTTGCATTCAAGTAAGAATGTTGGATAACGTGATTGACTTAAATACCATTTCGGTTGGACAGGCTCAGATTACCAATCAAAAATTCAGGGCCATTGGACTTGGAACGTTCGGCTGGCACCATCTGCTTGCCCTTAGAAGCATTCACTGGGAGTCAGGGGCCGCAGTCGAATTGGCCGATCACCTGTATGAGGACATTGCTTACTATACGATTCGGACTTCCAAGGAGCTGGCCATCGAAAAAGGGACGTATCGGGAGTTTCAAGGATCTGAGTGGCAAACAGGGGCGTATTTTTCGCGAAAAAATTATCGTTCTAATCGGTGGCTCGATTTAGCAACGGAGATTGCGGAAAATGGAATCCGTAACGGCTGGCTAATGGCCGTTGCACCAAACTCCTCAACGGCGAAAATCGGCGGCTCCACAGATGGGATTGATCCGATCTATTCGGTTGAGTATGCCGAGGAGAAGAAAAATTTTAAATTCAAGGTAACTGCCCCGGACTTGAATCATCGAACATATACCTATTACCGCCGGGCAAGACATGAACTAGATCAAGTATGGAGCATTAAACAAAACGCAGCCCGCCAGCGTCACATCGACCAAGGGATTAGCTTCAACCTGTATGTTCGTCATGATATCAAAGCCAAGGATTTACTTAACCTGCATATGGAAGCGTGGCAGCATGGGCTAAAAACGACGTACTACGTCAGAAGTACATCGCAGGCAGAAATAGCCGAATGTGAGGCATGTCAAAGTTAGCATTGGTTTTGTTTTTTAATAAATTTAGCAAAATACGCAGGAGGTTTCTATTAATGGATATTCATGCTCCCTTATCAAAAATAAAATTGCTAAACCCGGAGTTTCCTAATAAATCAACAGGGATCATTAACGGCGAGTCATCCGGCCTGCTGAACTGGAATGATATCGCCTACCCGCAAATGTACGATTTGTATCAAACTTTATTAGGAAACTTTTGGAAGGCGCAAGAAATTAATATGCAGGATGATATTAAACAATGGGACCTGCTCAGCGCGACGGAGAAAGATGTTTTTTTACGGATCAATACCCAGCTTGCCTCGCTTGATAGCCTGCAAACACCGACGATGACGCAAGTGATGGATTATGTGACGGATTCCAGCTTTAAGGCGATTTTTGCTGTCATTGCTCAGCAGGAAGCGGTTCATAATGAATCCTATTCATATATTCTGAGCTCACTTGTTCCTTTGAGCGAACAGAATGCCCGGTTCAATCAAGCGAAAAGTGACCCAATCGTACAGGAGCGAAACCATCTGATTTTGCAGGCATATGAAAGCTTTCGCCAGAACCCCACACCACAGCATTTATTCCAATTAGCGGTGAACTCGATTAATCTCGAGGGGATCTATTTTTATGCAGGATTCGCTTTCTTCTATCATCTTGCCGGTCAGCAAAAAATGCTTAAGACAAGCACAATGATCAGCTATATCCAACGGGATGAAATGCAGCACGCCTACTTCATCTCCCAGTTTATCCGGATTCTGTTAACAGAACATCCTGAATTGAATCATCGGGAAAATATCGACTATGTCTATCGGGCGATTGGAAAAGCTGTCGAGTTGGAAAAGAAGTGGGCTCATTTCATTTTGCGGGATATAAACGGAATTGATTTGGACGAGTACGATGGATATACAGAGTATCTTGCAAATAAACGCTTGCGCCAGCTTGGTTTAGCGAATCTATATGAAGAGCGAACCAATCCAATGCCCTGGATTCATGTGTTCAGCGATGAAATGATGAACGGGACCAAATCGGATTTCTTTGAACAAAAGTCGCGAACCTATGCGAAGGTGTCGCAATCGAATAGTTTTGATGAACTATGAATATTGCCATCGTGTATACCTCTAAAACAGGGCATACGGAAGAACTAGTCCATTGCATAAGGGATTTATTTTTTGAGAATGAAATAAAGGTACATCTATTTCGGGTTGAACAGTTTCCTTTGCGGGATTTATCGGCATTTGATGGGGTCATCATTGGAACTTATACATGGGGAGATGGAGATATTCCGGGTGAAATGCTCGCGCTATATCACGCTTTTGAAGCGGCGGATGTCAAGCATGTTGTGACAGGTGTAATCGGCACAGGCGATAGCTTTTATCCCCACTTTTGCGGCGCAGTTGATGCCTTTCGCGACATGCTCTATGTTCACAGTCGTTTGGAGGTCACACTGAAGGTCGAGGTTGCGCTGCAAGCAACAGATTTTGCTCGCTGCCGGAAATTCGTGGGGGTATTTTGGAATAAACTTGATAATGGTGTCAGGCACCATTTGGAATTAATTTGAAACTGGTACCTGACACCAAAATTCAGTGGTAAGGATCTAACAAAAGTTCGTTTTAGGAGGAAAGTGTGAATGAATGGATTCATTAAGGGGGCATTGGATTCATTTCTGGTAAAAATCCCGAATGAAATGCATCCATTGAGAGGTATTGGATTCATTTCTGGCAAATTTTCCAGAGAAATGAATTCATCAAGCTAATGAAGACCAAAACCCTACTCCAAAGCCCGCAAAATGGTCTTCATAAAGCCAATGAAGACCAAAACCCTGCTCCAAAGCTAGCAAAATGGTCTTCATCAAGCCAATGAAGACCAAAACCCTGCTCCAAAGCCTGCAAAATAGTCTTCATCAAGCCGTTAAAGACGTTTAAGTCGTAATCCGCACATATTGGAGCTCATCCCTGATAGGATATCCTCACTCAAAGTTTTTCAACAAGGAACCTTGATTAACATGTCCTTCAAGACCCGCACCGGAGGCAATGACCCTAAAAGTGAAGAAGAGCCAACATGCATGTTGGCTCTTCAAAAAATGACTATGGTTTAGTTCAGGCACCGACTGCATTTTTTCCAGTGGATTTAACATGATACATGGCGGTATCCGCACTTTTTAATAGGGATGAAGGGGTATCGCCAGGTTTAGCTAAGGCGATGCCAATGCTGGCCGAGATCTTCAAATCATGTACATTCATTTGTAGCTTCTTCAAGATCTCCGTCGCGATGTCAATGGATGTTTCTTGATCTGCCCCCACTAACAAGACAATAAATTCATCGCCCCCAAGGCGGCCTACAAACATAGAATCATTGCAGCAGTGTTTTAACCGATTCGCTACTTCTATTAATATATGATCGCCCTCTTCGTGACCATAGGTATCATTTACTTTTTTAAATCCGTCTAAATCAACAAACAACAGGGAAACCGGTTGACTTCCATGCAAATTTTTGGATAATTTTTCCATGAAATAATGGCGGTTTGGGAGGCTTGTTAGAGAATCATATAAGGCTAAATGCTTTAATTTTTGATTCAAGCTATGTAGCTGCATTTGTTTTTCGGTTAGTTTTTCCGACAATAATCCAACACCAATTGCACACAAAAATGTGACGATAGCCACACCCACATGGAGTGATAATTCCTGGTTGACTAATTCCGCCATTAGCAGGTATTTTTCATAAGTAAACCAAAACAGATGATAGATGTTAACCGTCAATGCCGCAAAAAGCCCGCCGACAAACCCTAAATAATAGGAAAAAATAAAGCATGGGATCAGCAATAAAAACCAAACCATATCATCAATATAAAACATATCCAATCTAGCTAAAAAACCCGGGATCACCGTCAATACCATGCAAAGAACTAAGATTATTTTAGGCATTTTCCGAAATGTTTCCAACTTAACACTTAACGACATGATCTTCTTTCCCCTTCGATTCTGTAATATCTTTGATAGTATCATATTTTGTTGAAAGTTGGACTATAAACAAATAAATGACATTAATTACAAAACGTGATAATGGCAAAATCCTGTTTTCCTATTGGTAAATGAATCTGTTCAATGGGCGCATGACACTATTCACTGGTTCCTTTCTGGTTGCATTCCACGTGAATATATATTAAGATAATCGTATAATTATCCACGTTTATTTTTAGAAAAATAACCACCACGGAGGAGCAACCATGTTACAGACAAAATTAGTAGATTCAGAGCTAATTGATTGGACGATTCAGCAGCGCCGGCATTTTCATATGCACCCGGAGTTATCAGGACAAGAATATAAGACAGAAGCCTATGTAAAAGAGAAATTAACGGAATTTGGTATTCCGACAGATTCGCGGTTTTCAGCACCCAATGTGATTGCTTTTTTTAAAGGAACAGAAGGAAAAAAGACAATTGCGCTAAGGGCCGATATGGATGCCCTGCCGCTTCATGAAGAAGGAGAAAACAAGCCGTATATTTCAACGGTCCCCGGCGTTATGCACGGCTGCGGCCATGATGGTCATACTGCTACATTGCTCGCGGCTGCAAAATGGATGAGCGAAAATCCACATCTTGTAAAAAACAATATTGTCTTAATTTTTCAAAGCTCTGAGGAAGCCTCGCCAAGCGGCGCACAACAGCTTGTAAAAGAAGGGATTTTAGACGGAGTCGATGCTATCTACGGCATTCATTATATCTCTGGAATGCCGCTTGGAGAAATTGGCTTTGCCACCGGCTATGCCATGGCCTCGAGCGACGACTTTGACATCACAATTGAAGGAACAGGAGGTCATGGCGGCTATCCACATGAAACGGTGGACCCGATCTACATCGCGACCCACCTTATTCAGGCGTTTCAATCGATTGTCAGCAGGAACTTAAACCCGCTGCATGCAGGCGTCATTTCGTTTGGCGGGATGCAAGCAGGCAATTCCTATAATGTTATTCCTGAAAAAGTTACACTGCAAGGAACGATTCGAGCGTTGACGTTTGAAGGAGCCGAACTGATGCACAAAAAAACAGCACAGCTAACGGAAGCTATTTGCGCAAGCTTTGGCGCAAAGGGGCACTACCACTTTATCGAGGGAACGCCGCCATTGTACAATCACCCGGAGGCATGCGAAGTTGCGAAGGGAATTATCAAAAAATCCTTTGGCGAAAATGTCTTCGTGGAAAAGGAACCAGTAATGGGCGCTGAAGATTTCTCCTATTATTTAAAGGAAAAAACCGGAGCCTTCATCAACGTCGGAATGAAAAGTGAAAATAGTCAATATCCGCACCACCATCCAAAATTTGACATCGACGAAGCCGCCATCCCCGCTGGGATCGAGCTGATGATTCAATTGGCTTTGAATGCCTAAATCAACTATAAATATAGTAGAAAGAATGGAGCTTCGTTTGGTGTTTAAAACGGCATAGATGACAAAGGAAATCCATTCGCAAAGCCAAAATATTGGATTGCAATTTGGCAAGGAGAAAAAAAGCATTCCGCAAAAAGATAATTTTTGCAGAATGCTTTAAATTTTTTGTATGTATGCTAGTTATTCACAGGTATTTTACTTGTAGCTAATCTTGATGTAAGAACGCCTGAACGGTTTCAATTGATAATCCCAATTCTTTTGCCTCTAAAATGAGTTCCAGCCATTCCTTGTCGATGTCCGTAACTTCTCGGTCTGTCATTAACATCCTTATCACCCCTAAAATACACACGTATTCCAGGTAACCCGGCCATCATAGCATGTAGCACCTGCCTTAGACCCTCGGCTTTGCGTCCCCTTTTTTCAAAGGGTTTGCCTTTTTCTGTTTCAAATCCCATTGAAACAATACAATTTTACCATTTCCACTAAACATTCATAGGTTTATATACTTAATTCAAAGATGATATCTTTATTATATCTAGTCCTATTTTATTAAATTGTTGTATTTTGTCGTTTTACTAAAAGGTTTCCTATTTAATTTATTACAAATTCCTACAAAATATTTACAAAATCCGCTTAATTCCCCATGTATTAATCTAGCAAATATAATTTGTTCTCCCTCCTTTTTAAATCGTTAGAATCCGTTTGATAGTAAGCAATTTATCTTCTTATGTAGCCAGAACGATTCGGAGTAGTCGTTCTTTATAATGAACCACTAAGTTGAGTATATGCTAAAATAGTAAACTTGAAAAACCCAACAAACAGGTCTTTTCACCTAAATAACGACAATTATCGTTCTTTTTATCGTTAAATCTCGTGTTTCCTTACTTTTTTTGCATTCAATAAAGAACGCTCTGTTCATTATAATGTATTAGCATGTTTTTCAACCAAATCCATTTCTTCTGTTCTTAAAAGAGAGTAAATAAAAAAAACGGCACAAGCCAAATATAGTTGAGTGTCAATCAAAAGGGAAAATCTCACATTTTTTATATTCACCCCACGAATTTTTTGCTATTCTATATGATAGATGTAAAAAAATTGTATATTTTTTGGAGGATCTGCCGAATGAGGACTACTAAAAAGAAAAGAAAGTGGCTTAAAGTAACTGGAATTATCCTTTTAGTTTTGTTAGTTGCTGGTGGCGCTTATGCTTTTACAGTATATAAATCTTTTAAAAATGCTGTCGAAACAATGCACCAGCCAATTGAACGGAAACAATCGGAAAAACGTCAAGAACCAGTAACGTTCAAAAACAAAGACCCATTTTCCGTATTAATGTTAGGTGTGGATGAACGTAAAGGGGACAAAGGTCGTTCTGATACAATTATCGTATTGGCCGTAAATCCAAATAATAATTCAGTAAAAATGCTGAGTATTCCGCGTGACACCCGTACTGAAATAATAGGAAAAGGGAAAGAAGATAAGATTAACCATGCCTATGCATTTGGTGGAATCCCAATGTCAATGGATACAGTTGAGAATTTCCTTGATATTCCAATCGATTATTATATGCAGGTAAACATGGAAGGATTTAAGGATATCGTTGATGCTGTTGGCGGAATTACAGTCCAGAATGATTTAGACTTTACGCAAGATGGATTCCATTTTACAAAGGGAGCATTGAATCTGTCTGGTGAAAAAGCTTTAAGCTATACTAGAATGCGTTACGAAGACCCAAGGGGTGACTTTGGCCGTCAAACAAGGCAGCGCCAAATCATTCAGGGAGTCATTCAGGAAGGAGCAAGTGTATCAAGTTTGACTAATTTCTCTGATATTTTCGCCGCCCTTGGCAAAAATGTAAGGACCAACCTAACTTTTGATCAACTCATGGACATTCAAAAAAATTATAAAGAGGCCGGAAAAAACATTCAGCAAATGGAGATAAAAGAACAAGGAACAATGATCAATAAAATTTATTATGGATTGGTTTCACCTGAAGAAAAACAAAGGGTTCAAACTGAATTAAAGACACAATTAGAATTAAATTAAAGTGTCGAAAGCTGAATGGATAATCCCATTCAGTTTTTTTTTTAAGAGAAAAAAATGAAAACTCCTTTTCGTTATTAACTTTCTTGGAAAAATTTCAATAATTACCAATAATCTTGAAAATTCAGTTGAGCAATATTTCGTTTTACGATATATTTAATTTATAATATCCAAATATAACAAAAAATTCGACAGATAAATTAGGATCATTTTCGCGCAATTTTGCTAATTTGAGGGGGATTAGAATGGAGGCTTTTGTCGCCAGGCAGCCAATATTCACGAAAAGGAAAGAAATTTTTGCCTATGAGTTGCTCTACCGGAATAATCAAGAGAACAAGTTTCCTGAAATTAACGGAGATATGGCTACGACAGATGTTATTATTAATAGTTTTATTAATATTGGAATGAATGAACTTTCAAGTGGGAAACCTTGTTTTATTAATTTTACAGAAAAACTACTTCAATTAAGGCTTCCGACTTATTTCCAACCGAACGAAATAGTAGTAGAAATATTAGAAACTGTTGAAATAAGTCAGGAACTATTGGATATTTGCAATGAACTTAAGTGTAAGGGTTATCAAATTGCGCTCGATGATTTTGTTTTTAATAGGGATAATCCCCATTCTTACTCCCTAATGGAATATGCAGATATTATTAAGGTGGATTTCAGAGAGACAACAGAGCAAATGAGGCACACAATTGAGGAAATTTCCCTAAAATATAATATAAAACTGCTGGCCGAAAAGATTGAAACCTCAGAAGAGTTTGACTCCGCTGTAAAAATAGGCTATGAATATTTTCAGGGTTACTTTTTTTCCAGGCCTATCATTCTTTCCACTCGGGATGTTCCTGAGTATTTTCAAAATTATTTTGCCATTATCAATCATTTATCTATAAGTGAACCTGATCTCGATTACATAACCCAGTTAATTGAACAAGATTTATCATTATCATATAAGCTTCTTAAACTGATTAATTCCCCAGCATTTCGCCCAAAGAGTAAAATAAACTCAATTAGACAGGCACTTATCCGTCTTGGGTTAAATGAACTTAAAAAATGGCTCTATATTCTTGCAATCAGAGGAAATATCACTGGAAAGAGTGAATGGTCTAGAGAAATATTTAACAATAGCCTGACTAGAGCAAAAATGTGTGAGCTTATTGCCTTACATAAAAATTTGCGCAAGGAATCATCATCGTATTTCTTAACCGGAATGTTTTCCCTTATGGATGTATTGTTAGGAATGGAGATGGATGAGGTATTAAGGGTAATGCCGCTTCAAGAAAACATCTGCGAAGCACTAAAAGGGAATTCTAATCAGTTAAAAGATTCATTGGATTTAGGCATCTCCATTGAAAAAGGAAATTGGAATGATGTTAGTTCTTGTTGTGAGAAATTGCAAATTGAGGATGAAATTGCCCTTCAATGCTATAATGAAGCATTTAAATGGACGAGCAATTTGATGAAAGATTAAGGAGCAAGGGGGCGGTTCTTCTGCTTCAATTTCCAAAAAACAAGAAAAACCAAGAGAATATCCCTCGGTTCTATTTGGATTAACACTATTAAGTTACCATTTTGATGCTATCTGCGAACAATACTATGAAACCAAATTAGGTTATTTCCGCCTTATGCTGTTTCTTCGCGGGGGAGTGCTGCTTTGATCCTAGTAAATTGACAACAATGACACCAGCAATGGCGATAGCACCGCCGTTTATTGAAAGAATAGTAGGCCATTCATTAAGCCAGACCCCAGCAACAAGGATGGCAAATACCGGTTCAATATACAACATGCTCGTAACGGCGCTGGCCTTTCCGGTGGAGAGTGCCATGGCCCATGTGACATAGCCGATGGCCGTTGGAAAAATACCAATATAGAGTGCAGATAAATTCGCTTCCATTGTTGCATGTTGAATATCATGAAACAATCCGGGGGAAAAAATAAAAAATGGTAACGTTCCGGCCCATGTGAAATAAGCGGTTAATTCAATCGATGTATAGCGGCTCAAAAGCGGTTTTTGATAAGCAAACAACACCGACGTGGCAACAGCGGACATGAGCACTAAAAAAGCGCCTTTCGATAGTTGAAAGGACGATCCAGCTGTTCCTAATGTAATAATTCCGATACCAATAAAACCTAACGCTAATCCGATCCAGCCAAACATGCCCATGCGCTCTTTTAAAATAAATACGGAAATAAGTGCGGCAAAAATAGGTGTAGATGAGACTAACATAGCTGCAGTCGCTGCTGACACGGTTTGTTCACCGAACGTAACCCCAATATGATAAATACTGATGCCGACCCAGCCAAGAACGGAAATTCTAAGCAAATCCTCTTTTTTCGGCAGCCGAAATTTAACACCAGGCCACAATGCAAAAATAACGAAAATAGCCGATGCGATCAGGTAACGGCTGAGAATTAAGTGACCAGCGGAATAGCCCCCATGTAACCCTACGCGAATTGCGGCAAAACTCGATCCCCAAATGATAACAGTGATGGATGCCAAAATAAAAGCCTTGGTGTTCAATTCTTCCCACTCCTATCAAATATATAGCGCAATAAGATTATCACGGAACCCGTAATATTGCAATAACTTGAATTGTATGGATTGGATTTCCTAAATGCTTTTTGGGGGAATCCCCCTTCTCCCCATTGAGATCGTTTACAAAAAAAATCATAACATCATTAACAAGCAGGCATAAGCCTTTTTGTTAATGGCAGAAGCCGAACAGGATATAATGCCAGTATTACGTAGATAACACTAAGGCACAACCAGCTCAATTTCGCTAGTTGTGCTTTTATTTGCTTACGCTACTACGAACCCGTTACCAGCATAATATCCTTTAGTTGATTCACGCTAATCATACACAATCGGAACAGTTGTAGCATAGGTTTTGTACGTTTCCGCTTGAGCATATGTACCTAATCCAACAGCAACTACAGCAATAGCTGAACTTCCATGCTCTAAAAGGCAGAATGCTATTATATTAGTATTCTGCCTCCTTGGTAGTTCCCATCTTTCTAGCTAGTAGCTAACTTCTCACTAGAACCTTCTGAAAAAATCATCAAAGGGACTTCTCGGCCTTCGATCTTGTTCACGGTTCTTGTTGCGACTCGTGGTTCGATCACGGTCCCGATCCCGATCCCGATGACGACTTGTTGTACGATCCATGTCTCGGTCTCGATCACGACTCGTGATTCGACGATGACTCGTGACACGATCCATGTCCCGGTCTCGATCACGACTCGTGACACGACGATGACTCGTGACACGATCCATGTCCCGGTCTCGATCACGACTCGTGACACGACGACGACTCGTGACACGATCCATGTCCCGGTCTCGATCACGACTCGTGACACGATCCATGTCTTGGTCTCGATCTTGACTCGTGACACGATCCATATCTCGATCACTATCACGATCTTCGTCAGTTGGAGCTATAGCTAAACCACTAAAAGAAATTGGTCCTACAACAGCCGCTTCTGTACCATCCGTAATATTTTCAGCAGTCACTTGATACGTGTGCGTTCCTGCTCCCACATTCGTATCTATACCTTGTACTGTCACAACATAGTTTACCTCTGATGTAGGATCTGATTCTACTCCCTCTTGGGCCCTAAAAATCTCCCTTCCATCACGGAAAATCTTAAATAAAATTTGAGATGTACCCGTGACCCCACGCACTCCCACAGTTGCAATTAATTCCACATGATTATTTTTAGCATTCCTTCGAGGAATAGTTATTCGAATTGTTGCTAATACAACTTTTCTCGGTGAATGAGGAATAAGAATTGGTCTAATTTGACCAACCCTACTAACAGGCTCTGTTGCTTGATAATCAATAATACGAACCATTTAATCACCTCCTTAACGTAATACACTAAAGTATGTAATTAAGAAGCAATGGCTTGGACAAATATTTAATAAAAATGGTTAAGTGAAAAAAATTCAAAAAATATTGGTGCAAATTTTCTAGATTAATAAGGTTGGACTAGTGGGTGCTATTGGATTCCGTTTTTTTTGATCGAAAAGGAGTTGCAGCGTGGACTTATTGTGTGTAGATTTTGGAAACGACTATGTAGAGTTGTTCTACATTTCATGTGATGTTGCATTTGCGTGAAGTGTGATATCATCCTCGACGACCATGGCATCTCTAGCGTCTAAGGCGATGTCATTTTGTTAATCGTTGAGATGGAAAAACAATAAAATTTTTCAAAAATCCCCATTAATAAGAAACGGCTTGATTTAGGATATCTAAACCAAGCCGTTTTTTCATGTATGAAAGCTATTGAGCTATAGCTAATGGTACTAATTGTTTAATGCGTTCTTCTGCTTTATATTCGAATGGTTTCGGAAGTGTTTTGACAAAGTTTAATGTACCCTGTAAATCTTCAGGACCAACCTCTAAATCAGTTGCAAGATCATTAATACCGTATTTAGCATTTCCATACATATAGTTGTTTACAACAACAGTGTATTCTTTATTCTTATCAATCCTCTTGCCATCTGATAAGAAGATATCTACGACTTTGCCTGTATTGCCATCCCATGTGTATTTAAAACCAGCCACATGAAAGTCGAGATTATATGATTTGGTTCCGTTTGGTGCGGTAATCTCTGAAATTTGGTTATTTAGCACCGTTTCCAAATCTGCACCGCTAAGCTTCACTTTATTTAACACATTACCGAAAGGCTGGATGGAGAAAAGGTCTCCGAACGTGACAGTACCTGCATTAAGATTGGCCCGGACACCGCCGCCATTCATTAAGGCAAAATCAGCATTCATTTCAGCTTTCATACCATCGGCAATCAAGTTGCCTAGGGCAAAATCACCCGTTGTCGCGCTAGGGTATCCTTTGTCTAACGCTGTTTTAGACTCACCAACTACTTCGGCTTTTATCGGTGCGATTTTATCTTCATACTTCTTCATAATCGCTGATACTTCTGGATCTGGCGTGTAATCTTTTTGGAATACTGTTACAATCTCTGCTTGCTTTTCCACAATGTCCCCGGTTATTGGGTCAAGCTGTAAATCGACATCGGAAAAAGCCGAGCCGTAAGAGTATGCCTGAACAATCAGCTTGTTATCTACAACTTTATTGACACCAACATGGTTGTGAGCAGCGAAAATGACATCGACCTCATCATCCACCTGTTCAGCAATTTTTGAAGCATCAAATGAAGCACTGTTACCTGTTTGTGTGGTTGGGTTATGGGCAAGAACCACAATCGCTTTGATGCCTTGATTCTTTAATTCAGCCGTGTATTTGTTGATTGCTTCTGCTTCATCGGTAATTTGCAGATTTTCATTCCCTTTGGACACAATCATGTTAGGAGTTTCTTGCGTTACGACACCGATGAATCCCATTTTCTTGCCGCCGATTTCTTTAATAGCATAAGGTTCAGTAATTAATTTACCTGTTGATTTATCAAAAACATTTGCTGCTACAACAGGGAAGTCCATCCCCTTATAACCGGGATTTCCTTTAGGATGGTCGCCGCCATGAATCATGCGCTGCAATTCAGCCATTCCTTCATCAAATTCATGATTACCAAGTGTGCCAACATCAAACTTCATGGCATTCATTACTTCTACAGTCGGTTCATCCTGGAAGAGAGCAGAAATGAGCGGGCTTCCACCGATCATATCACCAGCATGAACTAAAAGTGTGTTCGGGTTTGTTGCTTTCCGCTGTTTCATTGCGGCAGCTGTGTACTTCATATTTCCAGCCAATTCCGTTCCAATCTTCGTATCCGTATCAAGCTGGCCATGTAAATCGTTTAAGCCCAGTAATTGTACTTTTATAGGACTTAAATTTAATTTGAAGATCCCAAAACCTTGATCATCTGTTTGATTGGTATACGTGATATTGCTGTCTTGTTTAATATAGGCTTTTGCTTCTGGAGATGTAGTAAACGTAACATTTACATCGCCATCAATTGGTGCAATCGACCAATTGTTGTCAGCAGTAGGAACGATCTCTTTTGTCTCCGAAATATAGTCCATTAAAATTTGACGATTTTCATCCGCGGAGTCAACCACTAGTTCGCTGCCTTTTACACCTGGGAAGTTACCACCGCCGCCGGCACGGTAGTTGTTGGTCACAACAATAAAGTCCTGATTAAGATCGACTGGTTGACCGTTGTAAGTAAGATTGATGACACGGCTTGAATCTGGATTGATCAATTTTCCTGTTGAATCATATTTTGCAGGTTTCGTTACATCGATTTGATAGTTTACGCCATCAATAACATCAAAGTTAAAGACAGGGAAGGCTGGATTTAACAGTGCTTGTTCTTCCGTTTTAGCCGGATCAATTTGATTGAACTTTCCTGTCGTCATTTCAATCCATTCCTTCACGACTGAACCCTTCACCTTAATGGCTTTTAATGTGTTGTCATACAGATATAAATCACCCGCACTGCGGATCGTTAAATCGCCTTTTTTAATTTCTGTATATTCGCCTACTCCATTGCGGCCAGCCTTGAATGGAGCACCAACCGATAGGATTGGTAAATCTTTAAACTCAGGTTTACTTTGGGCAATGTATTTTTCAACGTACCATTTTTGGGCATTCGTTACGACTTGAATTGATGGATCATCCTGAACTAATGAAAAATAACTGTGAATATCGTCCGTTGTTTTACCAATTGGGGTATTCACATAGTTGATCGTTGCATCATGATCAGCTTGCAAAAGCTTTGAAATGGTTTTATCAGGTTCTACCGTGCTCACTGTTTTTGTCTGACCAGTAACAGAATCTTTAACATCCTTATAGGTCTCACGGGTAGAGGATTGAGAATTCACTACTGACCATGTGCCCTTCTCTTTCTTAAGTTGCAAATCGATTAGCCCTAAAGAGCCGCCGCCGTAGCCTGCTTGTACAGCTGGCACACCGTTAATCGTGCCTTTCGCATTATCCACTCCCGGTAAAGGCTTTTTATCTGCGCCTAAAAATAATCCATCAAGAGCTGCCTCTGATTTAGCAGGGAACAACTTATGTGTATGGGAAAAGGTGATCGCGTCAATTCCAGGTACTTCACTTAAAGAATAGATGACATCTTCCGTGTTGGCCTTATCACCGCTGAATCCGGAATGAGTCATGGCAATGATTAAATCTGCTCCCTTTTGTCTCATCTCCGGGATGAATTTCTTTGCCGTTTCCACAATATTTTTGGTGATAACCTTACCTTCAAGATGGGCTTGATCCCACTCGGTAATTTGTGGAGGGGCAAATCCAATATAACCAATTTTTATCTTATGCTTCTTCCCGTTCTCATCCATTACATTTTTCTCTACAATTTGATACGGAGTGAATTTATTTTTATCATTATTTGGATTTTGATCATGATCATCCACATACACGTTAGCATTTACCACTGGGAAGTTTGCATCATCATAGGTTTCATTGAGGAAATCTAGTCCATAATTGAATTCATGGTTCCCAAGTGTAGCCATGTCGTAACCCATTTGGTTCATCGCTTTAATGGCCGGATGGTCTTCTCCCTTTTTCAATGGTTCTATTTTCGCCTTGTACGTTCCAAGCGGAGTCCCCTGAATTAAATCTCCATTGTCCACTAAAACACTATTCTTTACTTCTTGTCGTGCTTGTTTTACGAGAGTAGCTGTTTTCGCTAACCCAACCTTCTCATATGGAGCATCCTTATAATAATCATAGGATAGTAGATTTGTATGGATATCGGTCGTTTCCATGAGTCGTAAGTTTACAAGGTCTTTCGCCGCTTTGTCTTGTTTATCCGAACGAACATTTTCAGCTCCATGACCATTATTTTGCTTTTGATCGTTTGCAGCATTTACTTGTGATGAAAAGAGTGGAGCCGACATAAGCGTTAACGCAAGTGAAGCTGATAAAATACGCTTTGGACCTAGGCTGTTTCTTTTTCTCATACCTGATTCACCTTTCTGTGTAAGCAGTTTTTTGTTTAGTATAGGACAGGTCTATCTGTTAGTACTCTACCAAAACTGTATGTTAATCAGGTAACGGCCTTGTTAAAAAAGAGTAAAGTATATGAATAGATTGTAAACTTTCAACTCGTTTACAGTTTTTCCAACCTCATTGAGGGAACAGGCTTCCTGGCAGCAAAACGTGGCTCAAGGTCATTTATTCGGACTTTATCTAAACATTAAAAACAAGATGAGCCATTGTAGCGGCTCATCTTGTTTCTTTCTTGTACCTCTTATTCTTTACTCTTTGCATTCGTTTTTCTTTATATTGTCCAAAATCCCAATTCGACAAAAATTCTTTTGCAGAAGTATAGCCTGATTTATAGAGAAAATCAGTTTCATCATCGTTTAGTACAAAATCAGTTGCGTTGATGTTGCCAGTCGGAATTTGAATCGTGCGTTCAATCGTTTCTTCGTTCATATATCGTAAATCATGGGCTTGGAGCATCGTTATAAAAATATTTTTGAAAAGGTGGATCGGCGTTGGGATAACCGCATCTATGTTCACTTCCTCTTTCACAAAATGGAAGCCGAAGGTTGGAAAACGAGGGTTGTCTGTATCAAATATCCATATTGGAAAATTACTAAGTAATCCGCCATCTAAAATATAGGATTTGTTACGGTCCTTTGATTTCCAAATAACCGGACGGAAGAAAAATGGTAAAGAAGAACTCATCATAACGGCAGTTGAAACTTTCAAATCAGCAGGGGTCATCCCATAGCGTTCCAAATCATCTGGCAAAATAAGCATTTGGCCATTCGAAACATCAGAAGCAATAATCTTCAGCTTTCCATCTGGAAGATCAGCAAACGTCTTAATGCCTTTTTCTGAAAGAAGTGAATCCATCCATGTTTCCAAATAATCATTCTTATACATTCCCAGATGAATCATTAGTTCTAAAAGGATTCCGAAAATGGGTATTCGATTCAGAATCGTCTTACCTCGAAGTTTCGAAAAATTGATATCGCTCATCCTGTCTCTAATTTCATCGCTTTTATAGCCGCTTGCCAAAAGCGCAGCGATTACGGCTCCGGCTGATGTTCCAGCCAGTCTTTGCCATTCAACTTTTTCCTCTTCCATGGCTTGAACTGCTCCAATAAAGGCAATTCCCCTGACCCCGCCACCTTCAAAAACAGCATCTGCCTTCAATAATTTCCACCTCTCGATAAGATTTTTCACCTTTTAAACTGCTAATATCATTCTATAAAAATTATTGCAAATAAATAACCCAGACCTTAAAGTGCAAGGGTTTTTGTTGATTTTAAAAAATATCCTTACACACATATTCAATGAAAGAGGCGTGATACCCTTGTTGCAACTGTATATTTATAGAAAAATATACTAGGTATGTGTCCTGAATGTGACCTGATGAATATTTTTCAAAAAAAAGACCCTAATCCATGATTAGAGTCCTAGTATGCTATTTATCTATGGAAATTTTAATCGAAATTGGTTCAACATCCATCTGAACATTTAAGGCAGAGTAAGATCCGACCTTATCAATTCTTCCCCAAAACCCTTCTGTTTTATCTGTTTTTCTAAAAGTAAATCGGAATCCAGTTCCTTTCTTCTCATCCTCCATGTCAAACCAAAGGGCCTCCGCTGTTGTTGCCTCATTATCTATTAAATCTTCAGTTAGCACCTTTTTTAATACTTGCGGTCCAAGAATATCCTTTGCAATTGGATTTTTGCTGTAATATTCAATCCCTTTTGTCGTCACGTGCAGCTTATTAAGCGTGAACGTCCCATCATTTAAATGGAACCGGTCCCCCTTTTCCAAATAGTGCATCGTTACATTGTTCAGCGCAAAACGTTTCCCTTTTGGTGTTGTCGCCCCTTGCAAATCTACGATTAACAAACCACTTGCACCAACGATTTCAACACTTTCGTCTGCTCCTGTATAAACCATTGCCGAATTTTCATCAATTCCAAAGCCATAACGTGTTTTGTTATATTGTGATGCGACAAGCAATCGGCCAAAACGGCCTCGTTCTAGAAAATGCTGGTCAACTATTCCATGTGTAAAAAACCCTAAACCGGTCGTTAGAAAAAGTTGATCGTCACCCGTTTCCTGGTCAAAGTTCTTTAGAATATGAACCCCTTCATTTAATGCACCTACGCTTGTTCCTGAAGCAATCATCGGATTACTCATAACCGCAGCCCCCGCACTTGTTCCACCAAGGACTGCCCCGTTCTCATATATTTTTCTAATGGCTTGTAACACGACTGTATCTTTACCGTCTGCAGACACTAACGTTTTAATATGACGTAATTGATCTCCGCCTACAAACCAAACCGCATCGAACTCTTCTAATTCTTTTGCTATTTCAGCACTGTTTCCGTTATCCTTCCAAGTTGATTCATCCACATCTTTTGTCGAAGGGTCATCCATTAAGGCTATCGGAGCCGTATAGATATTTTTTTCAGGTACGCCGTAGCGAACGAAATCGTCTTTATACGCATCAGCACTTTCAATCGGGGCCGCGCTGGCAGCCGGAATAATCGCGATCTTGACATCATTTAATGATTTCCCTTTATATTGTTGGGCAAGTGTTAAGTATTTGTTATAAACTGCCTCATTATCTGAACTTAAGGCGCCACCTACAATAACTAGAGAACCTTTGCCGGATGTTTTTGATAAACTATTCTTATTCTCAGTCGCCCCCGCCTGAAATGAATACATAGTAATAGAAAACATCGTTAAGACTAGGACAAAAATAATCGGTAACTTTCTCAACATTATCCCTCCAATTTTTGCAAAAATGTAATCATGAATCTACTTTAGAATCGCTGCCTCTTACTCAAATGTACCTTTTACAATCGGCACTTTATTTTTTACCATCACTTTTCCTTTGGCGATAACAGTATCAATTTCTAGTGTCTCTTTATCTAGTAAAACGATGTCAGCGTCCATTCCTTCCTGGATCCTGCCCTTGTGTTTCAGCTTTAGCACATTAGCAGGGTTTAACGTAATGACTTGTAATGCCTGTTCTAATGAAATCCCTTCTTCAAGAACTGAATCTCTTGCCTCTTTAAATAAGGAAGATACTTTTCCAACCTGAAGTCCTGTTAACTCTCCTTTCCGGTTAAAAGACGGCAGACTGCCTTGTCCATCAGAAGAAAATGTAATATTTTCAATCGGAACCCCTTCATTCAGCATGATCTTCAAGCCTTTGCTGCACTTCACTTCCCCTTCTTCTAAAAACTGCGGTATCGTACTCGTCGTTAAATCCACATATCCGCCATTTTTGGCATACTGAATCCCGGCCCTAAATAATTCTTCCGTTCTGTTAATATGGGTTGGATGAAACTGGGAAATCGGAATATTGGTTTTACTAACAACTTCCTCAAGCAAAGAAAGCTTTTCTTCACCATCCCCGACATGAATTTCTAATACACCAGCTTTGCCCGATAAAATTCCGCCATTTCGTGCGGCTGTAGCAACTTTTGCAATTTCATCAAATGTCGGCTCAGATGACCGATGGTCGGAAATGGCTATTTCCCCGACCCCGATTATTTTGTCAATAAAAATAATATCTTTCTCTATTTTGTCCGTTAACGTATTAACCGGCAGCTGGTACGAACCTGAATGAATATAACTCGTTACGCCCTCTTCTTCTAACCCCCGCGCTTTAGCAAGCAAGCTTTCCATTCGGCGTGTTGTCCCATCTGTTCCAAGGACACCCACAACCGTAGTAATGCCCGAAGTCGTTAAATTAGTTAAGTTCAATTCCGGTGTCCGTGTCTTGAATCCTCCTTCACCTCCGCCGCCAATGATATGAACATGGGCATCGATAAATCCTGGTACAACCACTTGATTCGATGCATCAATCACCGTAATCGGAACAAAATGCTTCGGATTTTCAATCAACTCGTTTACATAGCCAATTTTGCTATCGACTAGTAAAATATCTTTCTTCCCTAAATAATGTGGGGCAAACACTTCCCCATCTTTAATCAACGTAAGCAACTGCCATTCTCCTCCTTAGTTACACCTCTGATGACTTTTACCTTTAAAATGGACCGTAATTAATCGCATGCGCGATAACAACCGCAATTAATCCGATTACAAATTGAATGATGACTAACGGCAGGACCCATTTCGCCCATTTCGTCCACGGAATTCCAGCAATCGCTAAACCAGCCATTAATGTACCGGCAGTTGGAAAAATTATATTTCCAATTCCGTCAGCAAATGAGAAAGATAATACAGCTGTCTGTCTCGTAATATCAAGTAAATCAGCGAGCGGCGCCATAATTGGCATCGTTAACATCGCATGCCCGCTTCCTGACGCTAAGATAAAATGAATAACTGATTGGAAGCCATACATCCCAATAACACTGATTGTTCCTGGAACATGTTTAATGACTTCAGACACCCCGTGCAACATAGGATCGACAATATGCCCTTGGTTCAATACAACCAATGTCGCTCTCGATACACCGATAATTAAAGCACCGCTAATTAAAGCAGCAGAGCCGCTCGTAAAATTTTTCACGATATTGTCTACAGAAAGTTTTCCTATAATCCCGACGACAATTGTTAAAATAATAAATAAGGCAGCAATCTCTGAAAGATACCATTCAAATTTAATAACACCAAATGCTAGAACAACATAGTTTAATAGAAAAGCTCCAAGAATGAGCTTGTGTTTTGTTGTTAGATTAACCTTCGATTGAAGCAGCTTATCTGCATGTTCCCTGTTGTAATTTCCATAGAAACCTAGCGCAGGATTTCGTTTTACTTTCATCGCATATCGATAGACGAATATGACAGACACAAGGTAAACAACCACAAACAAGATAAGGCGCAGCCCTATTCCAGAGAATAGTGGCAGTTCAGCAATCCCCTGAGCAATCCCTACTGTAAATGGGTTCATAACAGCCGTTGTAAAACCTGCAGCGGCGCCAAGCAACACAATCGCCATGCCCGTAATCGTATCAAAACCGAGGGCCAACGCAAGCGGAATTAATAGTGGAATATAGGCTAGTCCCTCTTCCGCCATTCCCATTAACGATCCCCCGGCGGCAAAGAACAGCATCATGATCGGTATTAATAGCTTTTCTCGCTTCGCTAACTTTCTTGCCATTGTCGCAATTAATACATCAATCGTACCTGTCGCACTGAAAACACCAAAAAAACCGCCAATAATTAAGACAAAGAAAATAATACCACCGGCTTCAACCATCCCTTTATGGAGGGCTTGCACCATATCAAATGGGTTGACAGGTGTGGATTCCGTCCATTTAAACGAATCCGCCTCTACGATTGTCCGTCCATCCACTTCTACACGATTGTATTCCCCTGCCGGCAAAATATAGGTTAATATCATTGCCGCTACAACAACAAAGAATAATAAAGCAAACACATTTATTTGCATCGGTTTTTTTGTTGGTGGAACCGATTCCACCTTTTTACCCAATTGACTCATCATACCATCTCCTTATTTTGTTTTTTCATGCAATCCCCCTAATTAATATGCAATTTCTATGCCAATCGCGAAGTAGTCTACTAATTCAAAAAAATCTATCATTAATTCTTCTTTATCGGCTCTTTTTGGTTCTTTTTTGTAATATAATAGAACCAAATTGAACCAAAAGGGGTTTTTATGATAAAACAATCCATTACGTTAATAACGGGAAGCAGCCAAACAAAGCAAGTCCTGCATGAGCAGCTTCAACAATTATTGGGCGATTACGTCCACATTGAAAGTTTTGCAACAGAAGAAGCACTGCCAACTCAATTGAACGTTGATTTTATCCTGTTTTCATCGGAGGTAACGAGAGTAGAAGCTCATGAATTGTGTAACATACATAGTAATGAACTGTTTGTCGGAAAACGTACAGTCCATCACCAATTTATTGATCAGCTGTTAAAAATCCCGATAGATTCCGACGTTCTTGTCGTCAATGATGATGATTTTGCTACGGTTGAACTAATAGAATCTCTTTATCAGCTAGGTATTGATCATTTAAGGTTCGTCCCGTTTAAGAAGGAACAGATTTTTTATAAAAATATTGATATCGCTATATCTCCCGGTGAGCCCCATCTTTGTCCTCCGTCCATTAAAAGGGTTATCGACATTGGCGTTCGCTTGTTTGATATGGCAACTATATTAAAAGTAGTCGAATATTTCTGTTTGGGCGAAAAAGTCTCGTCATTGATTTCAGAAAGGTATATTCGTAACATCATTGATTTACAACGGGAACTATCAATTGCGGAACAAAATGCAAAACAGTTGAATCAACATATTCAAAATGTTGTCGACACTGTCGATGACGGTATTTTAGCCATTAATCAACACCAGAAGGTCACCGTTTTTAACCGTGGCTTAGAGGCTCTATTTCATTTTCCTGTAATGGATGCCATTAATAAACCATTAGATGAGGTCATCGTTCAGCAGGAAATTATTGATTTTATCCTAAGTAGTAATGAAGAAAGTAAATTTTTTACGATATACGGTGTCGATCTTGTTATTTTCCGTCATCATATGGAAACAGAAAATACGATCGTAGCGACATTTAAAAGCATTAATCAAGCGTTTGAAGTCGAAAAAATGGCACAGCGGGAACTAAGAAACAAGGGATTTTACGCAAAGTATGATTTTGATGATATTGTTGGTGAACACCCTTTACTCAATGAAAGTAAACAAATTGCCAAAAAACTTGCTCTTTCCGAGCATCCGATCTTAATTCAAGGGGAAACGGGTACGGGTAAAGAATTATTCGCACATTCTATCCATCTTCATTCAATGAGAAAAAACGGACCCTTTATCGCGATAAACTGCAGTGCTTTAACGGAAAATTTGCTTGAAAGTGAATTATTCGGGTACGAGGAGGGGACTTTTACAGGAGCACAAAAGGGTGGAAAAAAAGGATTATTTGAATTAGCTGATAATGGAACGATATTTTTAGATGAAATTGGCGATATTAGTTTAACCGTCCAATCCCATTTATTAAGGGTTCTTCAGGAAAAGGAATTGCGCCGAATCGGCGGGAGAAAAGTAATTCCGATAAATGTCCGGGTTATCGCGGCAACGAATAAAAATATTCAACTGAAATCACAAGAAGGCACGTTCCGGTCTGATTTGTTTTACCGTTTGAATGTTCTTACCCTTTCTCTTCCGCCACTTCGAGCACGAATAGCAGACATCCCTTTATTAGTAAAACACTTTATTACCAAAAGCGGGAAATGGGTAAAAGTTGGACAAGACCTGCCAGAACAGCTTCAAAAACAGGAATGGTTAGGCAATGTTCGTGAATTAAAAAGTGCCATTGACTATATGCTCACGATCTGTGACGGGAACAAAATCGAATGGAAAGACATTCCGCAGGACCGCTTTCAGAAAAACAGCCTATCTAATGAACAAGACTATCCAATACCTAAGAGTTTATTAGAAATAGATGAATATCTATTTATGTTAGAGGCCATCAAGGACTGTAATGATAACGGCAAGCCCGCCAGTCGTCAATTTATTTCAATGGCTAGCAGGGAAAATCGTCATTATCTCTCGCCACAACAAGTTCGACGCAGGTTGGATACCCTCGAAATCCATGGTTTCATCACAAAAGGCCGAGGGAGAACTGGCACAAAAATTACCTCTACCGGTGCGGAGTATTTACAGATACTTAAATTACATGCACATTAATTTTCGCTTTTTGTGAAAAGACCTGTGACCAAAACTCATTTTTCATAAGAAAGGCGCAAGCGCCCTGTTCAGCGGCGTATGGCCTCCTCGAAAAAGCTAACGCTTTTTCTTCGTGCGATGCTTATGCTGCCGAAGAAATTCCTTGTGGAGCACTCCAACTGAGATAAAGGAAACACGAAGAGCCGGAGGCGATTCGATGTTGACTTATCGTAGGGCGGAGTGCGAAGGACACTAGCCGCTAGGGCGCTGGAGCTGGACAATTCTCAAAGTCAAAACTTATAAATCCTTATATTTTAAAAAAGAAGCAAGAGAACCCTCCTCTTGCTTCAAAATGGATTATAGAACCGGTCACCAACGTGAAAGGTGACGTATAGTGATACGAAAAGCTTGTTCTAAACAGTCTCTTGATTCTGCAAAACATCAGATTTCTGTGAATTCCTTTTATTTATCACAAAATAAGCTAGCGATAAAAACAGCAGCCAAGGAATACCAAATTGAAGCATGATTTTGAAATCAGTAAACCAGGCTGTTACCATTAAACTTAGAAGCAGAAGTCCTCCCAATATCGTCAAATAGGGGAAGCCCATCATTCTTACAGGCAATTTACGACCGCCTATTTTCTCCCATCCCCTTCGAAAAGACAAATGTGAAATAAAAATGATTAGCCAGGTAAACAGTGAACCAAACATGGAAATCCCCATCATAAATGCATAGGATGATCCTGGCATCAGTGCACTTACCACGGCTGCAAGAGCAATCCCCATTGTTGAAACGATAAGAGCAGTTGTTGGAACACCTTTTTTATTCAGTTTACCTAGAATGGCTGGTGCAAACTTTTCACTCGATAATGAAAACATCGTTCGTGATGAAGCATATAGCTGTCCGTTCATGGATGATAAAGCAGCTGTTAAAACGATAAAATTCATGACTCCAGAGGCACCCGGTATATTTAAGATCTCCATTACTTTTACAAACGGACTTTCTTCAATCCCTGCTGATTTCCATGGAACAATCATCAACATAATCGCCATCGTCAACACATAGAAAGCAGTCAAACGGAATACAGTTGCTTTCAATGCTTTCGGTACAGCTACATCTGGTTCTTTTGCTTCACCTGCAGTAACCGCTACCAATTCTGTTCCTAGAAAGCTAAAAAGAGAAATAAAGACGGCAATCCACATACCTTTGAAACCAAACGGCATAAACCCGCCATGATCGACAAGGTTCTTAGCACCCACATTTACATGGCTGGAAGTTCCAAACAAAACAAACGCGCCAAGAAGAATAAACGCAACGATGGCACTAACTTTGATCATCGAGAACCAATACTCAAATGTCGCAAAGGCATTTACACTAGTTGCATTTACATAAATGAGAACTGCTGCAAATACGATGATCCAAACAATCCCAGGAACCTCTGGAAACCAATATTTCATATAGATGGCAATCGCGCTAATTTCAACTCCAATAGCAAGAACTTGAGCAATCCAATAGGAGTACCGGACAAGAAAGCCTACCATGGGATGAAGATATTTATCAGCAATCGTTCCAAAAGATCCCGAGGTTGGATAGGCAACCGTCATTTCGGCCAAACATCCCATCAATAATAAAACGATGAACGCACCAATTGTATAGCTAATCAATACACTCGGTCCTGCGGTACCGATGGCTAGTCCACTTCCAAGAAATAATCCTGTTCCAATCGCCATCCCCATCGCGATCATCGAAAGCTGACGTGTTGTTAATTCCCGTTTTAATCCCTCTTCATTATTTTTATTCTTCATCTCTTTCATCCCCTTCTTTAACCATAAGGCTTTGTCTGACCATCCTCTAAACAATGCGCCTGTCTAACTGACAATAGAGGGAATCCCTCTATTGTCCCTACACATTAAGCCACTACTTCACGTTCATTCTTAAACTTCTCATACTGTTTTTCAATGATGATCTTTTTAAGAATTTGCACCACTCCCCAAACTTCCTCATAGGAAGTATAGAGGGCAACAGGAGCAAGTCGAATAATGTTAGGTGCTCGAAAATCAGGAATGATGCCGTTTTCCTTCAATGACTTACAAATCCGTGCTGCTTCACTATGCTCAAGGCTAACATGCCCGCCGCGGCGTACATCTTCTCTTGGCGTACCAATGAAAAAGCCCATACCTGCTAATTCATGATCAATTAAATTCATTAAATATTGATTAATTTTAAGAGATTTTTCGCGAATATTTTCAATACCAGCCTCTGTAAAAATTTCTAATGATCCGATTAATGGGGCAACGCTAAGTACATGTGGAGTTCCAATTTGGAACGCTCCAGCTGAATGAGCCGGAGTTAATGTATGCTCCATATCGAATTGTTTCTCTTTATTTGAACTAAACCAGCCAGCAAGTCCAGGCATTTTTCCAAAATGCTTACGATTGACAAATAAGCCGCCAACACCGCCAGGTCCGCCGTTTAAATGTTTATAATTGCACCAAAACGCAAAATCAACATCCCATTCACTGAAGGAATGTGGGATTGAACCAACTGAGTGGCAACCGTCAAACCCGATTAAAATACCTCTTTTATGGGCTTCTTCGGTTAAACGTTTGATATCTAATATTTGACCGCTGCGATAAAGGACTGTAGGCAAGACAATTAAGGCAATTTCATCGGTCATCGCTTCGATAATATCATCCTCTTCTAAAAAGCGGCCATCGCAACTTTTCACGCGAATGAGATCTGTTTCTGGATCATATCCATGGACCCTTACCTGACTTTGAAGAGCATAAATATCGGATGGAAAGGTGAGTTCATCTGCTAAAATTTTTGTGCGCGTTCCTTCTGGCCTATAAAAGGTAGAAACAAGCTGATGCAGATTGACGGTTGTAGAACCCGTTACAATAACTTCTCCAGCAGCAGCTCCTACTAAGGGCGCAAGCTTTTCGCCCAGTTTCTCCGCCATAAAGAACCATGGATGATTGCCCTGCGTCCAGCCATCAATCCCATATTGTTTCCAATCGTTTAAAGATTCTAATAGAGTCTTTTCCGCTCTTTTTGAAAGAAGTCCCAATGAATTCCCGTCCATATAAATAGATCCAGGCATTAAATAAAACTCTTCTCGAAAATGTCTTAGAGAATCTTCCTTATCCAATTCTTTCGCGTATTCTAAAGTTGGTTGAAAGTTATTCAAAAGCATCATGAGTCTCCCCTTTACAATGAATAAAATATTTTAAAGCGCTTTCTTAAATGAATATGACATCATGTCAATATTATTATCCAAGGAATATGACATCATGTCAATATTATTTTTTCAGATTATTATTAATATTATTACCACTAAGTTCCCTTCCATTTCTATGAAAATCAATATATTCTAGAGATAATGAGTAGTGGAGGAATCAAAATGAGTCAAACTAAAGTAGAAGATAAACGACATTTACGCTCGATGGTGACACGGCAAAAATTACTACAAGCTGCGAAGGAAGTTTTTCTTCAAGAAGGCTTCCAAAAAGCAACCATCTCGCAAATGATAAAAAAAGCGAACATTGGTTACGGAACAGCCTATGTCCATTTTGAAGGAAAAGAAGATCTCTTAATCGTATTGATGGAGGATGTCATGGGGCGATTTTATGAAATTGCCGAGATTTCCTTCCTTCCAAATTCCAAAAAAAAAGCAGAAGAAATCATTAACAAACAAGCCCATTCATTTTTATTACTGGCAGAAGCTGAACGGGATATGATGCAAATCTTTGAACAAGCAATTGGGGTTTCTTCTTTAGTTTCAGAGAAATGGAAAGCGATTCGGGAAAAATTTATTCAGCGGATTTCAGAGGATGTTGCCTATGCGCAACAAAATGGATTGGCCAGAGCAGAATTAAATCATGAGATTGTTGCACGAGGCTGGTTTTTTACGAATGAAATGTACCTATGGGAAATTATCCGCAATGAACACCACGGTTCTGTTGCAGAGATTGCAAAAACAATCACAGCAGTCTACGTCACTGGACTCTACTTATAATATATAAGTTGGACTATGTTGGGAACAAAAGGAAGCCTCTTTTACAATGATTTGCCGATAGATAATAGATTAAAGGGCCATAGACAATTATTTGTCTATGGCCCTTTGTTTTGGATATTTCAATGAGTAAGCAAGTCTTGATTTAAACAAATCCAAAATGACGTAAGAAAAAGTACACTAATCAAGAATCCTCTTAAAAAAATATAACAAGAATAAATAATAGTAAAATACAAATAATATTTACCATTATTATACTTATAGGGAGGTATAGCTATAAAGAAGTCAGATTCGATTACTGTATTTCAATTAATCCTATTATCTATAACTGCGATTGGCTTAAAGAATCATGTCATTATTATTTCACCATTGATACAAACCGCAGGAAGAGATTCATGGTTAAGTGTGATTGTTTCACTTTTTTTTGTACTTCTCTGGGTTCCTCTTCTATTTTTTATTCATAAAAAAACAAAGCAGCAGCACTTGAATATATGGATGCAAAAATATACTGGAAAATGGCTAGGCAATTTTATTTTTTTCATTTTTATCCTTTATTTGACCATTATTGCGGGAGTGACATTAAGGGAGACAATTACTTGGGTCAATATTACTTTCCTACCGAAGACTCCTTTTTTTTTGTTAGCAGCTTGTTTTATTTTGGTTTGTTGGATGCTGGCAGGAACGTGTCTGCGTACCTTGAGTATCGTTAATTTTTTTCTTTTATTTTTTATTATTCTTCTCGGCTTTTTTGTAGCAATTACTAATATTCAATACAAAAATTTTTCACTTCTCATGCCCTTTCTCGAACATGGGTTTCGCCCTGTTTTAAAAGGGACGATATACCAATGTTCAGGGATGGTGGAATTAATATTCCTTCTGTTCCTTCAACACAAAACTGAAACACCTATTCGGTTTGGTCATTTAATAATAGCTTCAATCATCTTAACATTATTAACAGTTGGCCCCCTGATGGGAGCTGTGATTGAATTTGGACCCGTTGAAGCATCAAAACAGCGATTTCCTCCATACGAGGAATGGGGACTGGCCTCTCTGGGGAATTTTATTGAACACGTCGACTTTTTATCCATCTATCAATGGCTATCAGGTGCATTTATCCGAATTTCATTACTTCTGCTGATAATAAGGGAGTATCTTCCATTTAAAAAGAAACAGAAATGGTATCTGTTAATGATTATAGCTGCAATTACTGCTATAGCATTACTGCCGATCAGTGATTTTCAATACTTGCGAATGTTATCTGCGATTATTTTACCATTTACGCTCTGGTTCTTCTTAGGCTTATCAGTTTTCCTCGGTCTATTGGCAGCGATTTTTGAAAGAAAAGTATGGAGGCCGAACAAAGATGTTTAAGAAAAAGAAAAAGACTCAGAATACAACTAAAACTCCTGATGAAAAAGAAATTTCAACAGCATCAAAGTATCTAAACGAACAAACTCTTCGGGAGTTATTCAAAAAAAACGAAGATGTTATATTTGAACCTTTTAAATTCAATCAGCACAAGGTGATGATGATTTACTGTAAAGGTTTAATTAGAAACGATATGCTTTATCAAACGGTTCCCGATCGTCTTGAAGCTTTTTTTTCGCCATTACATGCGGAACCTAGCAAGGAAAAGATTCTCGACCTTCTTCACCTCCCTTCTCTTAAATTGCTAGAAAATGAAGATGAAGCAGTTTCAGAGATTTTTTCCGGAAAAATGCTGTTGGACTTCAATATACCGGGAAGCATTTTTCTAGTTGACATTTCGGAACGGCCGCAGCGAAACCCGGAAGAAACAAAAACAGAAGTGAGTCTCTTAGGTCCACGAGACAATTTTATTGAAGACATTTCAATCAACATCGCATTAATTCGAAAACGACTTCGAACCACCTCGCTTGCAAGTAAATCGCTGGAAATTGGCAGGCGAACCAGAACAAAGGTATCTGTCCTATATATAGACGATATTACTGATAAAGAAATTTTACAAAACATCATGGAAAAGTTGTCTGCTATTGAAATCGATGGGCTCTTTAGCGGTACACAATTAGAAGAATTAATAGATAAAAACCCATTCGGTTTGTTTCCACGTCATGCCTATACTGGACGACCAGACTTTTCCGTTCAATCTCTCCTAAGTGGCAGAGTCATTATTTTAATCGATGGGATTGCTTATGCTTATATAACACCAGTAAACCTGTTCTTTCTGTTAAAGAGTTCCGAGGATAAAGAACAGAACTATGCCTTTAGCTCCTTTGAGCGATTGATGCGGGTTGTCGGAATTCTTATAGCAACTTTCCTTCCGGGTTTCTGGGTTGCCCTCTCTGCTTTCCATCAGAATCAGCTTCCGCTCACGCTTTTAGCAACCATTGTAGAATCGAGAAGAGGAGTTCCACTACCCACTTCTCTCGAAGCCTTATTAATGCTGGTTATATTTGAATTATTTAGGGAAGCTGGTCTACGCTTGCCAACTGCAGTCGGACAAACACTCAGCGTAATAGGCGGACTGATTATCGGAGATGCAGCAATTAGAGCAGGATTAACAAATCCTGCCATGCTTGTGGTCATTTCAGGCTCGACTATTGCTACCTTTACACTGGTAAACCAGTGGTTAATTGGAACAGTTTCTATAATCCGGTTTTTTGTCATCTTTTGTGTTTCTATTTTTGGTTTTTTTGGTTTTTTTATCTCAATCTTTATTATTATTATTTACATTGCTAAAATTCGGATTTTTGGGGTTCCTTATTTAGGCTTAGCCACCCGTATTGATATGATGAATATCTTAAAATCTGTTTTTCGTTTACCCGATTCCAAAAAAGTCAGTAGAGCAAACTCTCTAAACCCTAACGATCCTACCCGAAAAGAAGGGGAATCCTAATGAGGAGAAAACTGATAAAACACTTGTTTCTTCCATTGATCGTGCTGGCTGTTATCCCAATAGCAGGCTGCTGGGATACAAATGAATCTGAGCGAATGGTTTATGCTCAAGGGTTGGGAGTGGATTATAAGGATGGTCATTATACCGTTTATTTACAAATAATAAATTTACGGTTGATGGCAAAATCTGAGTCCAGCGGAGCCGGAGGACCTCAAGTAAATGTTGAAGTCGGCCATGCCTCGGCAAAAACGTTTGATAAAGCAATTTTCACCCTCTATAAAAGTACCCAAAGACGCATTTTCTGGGGCCATCTTTCCTATGTTGTTTTCACAGAAAATGCGCTAAAGCAAGTGGGGGTCAAAGCAACGATTGATATGTTGGATCGCTATCGGGAGACGCGCTATCGTATTTTTATGTACGCAACAAAGGAACCACTTTCGAAAGTATTCGTTACTACTCCAATTCTTGATATGTCTACCGCCCTATCAAGGCTTAGCGATCCTAAAGCCACATTCCATCAAAGTTCGTTTACTCGTCCGATCGATATGAGAGAATTGCTTATCGCGCTGGACGAGCCTGGATACGAGGCTAGTATCCCTTTCATAAGCATTTCCGAAAAAAACTGGGTAACAGATAAAGGAGGACATGATGCAATTAAAACAGATGGGATTGCTATTACTACAAAGGATGCTCTTAAAGGAACAATAACAAACGATCATGCCGCAGGTTTTAGATGGATGAATAAAGATTTTGTTCGAGACGGGCTAGAGGTAAGAAGTAAAGAAGGGCCAATGGTTGATCTAGTAATTGAAAAGTTAAAAGTAAAGGTACATCCAGTCGTAAAAAATTCGGACATTCATTTTAATGTGCAGATCAAAGCAAAAGCTACAATGCTTGTCCTAGTGAAAAAAGTCAATCTTGCTAGTTTAGCATCAGAATCAGAAAAGGAAATAAAAAAACAAATTATGGAAACGTATTCAAAAGGACTTAACTTCGACGCCGATGTGTATCGACTATCAGAGGTTCTTTATAGGAAAAACGTAAACGCCTGGAAACAAGCAGAACATAATGGAAAAATTCCGTTAACGAAAGATTCCATTAAGCTAGATATTAAAGTGAAATTGGTTCATGGAGCTAAACAACGGGAAGAGCCTACCTTAGAATAACTCTGCCAATAGTTTTTGATTCATTTGCACATTCCTTTAAGTGAACCACTCCTCATACAGGAGTGGTTTTCTTCAATCATGTCGATGTATTTTCAGAAGAATGATCATTTCTAAACTGCTTAGGAGTTAAACCTGTGTATTTTTTAAAGATCTTTATAAAATAACTTTGATCATTGAAATTTAGCCATGTGCTGATGTCTGAAATCGAATAATTTGTTAATACTAGCAGCTTTTTTGCTTCGTCTACTCGATGCCGTTGGATATATTCACTTATCGGTATACCAACTTCTTTTTTAAATAGGGATGATAAGTAATTGGGACTTAAACGACACATTTCTGCAAGGTGATCAAGTGTGATATCGCCATAAAGATGGTTATAAATATAATGTTGACAAGCGGTTATGGCGGCAGAATATTTTTCTTCATTTAATTGGTACACACGCTTCGTAAAATCCTTTATGGCTTCCTCCGTTAATTTCAATATTGCTTTAAGGTTTCCTAATTCCTCAAGTTGTTGAATATAGATATCACTTAAAGTAAAGGCCGTTTCCTCATGTAAGCCACCTTCAATGGCTGCTCTGCAAACAAGGGCAATGCCCGTTATCATTAAATTTTTTTCACTTCTTAAGCGATTTCGTTTCGACAATAATCCTAATTCTGCCTCACCGACAATGGAGTAATCGAAGATATCCTGTAATTTATCGATCCGTCCGTTTTTGACATAATCAAGCAACACCAGTTCATAGGAAAGATTGGAGTGAAAAATGAAATTCCTTCTCCCTTTCGAAAGTTCCAGATCCAGATTCTCTGATTCAATTACGACGAGGTCAAACTCATTATTGTTTTGGAGGACAAACCTTTTATCTAACGTTTTATGATAAATCAAATAATAAACCATTAAACTAATTGTTAGGAGTTGTTGATGATCCATAATGGGGACGGCTTGATAGTATTCAATGAGATTCCTTTTATTGATGTTTCCTTTAAATGCATCCATGATCTTCGTAATAAGCTCATCAGATATTGCTGAATCAAGGGAAGGTCCTACAATAATCGTTCCTAAAAAATGGTCCGATTCTTTAAGATTGACAAAGAAAAAGTTCAAATTTGAATTGGAAAAGAAGATAGGAAAATCATTTGGATCCTCTTTATTAGTATATACACTCATCTGCTCCTTGAACGGGACATAATAGGGATTACTCCGTATGTCACTTCTTGAAAATTCGTATTCGAATTCACCAAATTGATTGAGATAATAAACAGGGATTTGATGAGCTTCAAAAATAAGCTGACAAATATAGTGTAGATCCTCTTTTGATACTTCCATTTATTTCATCTGCTCCATTCATTTTTGTAAATCGGTTACATTGTTTGTTTTTCACCTAAAAAAAATACTATTATCCGTAAAATAATACAATAAATAATTCTTATTCAGCAATAAAATAGGTGATGTTAGAAATCTTAAACAAAGGGGAGACAAACATGGAATTAACAAATAAAATTGCCGTGATAACTGGTGCAGGTAGTGGAATTGGCAGAGCAAGCAGTTTAAAACTTGCTAGTGACGGTGCAACAGTTATATTAGTCGATTTCAATAAGGAAACAGGGGAAGAAACGTTAAAGCTTGTGAAAGAGCAAGGTGGAGACGGAATCTTCGTTCAGGCTGATGTATCAAAAAGTGAAGATGTGCAAAACTATGTCAATAAAGCCGTTGAAACATATGGACGCATTGATATATTTTTCAATAATGCAGGGATCATTCAAAAATTCGCACCTTTCACTACAGTAGAGGAATCTGAATTTGATCGGATTATGGCTATCAATGTAAAAGGTGTCTTCCTTGGATTGAAATATGTACTAAAAGTAATGGAAGAGCAAGGTAGCGGATCGATTATTAACACGGCTTCAACTGCAGGAATTCGTCCTGAACATAGTGTAGCTGTTTATTCTGCAAGCAAACATGCGGTTATCGGCTTAACAAAAGGCGCTGCATTAGAATATGCGAAAAAAGGAATTCGTATTAATGCACTTTGCCCAGGCGGTGTTCAAACAGCGTTAACCGCTAGTGTCGCTGAGCAGTTTGAAAAAGGCGGTTACGTTCCAGAAGAGTTTTCCAATATGAGAATGGGTCGTTATGCTGATCCGAAAGAGCTCGCTGAAATGGTTGCTTTCTTAGCATCAGATAAAGCAAGCTATATGACCGGTTCAATTGCACTCGTAGATGGTGGTTTAACTTTATAGGTTATAGAAACATCAAGTAGGGTTCGCAACATTTACAAGAACATTTTTGTGATATTATAATAGTATAAATGGGAAAGAAGGTGCTTTCCATAATGAATATCCAGTCTAGAGTATTTATTACAGAACTTAGCTCCGCACAAATGTATACGATGAAGCATTGTGTCAGGAGCTTAATCGGGAAGCATACTGTTTCCTATATTCATCGGCTTATAGTTTGCTGAAAAAAGTGTAGTGGCACTATGCTTATTTGAGTATGACTATTTGCCGATGGATAATAGATTAAAGGGCCATAGACAATGCTTTGTCTATGGCCCTTTGTTTTGGATATTTCAATGAGTTTTTTTCAAATTGAAATCATTTTTGTTGCATCTGTTGCAGCAATACCACCAAAGCAAAGAGCTGGCGTCTAGTAACGCTGTCTCTTTGCTTTTTTTATTTTTAGGAAAAGAGGAATTATGATGAGTTTACTTGAAGTTAGAAATTTAACCCACAGTTTTATAGACAAAGTTCTATATAATCAAGCTAGTTTTGATTTATACAAAGGTGAACATATGGGGATTGTAGGACAAAATGGCGCAGGAAAAAGCACGCTGATCAAAATATTGATGGGAGAAGTCATTCCAGATAGCGGAATGATTAAATGGCAATCTACTATTCGTATTGGGCATCTTGATCAATATGCCGAAATCAATGGTACTAGAACAATTATTGACTATTTGAAAACAGCTTTTGCCCATTTATTTGAACTAGAAAAAAAACTGAATGATCTCTATCAAGAAATGGCCATCACTGGTGATTACGGTCTATTGGAGCAAGCAGCAACATATCAGGAGAAGCTTGAAACGAGTGATTTTTATTTAATTGAAAGTCACATTGATAAAGTGGTTTATGGCTTAGGGATTCATGCAATTGGCGTCGATCGTCCCATTCAGGAGTTGAGCGGCGGTCAGAGAGCAAAAGTAATTTTAGCAAAGCTATTGCTCGAAAAGCCCCATGTGCTATTGTTGGATGAGCCAACAAATTTTCTCGATAAGGAACATGTGGACTGGTTAGCCAATTATTTATCAGCCTTCGATGGCGCTTATGTCGTTGTATCCCATGATTTTGATTTTTTAGAGAAAATATCATCATGTATATGTGATATCGAGTTTGGAACGATCAAAAAGTATGCGGGGAAATACTCGGATTTTCTTCGTCAAAAAGAGCATTTGCGGGAAGATTATATCAGACAATACGAAGCTCAACAAAAAAAGATCGAAAAGACGGAAGAATTTATTCGAAAAAATATTGCTGGAGTGAATACCAAGATAGCTCAAGGACGCCGGAAGCAGCTTGAAAGGTTGGAACGAATGGCTCCACCTGTTTTCACTCATAAACCGACCTTTACCTTTAAGGAAATCCCACTTTCCGCACAGGTAGCTCTCCGGGTAAATGAGCTTGAGGTTGGTTATGGTAAACCCCTCTTGCCTAAATTGTATTTCTCTGTTTTAGGCGGAGAAAAGCTTGTAATTACAGGCTTCAACGGAATTGGAAAATCAACATTACTAAAAACACTCGTTCAACGTATTTCAGCAGTTGCAGGTAGTTTTCAGTTTGCAGAATCGGTAAAGATTGGTTATTTCGAACAAGATTTAATATGGGAAGATGGAGCAAAAACACCTATCCAAATTATCTCAGATGTTTACCCAAAATTGGGCGTGAAGGAAATTCGAAGTCGATTGGCTCAATGTGGGGTGAAGAATACTCATACTACTCAAGCAATAGCTACGCTAAGTGGCGGAGAACAGTCAAAGGTGAAATTATGCTTACTCCTTCTTTCGCCTTACAATTTCCTCATCTTGGATGAACCAACCAATCATTTAGATGCGGAAACAAAAGAAGCACTACAAAAAGCATTAATTCAGTTTAAAGGTAGTGTATTACTCGTTTCTCATGAAGAAAAATTTTATCAACAGTGGGCAAATCGGTTTCTAAATATCGAGGATTGCATAAAGTGAAGCTTAATTTATTTATATTTTGACAGTTAAAAGTCCCTTAGACGTAAGGGGCTTTTACTGTATTGAATCTTTTCATCAGGTCGTGACAGGCTCGGAAAAGCGAAAAGAAGCAAGAGAAACGTCCCCTTGCTTCTTTCATTCATCTATACATAAAATCATTTTTTCGATATACTAATCACCTTATGGATGAAATAGTATGATTTACATGTTCATACGCTTTTTCGAATTCGACTGCTAGATCAATATCTATAGCTGTTACACCTTTTGCAGCCCAGGAGCTGAGCGAAACAATAACGGCTTTATATTGGACGTTGATAAATGGATGATGTTGGTTTTCTTCAGCAATTTGACCGATTGCTGAAACAAATTGAATACCTTGCATGTATTCTTTAAACATATATTTCCTTTCGATCCATTTATCGTTTTTAATCTTCCAGTTTTGAAGTTTTGCACACTCCAATTGAAGTTCTAAAGGAGTCAATGCTGTTAACATCTTTGACTTTCCTTTTGAAGCGGAAGTAACGATAATCCATTTTTGATAAGACGTTGAAGTTCTTTTGTTGTGCTGAGACGAAGCAATTCTTGATGGACCTGTTCTGTTTCCATTGTTTGCACACAATGCTCACAGAACAATTCCAGAATTTCCAAGCGCAGCAGCCATTCTTTTGGATAAGTTCTTCTCAACACTTGAAGAACGTTTTGAATAGTCACCATACTATTTTCATCCAGTGACTCTTTTTCACGGATTTCTCTGATTGTTTGGTACAGATTTTCTATTTCTGTTAACAGTCTTGGTTCTGTTGAAGCCTTTTTAGGTATTTCTTCTACACCGAAGAATGCTTCTGCATCAGCAACGCCTGGAAATGCTGACGTAACGGCTGATCCTACAGCCATGTCGAACGTTCCCCACTTTTCCTCAAATAACACTTGATCCCCTAATGTGACTCTGCAGCTTTCGAAGGAAATGAGATTTAGTTTGTTGTTGTTTCGGATTATTGTAGAGACCCTACCCGTTACTTGAATGCCGCTCTTAAAAGCCAAAGTCGATTTACGACCTTTTTCAATTCCAAAAGTCTGAAGGTCTTCCTCGGTACATTCTTCAAGAGAGATGTCCCCTTCTAATAAACCAATTGGAGTGCCAAAACCGCTGAAATGAGTAGTTTTCGAATGTCCAGGAAGCTCCTTATCATTAATAGCCAATGCTGTTGGTCCTGCTGTTTTCACATAAATGGCCTCGCCATCTGAATCTTTAAGCATTTTTTCGATCGTTCCTGTAATTTGTAATCCGGAGTTCAGGACAAATGTCGACGTGCTACCTGATTGAAGCGCCTTATCTAAGCTCTCCGTTCCACCTTTCCGGAATGCCATTGAATTGGCAAACTTTTCGATAGCCTCTGTCAATTGATCAAAACTCTCGCAAACAAATAATTGCGGCTGCATGGTCGTAACATCGTAGCTTGTCTGAATACAAGACTCTATAGAAAAAGGAAGTTTTACTACGTTTTCAGATAGGCAATGCTTGCTTTCTCCTACAGACGATAAAAGTCCGGCGCCGTATATTTGCGGGTTTTCCAACGTTCCTATTAAGCCGTACTCCACTGTCCACCAGAAAATCCGCGAGATTTGATCTGCTTCTGACATCCCCTTTACCGCTTTTTTCCTTTCGCTTACCAATCGTTTTGCTTCTTCAATTTGTTGTGGTGTGGAATGGCGATCTTCCATGACAATCGAAAGATGTCTGACTGCCTCAAATACTTCATGCTTTGCTTTTGTTGCAAATGCCTTGGCACCAATTTCTCCGAATCGTTTTACGTATGAAGCATATTTAGAATCAAATAGGATAGGTGCATGACCTACGGATTCGTGAATAATATCCGGTGCCGGTGTATATTCGATGTTTTCTACTTTACGAATATCGACGGCAATTGGCAAAATACCATGCGCTTGAAAATCATAGAATGCAACACCTGGAATTAATCCATCTACAATAGTGGCTCCCCAGCCAATTTTTGAAAGATGCTCGTTCATGTCTGATACATTTGGAATTGCCTCTGTGTCAATCCCTGATGCACGGAGACCTTCCACGTACGCCGGATGTGCTGTATCCTTTAGTGCATGATGATTTTGTCTCATCACATATCGCCATACCGCATGATCAATGGGTGTGTACTCCTCGTAGTGCTGCTCTGAGACAAATTGTCGCAAATGAGCGGGAATCTGTTTTGTGGATTTTGATTGTTGGTTCATACTTCATTCAATCCTTTCTATCTTTTCAATATTTTTGTGAATTCTCCTAACTAGGTAATCGAATTCTGCATTTCATTCATAATCCCTCCTTTTCATAAAAAAAACCCTACTGGAAAACCAGTAGGGACGAAAAGATTTCGCGGTACCACCCTAGTTGCGAGCTTATGCTCACCACTTCATTCTAATAACGACTTTGTTGCCGTCTTCCCCTTCATAAAGGCTGCCGCCTTTACTACGAAAAAGAAACTCCGGGAGTGTAATTCATGCTTACATTTGTACTGATTCGCACCGACCATCAGCTCTCTGTAGACAAATTGCTAAGCACTACTGTATTCCCTTCCATGCTTGTATATTATTAAGTTTTTCGAATAAATAAAAAGTCCCTACTGGAATAAACCAGTAGGGACGAATAGACTTCGCGGTACCACCCTAGTTGCGAGCTTATGCTCACCACTTCATTCTAATAACGACTTTGTTGCCGTCTTCCCCTTCATAAAGGCTGCTGCCTTTACTACGAAAAAGAAACTCCGGGAGTGTAATTCATGCTTACGTTTGTACTGATTCGCACCGACCATCAGCTCTCTGAAGACAAAATTGCTAAGCACTACTGTATTCCCTTCCATGCTTGTATTTTATTAAATTTTTCGAATAAACAAAAAGTCCCTACTGGAATAAACCAGTAGGGACGAATAGACTTCGCGGTACCACCCTAGTTGTGAGCATACGCTCACCACTTCATTCTGATAACGGCTATGATGCCGTCTTTCCCTTCATAAAGGCTGCTGCCTTTACTACGAAAAAGAAACTCCCGGAGTGTAATTCATGCTTACGTTTGTACTGATTCGCACCAACCATCAGCTCTCTGAAGACAAAATTGCTAAGCACTACTAAATTCCTTTCAACGCTCTACAATATATAACATTATTTTAGTATAACGAATTATAAAATGAAATCTATCAAGTTGTCAAGGATTAAATATTATAAATATATCTTATTTCAGACAACCGATGGCAGATCCCATTACAATTCCCATATTCGCAAAGCTATCCTCATTTTTCATAAAAAAGAAGCAAGATACTCGTTCTCTTGCTTCAAAATGGATTATAGAACCGGTCACCATCTTGAAAGGTGATGTATAGTGATACTGCTAGAATGAGTATGAATAAGATGATAGTGACGATGTCTATTTTTTGAAAGGGACGGGCCCGGTACCAGGTGCGCTTTTTGTTTTTTCCAAAACCGCGAAGTTCCATTGCATTGCTGATCACCTCAATCTTATCGAGACTTGATAGGATGAGCGGGATGATGATCGAGGCGGCATTCTTGGTCCGCTTCGGCAGCTTTTCTTTGCGCGACATGTCAATCCCGCGGGCTTGCTGGGAAAGTGAGATCGTCCGAAAATCCCGTTGAATGTCAGGAATATAGCGTAACGCCAGTGCAACAGCATACGAAATCCGGTAGCTGACACCGATGCGGTTTAGTGATGCGGCAAACTCACTCGGGTTGGTCGTCACGATAAATAGGATTGCAGCGGGAATGACGGTGAAATATTTCAGCGTCACATTCAATTGATAAAATAATTGCTCAAGCGTAAGTGAATAGCGCCCGCCACCGAAGTCAAACACCACATGGCTTGTCCCGTAAATCGCCACACCCTCTTGCGGCGAAAAAGCATAGATTGCGAGATTATTAATCATGAGAAAAAACAAAATAAACAGAAGGACAAAAGCCACTTCCTTTAGTTTTACCTTGGAAACGATAAAAACACCAATACTGAATAAGAAGAGAAAGATCAAAACGCGCGTATCATAGGTGAGCATCGCGACCGACGACCAGATCATAAAGCAAATCAGCTTGGTCACACCTGTCAGCCGATGGACCGGTGATTGCCGCTCAATGTATGAAAGCATTTCTACTGCCATTTCTGCCTCACCTCTCGATCATACGCGATAAACCGGTCGACAAACTGCTTCGATTCGCCAATTCCCGCCCGCTCTGCCAATTCGAATAAAGACGTTTCCTTTAAGTTTGCTTCACTAATGACCCGGGAATCCGCGAGGATATTGACGGCTGTGTCATCAGCGATTTTTCGTCCCCCGGCAATCACAATCGCCCGCGGTGTATACTCAAGCATAAGGTGCATATCATGGGTAATCATGATGATAGTTACACCATGAAGGTTAAGTTTCACCAAAAATTCCATAATCTCGGTATAATGGCGGAAATCCTGCCCTGCGGTCGGCTCGTCGAGAATGATGACCTCCGGCTCTAAAACTAAAATCGAAGCGATCGTGACCCGCTTTTTCTGGCCAAAGCTTAACGCCGAAATCGGCCAATTTCGGAACGGATGCAAGCCGCAGATTTTCAAGGTTTTTAACACCCGTTCCTTGATTTCCGCTTCCGGTATACCGCGGATCACAAGGCCAAGCGCTACTTCGTCAAAGATCATCTGCTTCGAAATCATCTGATTCGGGTTTTGCATCACCATGCCAATCCTCAAGGCGCGCTCTTTAATCGTATCGTTGCTAATATCCTGCCCCTGATAATAAATTTGCCCTGAGCTCGGCTTTTCAAAGCCACAAATTAATTTGGACAGCGTCGACTTTCCGGCACCATTTTTTCCAACAATACTGATCATTTCCCCTTTTTCAATTGAAAAAGAAACATCCTGAATCGTTCGTTGCCCCGGTGTATAGCCAAAGTTGATATCCTTTAATTCCAAAATCGGTTCTGTTTTCACTCGTGGCTCCGGGGGCACGACATTTGTAAACCAGTCGATTAGCTGATCTCTGCAGCTTTCGACTTGAAAGGTATCAAGATGTGCGGGCTTCATTTCCGGTGTAATACGACAACCGGCGAATTTCGCCGCTTTCACAAATAAAGGCTCGCGGATGGAACACTGCTCCAAAACCGGTGAGGCCAACAGTTCATCCGGAGCCATATCGCTGATGATTCTGCCATCATCGACGACAATAATGCGGTCAACAGGGCGATCCAAGACATCCTCTAAACGGTGCTCAATAATTACGACCGTTTTGTTTGTTTCACAGTGGATTCGATCAATCAGTTCAATCGCATATTTCCCTGTTGCCGGATCCAGATTGGCCAGCGGTTCATCAAATAATAAAATATCCACGTCATCGACCATAACCCCTGCGAGTGAAACCCGCTGCTTCTGCCCACCGGAAAGATGGTGCAGCGAGGCGTCCAAATAATCCTCCATATCCACCATTTTCGATACCTCGTCGACCTTTTTAACCATTTTCCTTTGCGGTGCACAATCATTTTCAAGCGCAAACGCGATATCCTCAGCAACCGTAAGCCCAATAAATTGACCATCAGGATCTTGAAGGACCGTTCCGACTTTTTTCGATAAGGAAAAAATGTCTAAATCTTTAGCGTCCTCGCTGCCGATTTTTAAACTTCCTGACACTTTCCCTTTGTATGAAAAGGGAACAAGGCCATTGAGACAATGGCCAAGTGTGCTTTTTCCCGAGCCTGAAGGGCCGACAATGAGAACCTTTTCCCCATCATAGATCGTTAAGTTGATCTCATGTAAGGTTGGCGCTGTCTGACTGCGGTATTGAAAGCTATAGTTTTCAAATTGAATAACCGGTTTTTTCATAAAATTTCTCCTAGTCTTTTCCCGATGCAAAACTTCTCATTAAACATCCTTCGTCAGGCTGCCGCTTTGACTCCGGCTTTTTGCATAAATACTAAGCAACAACGTACCAAGAACAGCAACAGTCACCATATTTAACCCGCCGGCGACAAGGCCTTGTAAATAGACTTTATTTACTGGCTCAGCATAAATCAGGACATCCAAGGTTGGCGCAATCGCAAACCAGCCGATTGCTTGGACGATGATTTGAACCACATTAAACAGAATGATTTTTTTTACATTAAAAACACCTGATTCAATATTGATTTTCTTCGCTGCAAGGCCAATTAAGAAACCAACGATTCCGGAGACAATCACCCAGCTCCACCACGGAGTTCCGTAGAAAATGGCATCCTTTAATGCATGGCCGATTAACCCAATCAAGCCGCCGGCAACCGGTCCGAAAACAATTGCCATTAACGCTAAAAAGCCGTACGATGTGTCAAAATTCGTATTCGGCACTCCTGTAGGAATGCTGGCAAATCTCCCTAATATCACAAATACCGCTGCACCAATCCCAATCGCGACGATGGTTTTAATTGATAATTGGTTCCCTTTCATTTCCTCAACCCCCATAATTTATATTTTTACTAAGTTAATTATATATAATTTTTGGTATTTTTCGAATAGATATTTTCCAAGATGCCCCTGTTTCAATATGATACGCCTTGGCAAATGAACCCTGGTTGATCGCCACACCGATTTTATCGAGCGAATTTACATATAGCAATGGCTCGCCTAAATGGATGTCAGCAAATGTTCGGCCATAGGTCATAATGTTTTTATAGACTTGGCGGGTATCATTTTCAATCGTTACTTCAAAGGAATCGCCATATTCCGCGGGTAAATCCTTGAAGAGAACACGGTCAATATTTGTCCATAAATTACCGAAGCGAATATCAAGGATGTCAATATGACCTGTGAGCACCTCTTTCGTAATACTCGGCTCCGGCTGCGGCAATTCAACAATAGAATCGACTGGAACCTCTGGGCCAACCTGCTCAAACGTAATGATATTAGAAGCGAGCCTTGCCCCCGTATATGCATAAACATCACGGCCGTGGAACGTATACGATTCACCGGATTGCGGCAAGCGATTGACGGTCTCATCAATGATTCTCACTTCTTTAATACCAATACAATTTTTAATATGAGTGAGTGTCCCGTTATCCGGAGTAATAATATAGTGATCCAAGGCTGTTTTCACAACAATACTTCTGCGCTCAGAGCCAACACCCGGGTCAACAACGGAAACAAACACCGTTCCTTCTGGCCAGTAAGAAACCGTCTGATATAATCGGTAGGAACCTTCCCAAATATGATACTGGGGAATGTCATGGGTTAGATCAAAGATCCGGATCATCGGATTAACGGAAATCGCCACACCATACATAGCACTAACTGCACCATCACTTGTACCAAAATCAGTTTGCAACACAAGATTGTAATTCATTATATTTTCCTCCTTCGTTTCATATTCTTGAAGCACGGGTGAAGCAAAAGCACTGGGCCCCCTCGCTTCACATTTAATAAAAAAACCACGCCCCTATCTATTTCAAGAAAATAGATAAGGACGTGGTTTAGATCCACGTGGTACCACCTTAATTTACTGTTTGCTCACACAAACCAGCCTCAGCAAGTACATGAGCTTTTCAGGTTGCTCTTTATACTGTGGTATGGATAACGAGTACCAAATCTCGTCGAAACCTACTCCAATCTAATTAGATCGTTTCAGCACGAAGCTCTGAGGCCATTGTTCGGATTCGTATTTTTGCTCCTTTTCAGCTACCGAAGCTCTCTGTGTAAAATAACATAATCGTACTTTCCCTCTTCAACGCTTTTAATCATAAATTATTTGAAAATTTATAAAGATTATAGTCCAAATAATCGAAATAGTCAAGCGCAATCATTACTTAAATTTCCACAAAGGTTTCCAGTTAATATCCAGCAAATGTTGTAAGTTTCGGGAAATAGTCGTAAGTTGCCAATTTTATGTTGTAAGTGTTCGGAATTATGTTGTAAGTGCCACAAAATATGTCATAAGCAGCTGAAAACATGTCGTAATCGAAGGATATTGCGAATGAATGTATCCAAATGGGATTGGATTCATTTTTGGTAAAAATCTTTAGAGAAATGCATCCAATGAGGACCATTGGATTCATTTTTCCCGAAAATCCTGGATGAAATGCATCCAATAAATCCGATAAAAACGCAGCCCAAAGTTTCTTTAACAATCTATCTTTTTAAAATAACGATAAATCTTTTCTAGTTTTTTTGTTTGTTTTCCCTTTGGACTTTCCATATTACCAAACTCAAAAAACTTAACTTGTTTAATTCCGACAAAACTAAATAAGGCTTTTTTCATCAATATTTTATGTGAATTATTTAACCAGAGAAGTGGATAGTTTGCCGGCCCCTTCATGGTGGACACACATACAACTGATTTTCCTTTCAATAGTCCCTCCGGTAGTAGTCCCTTCTTATCCTTGTAGGCAAAATTTGCAGCAAATAATTGATCAATGTATCCCAGCATCATGGCTGGAGGTCTTCCCCACCAAATGGGATAGACAAAGACAATCTTATCAGCCCAGATAATTTGGTCCCGGTATTTTTCAAGGTGTGGATCACGATACATATCACGTCTTCGTTTATGCTCATTAAACACAAGAACTGGATTAAAACCTTCCTCATACAAATCTAACACCTGTATATCCTTTATATTTGGATTTTCGTGGCTTCCTTTAAGGACCTTTTGTAAAAATGCGTAACATAAACTTTGATGGTTAGGATGGGTGTAAATTACAAGGATTTTCATAAAGCACCCCTTTTACTTATCATTTGATAACCAAATCATAGCAGTCGTGTTTTTTGTTGTCAAATGATAATTGTATTATGATAACAAATTTGTTATCTTCGTGGTAAGAGGTGAGAGATATGGACAAAAAAGCTCTTTTTTTAAAATGGGTGTCCTTTACGACATCGGTTCATCGTGTGACACACGAATTAACTCAACAGGCAAAATCTGATTCCATCACGCCTGTGCAATATAACATTCTTGAATATATAACCGTTAGCCAGCCTGTTACCCTTAGTGAAATTAGTGATTGCCAACATATGTCTATGCCAAATACGAGTCGTGAATTAAAAAAATTAAGTGAAAAAAATTTAATTGAAAAAATAACCGATACCGAAGATCGCCGAAAACAATATATTCGTCTCTCAAAGGCTGGAGAAACCATGATGAACGAAGCCTTTGCCCATGTAGAATCACGGTTTCTACATCGAATACAAAATGCTTCAAAAGAAGATTTAGAGGAAATCAACAGCGCACTCGATATTCTTCAGGCCAAACTATTTTTTTAAAGTTTAACCTACCAAAGAGTAAAAAAAACACGCCCCTATCTACTTATACAAAATAGATAAGGACGTGGTTGATTTCCACGCGGTACCAATTTATACGAGATTCACTTCAAATACACTCTATAATGATGGAGTGGATGAAGTTCTCGGAATGTTATTATAGTCATCAGCATTAAGTTGTGTTACAGACCCATCCGCGACGCCATTAATAATCCCATACAATCCGGTTTCAACGGCTTTAACCAATTGACCTTTTTTCTTTTGACCCAATGTGTGAGTTTGGCCTCTTACCTCAAATAGCACGGTTCCACTGCCATTCAAGGCGAAGCTGCCTAAAGCTGTACCAGGCAGATCAAGATTTTGGCTATATAGAGAAATATTGTTGAAAGGTGAATTTTGGCCAATTGATTGAAGCGCATTATATGCTGCCAGATTCAATTGCTTGGAAAATTCAAAATTATAGTTACTAGCATACTGTGCATATTTTTCTCCCCTAGGAGTTCTAGGGTCTGGTACAAAGTCAGCCGATAAGGACATCGTAACAATATCGTCCGTGCCTTCAACATAATATTGTCCTTGATGATGTAAATCAATAAATACATCGACTTTGCCGAATTCAGCTTTTAACGACTTGTACACCTCTCTTACCGTTTGTGACTCCGGTGTTATGTACCAACCTGGCTTATTCGATGCTCCCGGGAAGTCCGCTGCTTTTGGAACATAGTTTAAGTCAGGATTAAAATCACGGTTTACATCAAAACCAGGCTTTCCAGTATAATCCCTTTCTTGTAATACTCCTGAAGCATAATAATTCCACGCTGGTTTCGAGGCACTAGCAAGCTGTGGGAACTTGGCTACTACTTCAGCCCAAGACATGTCATTTCCACGACGATTAAGTTCAGATGCATCTGGATTCATTTTTGGTAAAACAACTAAAGTCATTTCATCACGAATTTTCTTTGCCTCAGGAGAATTACTAGAACCAACATATTGAAGGAGATTCAACAATGCCTCTGTTCCAGTCTTTTCATTTCCATGGATCTCACTTTCAATGAGAACAACTTTCTTTCCATTCCCTACTCTAGCTTTATAAACGGCTCGGCCGCGGTTCGATTGACCGACCACTTCTAAAGCAACTCTTCCTTGGCTATTCTTCTCGATTTGTTGCAGTCGTTTTACCATTTCAGCGTGATCTGTAAAGCCTTGGATAGAATACACTTGATTATCGTTCGTTAAATTTCCGTTAGAAGAATTAGCTGCTAGAGTTGGAGTCGCTAAACTAGCACAAAGTGCGACAACACCCAGCCCTGTTATCAATTTTTTCCTTTTCAATTACATCACTCCTCTTTTTTTTTAATACAACTACTATTCTATTAAAGGGTGTTAGGAAAAGGTGTTGCATTATAGGGAAGGACTACTTCTATTTTTGTAAAAAAAAGACTAGTTTTGTCACTTTATTTCAAGCATAGGGGACGGTTCTCTTGGCTTTTTTGAAGATTAATGCTGGCCACCAGAACCGTCCCCGTGGTTCTTGAATAGGTATTTTATCACGTAAAAACCAATATTATCCTATTTTTTATAATTAATATTTACTATTTTTGCCATCTTTACTAAATATTAATATTCTATTAAATCTAACTTTACAATTCTCCTATACCTTTATGTATGACAGACATAAACCCTATTGGAGATGATTGAAAATGAAAAAGAGTTTGATCGCTGGTCTTGCTTGTCTATCCCTTGCTGTAACTACCGCTGAACCTTGGGCCGTTTTAGCTGCTCCGGAAAAGAAGATCGTTACTGACAATGGACAATCTACCTTACGTCCAATTACCTCTGACGTTGCAGTCATTGCCCATCGCGGGGCATCAGCATACGGCCCGGAGCATACCTTGACAGCCTATAAACAAGCAATGCAAATGAAAGCAGATTATGTGGAATTCGATTTACAAATGACGAAGGATGGCCACTTGATTGCCATGCACGATGAAACGCTTGGAAGAACGACAAATGCAAAGGAACTTTATCCTGATCGGGCACCATGGCAAGTGAAAGATTTTACACTGGATGAAATTAAACGTCTGGATGCAGGTTCATGGTTTAACGCAGCATTTCCGAACATGGCGAAAAAAGAATATGTGGGACAGCCCGTCCCAACACTTGAAGAAGCGATTAATTTTGTAAAACAAAAAGGAAATGGAAAAGTCGGCCTATATATGGAGACAAAAGCACCAAATGTCTACCCCGGAATGGAAGAAAAGTTAATTGATATCTTGAAAAAAACCAATGTTCTGAATGACAAGAATCTAATTCTTGAATCATTCAGTGAGGAAAGCCTCCGCAAATTGAAAACTATGGCGCCAAATGTACAGCTGATTCAACTTTATACTGCCGCTATGCTGAAAGGGAAGGATGTCTATCAGGAATTTAAGCGAATCTCTGAATACGCAGCCGGAGTAGGCCCTAGTAAAGAACTTGTTGTCCCAACGTTTATGGAAGCCGCACACCAGAATCAACTTCTTGTCCATCCATGGACAGTGAATTCACAGGACGACTTGGCATCACTTCTTTCACTTGGTGTGGATGGAGAGTTCACGAATAACCCTGACCTGTTAGTGGACTTACTGGATAAGCCGTTTGTTTCACATGGTGTAGCGAGCGGGGATGTGACCGATTCTTCGGCCGTATTATGGGCACGTGCAAGCGGACCAGCCAATATTCAATTTGAAGTTTCGACAGATCCCAGCTTTACACGCCCTTCCATCGTCAAAACCAGTCATGCAGATGCCAAGCATGATTTTGCGGTAAACGTAAGTGTCGACGGATTAAAGCCAGATACCACTTATTATTATCGCGCGCATGCCGTTTCAAGCAACTATACGGTGAACGGTTCCTTCAAAACAGCACCAGAACAAAACAGCTTAAAACCAATGACGATGGTTTGGGGCGGAGATACTGGCGGTCAGGGAGAAATTCCGCCTTATAAAACATTTCGGGCCATGTCAGCCTTAAATCCGGACTTCTTCCTGTTCAGCGGGGACACCATTTATGCAGATAATAAGACACCGGCTGTTCCTAATCCTCCATCCGAAACCGTACAGGATTTTTGGGCGAAATATAAGGAGAACCGAACAGATGCAGGATTGCGCAGTCTTTTACAAAAAACTGCAACCTTCTCCATCTGGGATGACCATGAAGTAACCAATGACTTTTCGGGCCCATCTGAACCGTTAACTCCAAGCGGTTTAAGTGCGTTCAAAGATTATTGGCCAATTTCGGGGGAACGCAGTTCAGCGGACAAGCTTTATCATACGTATTCATGGGGAAATACACTTGATATGATGATTCTTAACAACCGGGGTTACCGCGACCCGAACACCCAAGCGGATGGACCGGATAAAACAATGCTCGGTGAAGAACAGTTGAAATGGCTTAAACAGCAGCTTCTCGAGTCAGATGCAAAGGTTAAACTTGTTGCTACTTCTGTGCCAATCTCCGTTCCGACCGGAAAGGCAAATGCCAGGGATGGATGGGCAAATGCAAATCAAGTAAACCCAAATGATCCAACCGGTTATGAGAACGAGTTCAAAAAAATCTCTGATTTTATCGTGGAAAATGAAATTAAGAACGTATTTTTCGTCACGACCGATGTCCATTTTGCCCAAGTCATCAAGTATGATGCCAATCAAGACGGCAAAACCGATTATCACGAGCTGATCAGCGGTCCAATTGGGGCAGTAAAAATAAATCCTGGTACATTGGATCCAACCTTTGGCCCGGAAAGTATGTATGCGGAAGGCAATTTCTTCAACTTCGGTGTGTTCCAGGTAGATCCAGTAAATAAGCAAGCTACAGTGGAAATCCGGGATGAGAATGGAAAAATCCATTTCAGCCATGCCTTCCAACTTGAAGAGTAGTAGTTTACTAGTTTTTTAAAACATTATAGGGTGTCAGGCACCATGTGAAAAATTCACATGGTGCTGTTTTTGTTTTACATATAAACACACATTAAATCATTTTGAATGATTTACTGTAGCTTTATTAAAAAGTTTGACCAAATAAATGATTATTTTGATCAATCTTTTTTTCAAAGGGTGCAACTTATAATTTTATACAAATATTTTTCAGTTCTGAATAGCACTTGACAGTGCACCCTCAATCAACTACCCTGTAGGCTGCTGAAGAAGGGTGGTTATTTTTATTACTGTCTACTTGACAGGGATATGTTCAGACCGTCCCCATGGTCAACATAAAAGTAATTTTATCTCTTTTATTTGTTCTATGTGCCGCTGTTCATGCAAATATATCTGTTCAATCCATTGATCAAGAGGTAATTCACCAATAGCAGGATGCTTCACTGATTTTTCCGCCAATATGGATTTATCTTCTATAGTACTAAGAAAAGTCATCAATTTTTTTCTCGAATCGTGTAACAAATTAATTATTTGCTGAACCTCAAATGGTTCGACATCTGGTTCAACGATTTTTGGAGCTTTAATCTTTTTCGTTCTATCCAATAATATAAGGTCAACTTTTTTACGTTCTCTTTGAGCACTATCAATCTCTTTTAATCCCCATGCAATAGCCTTTAGAGATGCCTCTTCCACTAAAACTAAGTGATGGCAAACTTGTGCAATACTCCACTTATTCATATCCGGCTTACTATTAAATTGAGCATCACTTAATAAAGCAATCTCTTTTACTAGGTAATTTCTCGTTTCATACAAATTGTCATTTACTAATTTATTCATAAGATTTCTCCCTTAACCAGAAATTCCGTACTTAGATTCCTATTCTGTATATATTCTCTACAATGAAAAATATTCTCCTGAGCTTTCCTTCACCCTTCTAAACCTTAAAAAGGAAACATCCTGAATAAGCTGGATATAAATAACATTTTATAATAAAATCAGCAAAAGATGAGGACAAATTTTAACAAAAAAGTTTACATTAAACAGGGTTGTGAGATATTAGAATTCACAACCCTGATTAGGTTTCTTTAGGTATTTTTATTGGTACTGTTCTAAAAGATTTTGGTTTAATCTTTATTGATTAATGAAAGAATGGATTCTAATACTACGGCCCATTCTTCTGAATCTGGGTTGATGAGTTTAAAATGTTCTGAATTAGGAAGAACTTTAAGGGCAACATCATCTCCCGCATATTCAGCAGCTTTTGCAAACTTTTCACTAATACCAACTGGCACATTTATATCTAGTGATCCGTGAATAATTTCAAGAGGTACGCCGATTGGTAGTAGTTCAATAGGTGAACATTCAGCAAACCTACTTGGACAGTCCTTATTATTACCTCCCATTAGGTCTCGAGTGGGATTATCATTGGCTTTTATTATGATTTCCCTCAGATAATGGACTTCACACATAAGTGCTAAATCACTAACCCCCGATAAGCTAATAACCCCTTTTATGGATAACGGATTTTCAAGTCTAGACAATATACTATCTTGAGGAAGCCTGTGCCTGGCAGCCGCCCATAATGCTAAATGTCCGCCGGCTGAGTGACCAATTGTCACAACACGGTTTAAATCGAGCGGATAGTTTTCAGACAAAGTACGAACAAAATCAGCCGCTTCTGAAACATCCTGGAAAGTGCCTGGCCATCCTCCACCTTCTTGACCAACCCGCCGATATTCTATACTCCAAGTAGCGATGCCCTGTGCTGTTAAACTTTCAGCGAATGGATTCATATGATCCAATGAAAATCCTGCTCGCCAAAAACCTCCATGAATAACAATTGCAACAGGAAACGGCCCATCCCCCGCCGCAGGAAGCCTTAAATCCCCAAATTGATTTTCATTGCGGCCATAGGATATTCTTTTAAAATCTCTTTCTTCTAAAATACTCATTGTAATCTACCTCTTTTTTTAAAAATGAATACCTCTTATACAACAAGTGTACGTTTATTGCTATAGTTCTCATAATCCATATTAATCGCTATTTCCTCAAGGATTTCCACGAGTCGATACACTTCCTCATATGAAACATAGAGTGGTACTGGCGCAAGCCTTATGACATTCGGTTCACGGTAGTCTGGCACAACACCACGATTTTTCAGTGCTTTACAAATGCGGTAAGCTTCCTCATGTTCAAGACAAATATGGCCGCCCCGTTTATGATCTTCGCGAGGGTTTCCAATGATGTAACCATATTTCGCCAAACGTTCATCCGCCAGATCCATCAAATATCTGGTAATATCCAATGATTTCGCACGAATCTTTTCCATACCAACCTTGTGATAAATGTTTAGAACCCCTTCTAGTGGTGCCATAGAGAATAACGGCTGTGTCCCCGTTTGCCAGCCATGAGCGTTTAATTCATGATCAAACTCATTGAGCAGCTTGAATTGAGTTTCTTTGTTATTTCCATGCCATCCAGCTAAACCCGGCTCCTTTTCAAAGTGCCTTTTATTAATGTAGAAACCGGCAATAGCACCCGGTCCCGCTGATAAATATTTATAATTGCACCAAACGGCAAAATCAGGATTAATATGTTTGAAATCATGCGGAACGATTCCGATAGAGTGGCATAAATCCCAACCAATAATAATTCCTCTATCATGTGCTTCTTTCGTAATACGTTCCATATCAAGCAGCTGTGCACTCCGGTATAAAACCGAAGGAAGCAAAATCAATGCCACATCTTCTGTCATTCCTTCAATAATCGCATCCTCAGAAACAAACCTACCATCAGAACTTGCTATGACTTTAACCGCATCTTTTGGGTCATACCCTTTTAATCTTACTTGGCTATCAATGGCATACCGATCTGTAGGAAAATTAAGATCATCGACTAAGATTTTGTAACGGTCTCGTGTCGGCTTATAAAATGTACTAATCCCTTGGTGGATATTAATGGTTGTATTTGTCATAACCGTGACTTCATCGTCATCTGCCTGAATCAATTGAGCAAGTTTTGCACCAAGAACCTTTTGATACAGAAAATATTTACTATCCTCGACATCCCAAATACCAATTCCATGTTTCTCCCACAAATCAATCACATGGAATAAAGCTTCTTTCGCGTCCTTCGAGCATAGCCCTAATGAATTTCCATCCATATACATCACATTTTCCTGAATACAAAACCGTTCCCGTATATCCCTTAAAACATCTTCACGGTCCTTCCTCTTAGCAAACTCCCAACTGTCCTCAAATTTGATCATTTTACGTCATCCTTTATATTAGTTTAATAGATTTTTATAAGCTGGGACCTTTGTTGCTTATACTTTCATCGTGACTTTTTGACTTAGTTCTCTTCCAAATAAAATAAGCAACTGATATGAAAATTAACTCTGGAAAGCCAAGTAGTAAGGTATCCTTAAACATAGGAGAAAACCAAGTAGATAAAACGACAGATGCTAACAAAATTGCACCCAAAATGGTTAAGTAAGGATAACCTATCATTTGTACAGGAAGCTTCCGGCCTCCTTGCTGATTCCATTTTTTACGAAAAAAGAAATGTGTCACAAAAATCATGAACCAAGCAAACATCGCACCAAAACTTGAAATCGAGATCATTTGTACAAATGCTGTTTCAGGGGAAACAACTGAATAAACCGACGCTATTGCAATCCCGATTGCTGAAGTAGATAAAGCAATGACAGGAACCTTATTTTTGCTTAACTGCCCTAACTTCTTAGGGGCATATCCTGCACGTGATAACGAAAACATCATTCGAGTAGAAATATATAATTGACTGTTCATAGCGGAAAGCGCAGCAACAAGGATAACAAAATTCATGATTCCAGCTGCTCCCGGTATGTGGAGAATCTCCATCACTTTTACAAATGGACTTTTGTCTGAACCTGCGGAACTCCACGGCACAATCATGACCATAAGGGAAAGCGTTAATAAGTAAAATAAGATCAGTCGAATAACCGCAGAGCGAAGTGCAATGGGCACGGCTTTTTCAGGGTCTTCCGCTTCCCCGGCACTAACAGCAATCATTTCAATACTTAAATAACTAAAGAGTGAAACAAAGATTGCAATCCACATTCCCCAAAACCCATTTGGGAAAAAACCACCGTGCATCGTTAGGTTTTGTGTACCGATATTTGTTTGATTCCCTCCAACAATGACATAAGCCCCTAAGATAATAAAACCAACAATGGCGATAATTTTAATAAGGGAGAACCAATATTCAACAGCACCAAACACATTTACACTGGTAGCGTTTACATAAAGAAGCAAAGCAGAAAATAGTAAAATCCACACAATCCCTGGAACAGTCGGAAACCAATATTTCATGTAAATGGCAACCGCAGTGATTTCCGTGCCAACTGCACAAACAAGACTAAACCAATAGGAATAGCGAACAGCGAACCCTGCCCAAGGATTCAAATATCGTTCAGCGTAAGCACCAAATGATCCTGAAGTCGGATGAGCAACGGTCATTTCAGAAAGGCACCCCATCAGCAGCAACGCGATTAACGCACCAATCGCATAGCTTACTATCACGCTTGGACCCGCACTGCCAATTGCAAGACCGCTACCTAAAAATAATCCAGTTCCTATCGCACCGCCAATAGCAATCATGGTAAGCTGGGAGGTTTTTAAACTCTTATTTAATCCTTTCTCCCTTTCGATAATATCCTGGAAATTGTCATTATGTTTCATTTTCCTCACCTCATATAAATGACGTAAATATGCACTTTACTATTTTTCTTGCAAACTATTTTTTCTTATGGCATCAGCATAACGCTATATAGAAAGTCCCATATCCTATATTTGAATGTAAGGAAGAGATGCCACTATGGGTAGCACTCTCTTCTGTTCACTCACTTACAATACATGGATACACTGCCTAAGCCTTCAAAATTTGCAATCACCGAATCTCCGGGCTTAAATGCGATGGCTTCGGTGATCGCACCGCTCAGGATGATATCTCCCTTTTTTAGTCCTTTCCCGCGGGCTCCCAGTTCGTTTACGGCCCAGGCAATTGCAGTAGCCGGGTGCCCTAGTACCGCTGTGCTCGAACCAGTTTGGGCCACTTCGCCATTTTTAGACATGACCATGCCGACGTTCCCTAAATCAAGCGAGCTTGGTGAAACCCATTTACTTCCCACGACAAATTTAGCGGAAGAACAATTATCCGCAATGACATCCACTAAGGTGAAGCGAAAATCTTTATAACGGCTGTCAATCACTTCAAGTGCAGGCGCCACATATTGGGTTGCTTCTAAGACGTCCTCTTCCGTTACGTTTTCACCTTGTAAGTCTTTCCCTAATAAAAAAGCAATTTCTGGTTCCACTTTTGGATGGATCAACTCTGAATAGCAAACCGCTTCCCATTCAAAAGCGAGCATATCGCTATGTAAATAACCATAGATTGCTTCATTGACGCCCATCATCACTTGCTTCGCTTTGCTTGTTAAACCTAACTTCACACCGACCGTTTTCGTGCCAGCCTCCGCTAATTTGCGTGCCAGTAAACCGGACTGTAATTCATACGCATCCTTTACGGTTAATTCCGGATATTCGTCCGTCACTTTAATGACTTCCCGTACATCACGCTCTGCCGTATACAAATACTCAATAATTTCTTTGTTTTTATTTGTTAGTAGAGTCATCCTTTATGCCCTCACTTTATTTATTTTTGCCCATGGGGCTGATACCAATTTACACATAACCCCAGCCGGATCGCATTATTCGAAATGAACCGTTACCGACCCAAGTGCACCAAACTTCGCTTCAATGGTGTCCCCGGCAGCAACCGGTACGGCGCCGGATAATGCTCCTGGTAAAATTAATTCATCTTTTTTCAAAGTAATTCCGAATTCATGTAATTTATTGGCGAGCCAGGCAATCGCGTGTGCCGGATGGCCAAGTGCCGCCGCACCTGCACCTGTTGCAAGAAGTTCATTATTTTTAAATAGAGACATGCCAGCTGTACGTAAGTCAACACCGTCGAGCGCTGTATATTTATCGCCCACGACAACTTTAGCAGAAGAACCATTATCTGCCACTGTATCAATTAATTTGATTTTCCAGTCTTCTACCCGGCTATCTATAATTTCGAGTGTCGGCACCACATATTTGGTTGCCATCATCACGTCTAAATAGGTAATATTCGGTCCGACTAAATCCTCTGCAAGAACAAAACCGATTTCCGCTTCAATCTTAGGCGAGATCATCGAATCCGCCTTTACCGTTGCGTCATTCTCGACACGCATTTCATCTAACAAATGGCCATAATCCGGTTCATTCACGTTCAGCATTTTTTGCATAGCTGCACTTGTTAACCCTACTTTTTTTCCAATAACTTTTTTCCCTTGGGCCAGCTTTACATTGATCGCTTCCAATTGTATTTGATAGGCATCTTTCACCGTTAACAGCTCATCGCGATCCGTCAAGGCTTGGACCGCTTGCCGCGTTTCTTCCGCTTTCAATAGTTCATGTGCATACTCAATCGTTCGTACTGCCACCAGAATACCCTCCTCATTCGAAATAAACAAAAGGTGAGCATGTGTCACCTTTTGTTTATTTCTTTATTTTTTCATTGTAATGGTTTTCGCTTCTGTATAGAAATCAAAACTATGACGTCCGCCTTCACGGCCAATGCCGCTCGCTTTAGCTCCGCCAAATGGTGTGCGTAAGTCTCGGACATACCAGCAATTCACCCATAATAAGCCGGAGTGAACTTGTGATGTCACGCGGTTTGCGCGTCTTAAATCATTTGTCCACACAACACCTGCCAAGCCGTAGATGGAATCATTGGCAATTTGAATTGCCTCTTCTTCCGTTTTAAATGGAATGATCACCGGTACAGGTCCGAAGATTTCTTCCTGGGCAACGCGCATTTTATTATTTACATCATAAAGAACAGTCGGCTCATAGAAGTTTCCTTCTGTGAGACCCTCAACCCGCTTACCGCCATGGGCCAATTTTGCACCCTCTGCAAGCCCGATTTGTACGTATTCATCAACAGATTGTAAATGGCCTTTTGACACGAGCGCCCCCATATCCGTCGATTCGTCAGTTGGGTCACCGACTTTTATTTTCTTCACCGCTGTAACAAACTTATCCAAAAACTTGTCATAAATACTTTCTTGAACAAGGATTCGCGAACCAGCTAAACAAATTTCACCTTGGTTGCGGTAAATCGCCTCAATCGAACCGGCAACCGCTTCATCTAAATCAGCATCTTCAAAGACAATATTTGCCGATTTGCCTCCAAGTTCTAGGGAAACAGGGATTAGGTTTTCAGCGGCATTGCGCATGACCGTTTTACCGGTATTGGACTCACCGACAAACGAAATTCTACGGACCGATGGATGGGACGCCATCACATTTCCGACTGTGCCTCCTGGGCCGGTGATGATATTCAGGACACCTGGCGGCAATCCTGCTTCATTGGCAATCTCGCCAAGTAATACGGCACTTAATGGTGTATAGGATGCCGGCTTAATCACGACGGTGTTTCCTGCCGCCAAAGCAGCAGAGGCTTTCCATGTCATTTGCATAAACGGCAAGTTCCATGGAATGATTAAACTTGTGACACCAGCAGGTGCATACTGGACATAGGACATGTGATTGCTCATATCAAAATGCTCATGTACCATGTACTTCGCCATCTCAGCGAAAAAGCGGAAGTTTTGGGCAGCGCGTGGAATATCAAAGCCGCGGCTTTCCTTTATCGGCTTTCCGACATCTAATGTTTCAATAAGTGCCAGCCGGTCGACATTTTCCATAATTAAATCAGCCATCCGGCAGAGGATTTTTGATCTTTCTTCAACAGGCATGTTACTCCAAACGCCGCTCACGAACGTGCGTTGGGCGACGTCAATGGCAAGCTTCGCATCCTCTTGGCCGCCATTGGCCACCGAAGCATGTTTTCGATTTGTTGCAGGATTAAGGGAGTCAAACGTTTCCCCAGTGAGTGCATCCCGATACTCTCCATTGATAAAAAGCTTCGCATCTTGAATGATGGTATTTTCAGCTACTAATTCTTTCGCCATACCCGTTCCTCCTATTCCTCGATCTCAAGAATCATCTCAATTTCAATTGCGGTATTGTTCGGTAATTGCGCCATTCCCACCGCTGAACGGCCATGCTTTCCTTTTTCACCAAATAGTTTCATGAGTAAATCAGATGCACCATTCATCACTTTCGGCTGGTCGGTAAACTCTTCCGTGCTATTGACCATTCCGAGCACTTTAACGAACTGCTTGACCTTACTTAGTTCGCCAAGTTCATTTTTCACCACACTTAAAAGGTTCAGCATCGATTGCTGTGCGGCTAAATACCCTTCTTCCACTGATAAATCCCGGCCCAGTTTCCCGTGGTATTGGTCCACGCCCTGGCCGGCGGTGAACAACAAATTCCCGGTTCTCACACAACCTACGTAGTCTCCATGTGCTGGACGTAAAGCGGGCAACTCCAGACCTAATTCCGCTAGCTTTTCCTCTGGTGTACTCATCGTTTGATCTCTTCCTTTATTTCAATATTTAAAAAGGCAAGCGCATTTCTGCCTAACATGTCCTGTTTTTGTTCTTCCGTCAGTTCTACCGTGTCATCAATGACCTTTCCAGGCGGAATTTCCCTTAATAAAAACGGATAATCCGAACCCATCACCACTTTTTCGTGCCCAAAACGATCCACTAAATATTTGATGTTTAACGGATCATAATTTAAAGAATCAAAGTAAAAGTTTTTCGCATAATGGCTAGGCGGATTACTGATTTGACGCAATTCAGGCCATACCTTCCACCCTTGGTCCAAACGCGGCAGGATATACGGGAAAGACCCGCCGCCATGGGCGAAACAAATCTTTAAGCCTGGGAATTGCTCCATCACACCGCCGCAGATTAAGCTGGCAGCAGCCAATGCTGTTTCACTTGGCATGCCGACGGTGTACATGAAATTATGGCGCGGCATCCGTTCCCTGCCTAACGTTTCCCACGGATGAATAAACAATGGTACTTCCCATTTTTCCGCCATTTCAAAGAACTTCGTAAAAGCGGGGTCATCCAAATTTTTACCGTTAATATTCGTCCCTATTTCGATGCCTTTTAAGCCAAGCTCATGAATACAGCGGTCCATTTCGCGAATCGAAACCTCAGCATCCTGCAATGGAACCGTTCCAAGGCCGATAAAGCGGTCCGGATACTTTTTCACGGTATCTGCGATAAAATCATTTTGAATTTTCGACATTTCTTCTGCCGCTTCCGGTTCGGCCCAATAAGAGAACGTCACAGGAATCGGCGACAAGACTTGGATATCGACACCTTCTTTATCCATATCCTCGATTCTTTTTTCCGGACTCCATACCTGGTCCGTTACTTCACGGAACACTTTCCCGGCGACCATGATGTTCGCGCCGCAGGAACATGTTTTCTCCAGCGTCGGCCAGCGTTCGCCGCCAAATTTTTGGGCGAAGCTTGGAATGTCTTCGGGAATGATATGTGTATGAAAATCTACTCTCATTTCCATAACCCTACTTCTTCTGACATTACGTGGCCGCAGCTTTCACATGTGCGAAGATCTAGGCTACTATTGAATTCTTCAATCGCGCCTTTTACTTGTGTTTCAATATTCGTTAATTGCACGCTTTTGCGGTGCATTTCCTTGTCACAGTTATCACAGAACCAAACGAAATCTTCCAGTTCACCTGTTGCACGCTTTCGTTCAATAACCAGCCCATAGGTATCTGCAACACGGTGCGGCGAATGCGGCACATTCGCCGGCAGCATAAATACTTCTCCTTCTTTAACAGTTACGACTTCGCGTTTGCCATTATTAATAACCTCGACATAGCAATCGCCTTTAATTTGATAAAAGAATTCGTCTGAAGGATCGACGTGGAAATCACGGCGTTTGTTCGGCCCGCCAAGAATCATACAGATAAATTCGGAGTCCTCCCAAAGCACCTTATTATTTACTGGCGGCTTGAGTTGATCCTTATTTTCTTCAATCCATTTCACTAAGTTAAAAGCATTTAATTTTGTCATCGTAGCCATTTATAATTCCTCCAATTTATTATTTTTCTTAGTAAATCGTCAGAAGATCTCTAACCCTTGAAGTCTACTAAGTTTCTAATACCAATATAGTGAAAAAGCGCTTTCAGTAAAATTGAGTTTTTTCATAATGTGAAATTGGTTGAATTTTTTTAAAATATTTACTATTGCTGATTAGATTGATTTGTCGGTACGAACAAAATCACTACGGAAGCAATAGCTGCTATTATGGCAAACAAATAAAAATTAAAGCGGAAGCCCACACCCATACTTAGAATGATTCCAACAAGGATTGGGCCGGCCACTGCACCAAAACGTCCGATAGCAGAAGAGATCCCGATGGCTGTGGCACGATTCTGGGAATTATAGTGTTTCATCACATAACTCGCAAGGACAAAAGTTGTGCCCGTAGTTCCAAACCCTGCGACCGCAATAAGCAGATATATGATCACGATATTGAACTTGATACTAAGTAGGGCGATGCTTAATGCGGCTAAAAAATAGGTAAAAGAAATGACTTTTTTCGGACGAATCCGGTCCGCTGCTGCTCCTGCTATAATTCCGCCGAAAATAGCCGCCAGATTAAAGATAAGCAAAAACGCCAAACTCGAATTCATCGGATAACCTGCTTGCTGCATGATTTTTGGAAGCCACGTATTCATGCCGTAAATGAGGAGAAATGCCAAGATATAAATGAAACTGAATAACACGGTGGAGGCCAAATATTTTTTTGAAAAAATACTGACCAAGCTATTGGATTTCCCTGTCACTTCCTCATCACCAGCCACTTCCTCTGCCAAATGATGTTTTTCCATCAGCTTTTGGGCTTTCGTTTGCTGATTGGATGCCTGTAAAAATTTGATAGACTCTGGCAAATACTTCATGGCAAACGGTACGATTAGAATCGGGATCGTACCCAACCAGAATAAAAATCTCCAGCCGAAAGGTGCAATGAACAGCATGCCGGAAACCGCTGCCGCTACTCCGCCAAAAGCAAAACCTGTATACATTAATACATAGACTAACGAACGATATTTTGCCGGTGAATATTCCGTGGTTAAGGCAGATGCGGCCGGAACAATTCCCCCTATTCCTAATCCAGCAATAAAACGGAATACAGCAAAGCTATCTGGCGAAAGGGCCAAAGCCGACAGCATCATCATGATGGACAATAACACCAAAGAGGCAAGTAACACTAGTTTTCTTCCAAATTTATCGGAAAGAACACCACCAACAGACGACCCAATAAACATCCCCAATAGGGCATAGCTTCCCATGGCCCCTGCCTGTGTGGCGGACAAGCCCCATTCACTTGGATCCATAAGGGATGGAAGGACCGCACCGTAAACAACTAAATCATAGCCTTCAATAAAAATAGTCAGCCAACAAATAACTGTGACTAAGATAGTTATTTTACTCAAAGGTTTCGTTTCAGCAGATCCCCGTTTGGTTGGCTGATTTTCTACGGCTACATAGGCATTATTTTTCATTACACATGACCTCCAGTTTTAATTGATTAATGGTAAATTTTCAAATTGAGCTAATACTTCGATTTGCCTCTTGGAAAAATTCACTCTATGACTCTGTTGAACGGTATTCTTAAGAAAAGAAATGATTTTAGGATAAAGAAGATGGTTTGGATAATCAGAAACAGCCCCTCCTTCAATGCCGGGTAATAGATTAAACCAGAAATGACCTTTATCTTCTATTTCCGTGACCTCTACCTCAATGTTTGCTTCTGTTAATTTTTCATAGAAAACGTATGATTGTGAAGGATTCAGGATCTGATCTTTCCCACCCCAAATTAGATAAAAGTTGGTATCAAATGTTGGGCTGGTGACAGCCTCGTCAATATACGTAACTGGTGAAGCCACAGCGAAAGCCCTTTCATTTTCCTTAAAGGGTAATCCAAGTAATTTTTCAAACATATTATTTTTCCGCTCCCGAACGGGATGTAGACACTCCGCTACTAGATCATACACGCCATACACACCAATAACAGAACAGATCTTATAACTAAATGGCCGAACCTTTAACGCGAAAAGTGCAGCTAAGTAGGCACCGGCTGAATCCCCGATAAGACCAATCTTGCCAACATCTAACCCCCTTTCATTCGCTTGAAAAACCAGCCAATTCATAGCCATCTCTAAATCTTCTAAAGCGCCTGGATAGGTTGAATAGGAGGAAGTGGCCAGCCTGTAGTTAATTGCCATTACGAAATAGCCCTCCCCGGCAAGCTTTTCCCCCCAGTCTTTATACATTTCTTTCGAACCCGTTTGAAAGGCACCGCCATGAATCAATACTAAAACCGGCAAATCTTCCACTATCAGTGTCGGCTTATACAGATCCGCCGTTAAATATTCCTTTTCCGTCTTACCAAACACTACATTTCTTTCTACAAGTACATGATTCGTCATCTGCTTTTTCTCCTTTTTAAATTTTGAACAACAAGAAAAGCGTAAGCGCCCTGGTCAGCGGCGTATGACCTGGAGCACTCCAACTGAGATAAAGGAAACACGGAGAGCGGAGCGATCCGATGTTGACTTATCGTAGGGCGGTGAGCGAAGGACACTAGCCGCTAGGGCGCTGGAGCTGGACAACAAAAAAACCATAACTGCACAGACCATTCCTATCGGAACAATCTAGAACAGCTATGGTTTGCCTTCTTTAAAGACCACCCATTGCTAGGCATGGTTTATAGATATACAGGAGCAACTGTATACGTTTGTTGTAATCATCATAATACCGAATATTCTGCATATTGTAAATAAAAACTTTTAGGAGCTTTTCCACATATTTTTTTCCAATAATAATACGGCTGTTGCTGAGTCATTTTCCAAATTCCAAGATTCATAGTTTTCGAGCACCTTGCATCCAAGAAATTCCTCAAACTTGGCAATTCGATGTTCTTTATCCATCTCTAAAAATACTCTTCTTGACTCTATCACGACCCTTTGTCCCTCTGGGCTTTGAATGAGCTTTCTTTCTCGTTCTGTTAATATGCCGCGGAGGAAATAAACGATAGTATCACCCATAAATCGAACTTCGGCACTTTTAGGGCCTTTCCCGCCCTGCTTTTTCACATAATTGTTTACAAAACTTAAGAATTCTGCCTCAAATGTCTTGGGGTCCGTATGCTTAATAATAAAGAACACCTCCATAAAATGTTATAGAATGGCTCGGATTAAATTTCAATATACCCTAATTCTTTTGAGATGGACTGCGCCGTATTTCTGACACTTTGGATGATCATGTCTCGATTACTGCCTTGCATATAGGAAGTGGGTCCGACTAAATTAACTGCCGCCAGTATGTCGCCTGAATAGGAAAAAATCGGTGCTGCAATCCCATACATGCCATCTGAATTTTCATTATTACTGATAGAGTAGCCATGTTTCCGAATCTCCGCTAGCTCTTTTTTTAACTGATGAATATCTGTAATGGTATTGGGGGCCTCATATGACAACCCCCGATTAATAGTCTCTTGTAGAAATATTGGATTGTACGCAAGCAAAACCTTTCCAGAGCTCGTGGCATAGGCTGGTTTCCTTGACCCGATGTACGTTTGGATGGGGGTCGATTCCTGGGAAGATACCCTTAAAACAAACACAACGGTCCCTTTATCAAACATGGCAATATGGACAGTTCCTCTAAATCGATTGATCAATTCCTTTACCAATGGCATCGCTTTTTCGTAAACATCTTGCTGAAACATCACATGATTATTCCACTCTAGTAATTTCCAGCCAAGCCGATATTTTTTCCGATTATCCTTCATCAATACCCCTTCATCACATAATGTGGAGACGATGTGATGGGCAGTACTAACATTCATGCCTAGTTTATCCGCAATCGTTCCAATCCCCAAGGCAGGATCTTCATTTGAAAAACAACTTATAATTTGACAAGCTTTTCTAACGGACTCAATCACAATAGACTCCCCCTCCCTCAAAACTCCTTTGTTAAAATGAAAGGGCTTAGATGACGGAATAATTGAAATTATTTTAAACATTATTATAGTGAAAACTTGTATAGAATACAATTTATATATTTTATAAGTAAGATAGGGCATGGGGAGAGACCCCATGCCCTTACATCAAAACCATTCCATATTCGATAAAATCCGAGCGGTGGCAGGCCCCTTATTTTAAGCGGTACGGAGTAACTATAACGAATTTTGGGATAAAAAGGTGTTAACCCATTAACTTTTGATATCAGAATATTGGGAATTTTATAATCGAGTGAAAAATGAGATTAAGAAGGTATAGTCACGACCGATGCTCACTGGATGAAAATGGAAAAGAAGCCCATGCCTTCCAGCTTGAAGAGTAAGAGTTTCCTAGTTTTTTAAAACATTATATTGTGTCAGGCACCATGTGAAAAATTCACATGGTGCTGTTTCTGTTTGATTCGTGCATGATATTCACTAATTGAGGGATACACTAAAAATTAAAAGGAGATTGAAGAATGACATCACATCTTTATTCAAAAGAAAATACACAAAATTTAACTCATTTAAATAATCTTGCACCAGAACAATTAAAAGCTTTTAATGATTTTAATGTGGCTGTTTTTAAAGAGGGTGCACTATCGAAAAAAGAAAAAGAAATTATTGCGGTGGCCATTACTCATGTAACGCAATGTCCTTATTGTATTGATGCTCATACAAAAAATGCGAAAAAAGCTGGTGCTACTTTGGAAGAATTAGCGGAAGCTGTATTTGTGACAGCAGCAGTTGAAGCTGGCGGTACCATTACACATAGTACTCATGTCCATAATGCAAAGGCTCAAGATGCATCAGATGTACTCTACGCTCGTTCCAACTTAAAGAATTTAAGCCAATTAGGCAAATTTGCACCAGATGGTTTTAAAGGTTATCAAGCATTCAGTGCTGCAGCAACAAAAGCAGGTAAACTAACTACAAAATTTAAAGAAATTATTGCTGTAGCTGTTGCAAACGCTACTCAATGCCCATATTGTATTGACGTTCATACAAAAAACGCAGAAAAACAAGGAGCAACCAGCGAAGAGCTTGCTGAAGCTATCATAGTAACTTCCGCAGTTCGTGCAGGTGCATCATACGCTCATATGGCGAATATGATTCAAAGTTACCAAGGTTGAGGTTGTAGCATTTTTTCTTTTTAAAAAGCTGGAAATCGTACAAATTGCTAGAGATCGTATATGTCGAAAAAAGACTTACAAATTTGTTTGTAGGTCTTTTTTTCATTTCAATATTAAATTATTTTCTTCAGCATTCCAAGGTAAGAACGTTTTTGATGCTTTTTCTAGGTGTTCAATTATACTGATGAGTAAGGAGGCAAGTAATTCAACAAGAAAGAAGGGCTCTATATGCTATTTTATGTAATTGCAATCCTCGTTATCGGGGCTGACCAGCTTTCTAAATATCTGATTCGTACCTACATTGACATAAACGAAGCATTTACATTATGGGGAATACAATTCACACATATCGAAAATAGCGGGATGGCCGGGAGTTTATTTCAAGGCTATGGACGGCTCTTCGGCGTTGTGGCTGTGTTGTTCGTGATAGGTGTTTTCTATTTTCGCAGAACCGGAGAAATGAAGGGTGCACTCATCGATAGTAGTCTCGGATTTCTAGTCGGAGGTGCAATTGGAAATGGCATTGATCGGCTTTTGTTTGGACAGGTAACAGATTTTATCATTCGCTCTGGTGGAGTTCTTAACTTGGCCGACCATGCTCTTGAGATGGGTGTGTTCCTGCTAATTATTTATGGAATCGTTAGCTGGCTGAAAAAAGTGCGCTAGATTCTCTAGATTTGGTAAGAAAAAAGGCGTGTCGAGCTGTTGCCAGTTCGCACGCCTTTTTGTATTGTTTTTTTGAATTTGCACCTTAAAACCGAACCCGTTAGTACCGGCTTCATGTTTCTTATTTAATCCATGCTCCATCTACCCCAACCTTGTATCCTTGGACGGTTGTGTTTACTGCCATGGTGCCGTCGTTCTTGAGGTAGTACCATTTGTTTTTGTACTGCACCCAGTTATTTTCAAGCATTTTTCCTTCTTTGCCCAGGTAGTACCATGCATTTTTGTACTGCACCCAGCCATTTTCAAGCATTTTTCCTTCTTTGCCTAGGTAGTACCATGCATTCTTATACTGTAACCAGCCATTTTCAAGCATTTTGCCGTCTTTGCCTAGATAGTACCATGCATTTTTGTACTGTACCCAGCCATTTTCAAGCATTTTTCCTTCTTTACCTAAGTAGTACCATACATTATTGTACTCCACCCAGCCATTTTCAAGCATTTTACCGGCATTGCCCAAGTAGTACCAGGTATTTTTATACAATACCCAGTCATTTTCAAGCATTTTTCCATCAGTACCAAGGTAATACCAGTTTGCTTTATCTTTTAACCAACTAGTTTGTGCCGCGCCATCTTCATAGAAATACCAATGGCCGGCTTCGAATTGCCAACCTTCTTTAACCGGTTGTTCTTCATTGGCACTTGGGACTAATTGATAGGTTTGGTTGCCCCCATTTTCTTCACCAAGTGCTTTAATGTTTGGTACTAAGTCCAGATATTGTTTTGCAACCGCGGAAGCTGTAAATGTCATGGTTACATTTCCGTCTACTGGTGCAATCGACCAGTTGTAATCCGGCTTTAGGTCAATGACTTTTCTATCTCTAATATAATCCATCAAAATATCACGAATTTCATCAGTAGAATCAAGCACTAGCTCAGCAGTTCCGTCCACTAGGCCCGGGAACTTCCCGCCGCCACCGGCACGGTAGTTATTAGTCACAACGATAAACTCTTGATCATCCTTAATCGGCGTACCATCCATCATCTTAAAATTGATGATTCTGTGTGAATCCGCATTCTCAAGGACACCCTTGCTCCAGTCATATCTTCTAGGCTTGGTGACATCCACTTGGTATTTAACACCATCAATTACATCATATAAGTAGCCAGGGAAAGAGTTATCAAGTAAATCTTGTTGTTCCTCTTTAGCTGGATCGATCTGTTTAAATGATGAAGCCGAAAATTCAAGCCACTCTCTCACTTGAGCCCCGTTCATTTTTACCGCTTTAATCGTATTGTCAAAGTTATACAAATCTGTTGCACTTTTGATTGAAAGATCGCCAACCGCAACATTTGTATTATTTTTAAAAGGTGCCATCGCCGAAACAACTGGAATACCTTTTAATTCCGGCTTATTTACTGGAATCCATTTTTCTGCATAATCGATTTGCGCCAGGTTCACAAGGTGTAAACTGGCATCGTCTGCCACTCTTGAGAAAAAGCTGAACAGTGGCTGCTTCGTTTCGCCAATTTTTTCATTCACATAACGAATCGTTGCCTCGTGCATGTCTTTAACTCCAGCGACAATCTCTTGATCCAATGGAGTATTTACGGAAACCGGGCGATTCTTTGAATTCGAAGCTTGCTTATCGACAGTCCACTTGCCATTTTCATCTTTAACAAGTTTTAAATCGACGACGCCTAAGTTGTCGCCCCATTTTCCTGCTTCAACTGCAGGAACGCCATGAATATGTCCTGTCTTATTATCAATTTCCGGTTTATTGTTAAAGCCACTTGCCCCTGGGAACGTTGTGTGCGCATGTCCAAACAGCATGACATCGACGCCTGGAACCTTCGTTAATTCATAAACAGCGTTCTCAGCCTCTTGATCATCTTCTTCCTGAATGTCACAGCCGGAGTGAGCAATCGCGACAATTATATCTGCCCCAGCTTCTTTCATTTCAGGGATGAATTTTCTTGCTGTTTCCGTAATCCCCTCAACTGTTACTTTTCCATCCAGATGGAACTTGTCCCAATTCATGATTTGTGGTGGAACAAAACCGATGACACCAACGTTTAGAGTAAATTCTTTCCCTGCATCATCGACAAAGGTTTTTTCTTTAATAACATAAGGAGTAAAATAGTTCTTTCCATTGTCAGCACGATAAACGTTCGCGTTTATCACATCGAAGTTAACATCTTTTAAGACACGCTCCAGATACGGCAGGCCATAATTAAACTCATGGTTCCCGACAATCGCTGCATCGTAGTCAAGGGTGTTCATTGCTTTAAACAATGGATGAACTTCGCCTTCCTTCAGGTTTTTGGCAGCATACGTTGCCAAAGGATTCCCTTGGATGGAATCGCCCGCATCAAAAAGCATCGAGTTTTTAACTCCATCTTCTTCTCGAGCCGCCTTGATCAGTGTTGCAGTCTTCGCCAAACCATATTTAATTCCTTGATCTGTACCTTGATAATAATCATACGGCATAACATTCGAATGAAGATCCGTAGTTTCCAAGATACGTAACTTTGCTGTGTTCCCTGTACCAGCTTCACTATCTGCTTTTACTCCAGCAGGAAATAAGCCTTGTACTGACGCAACAACAAGAAAAGCTATTAAAATAGCAGTCAGAAAAACTTTTCCTTTTTTCAACACAAATCATCCACCCTTCGACAAAATATTTAGTATACCCCGAAAAATTATACAATGACTCTAGCAGGTTTACAAGGTTTGTGCTGATAGCGTTTGCACAAATTGTAGTGAGCAGATTAGTTTAAACAATAATTTAGGCAGTGACAGAGATCGAAATAACCTCCCTCCGAAAGAAAAGTAAACAAAAATGATTGAGAGGTAAATTAATTAAGAAGTTAAATGAGAGTGCAGCAGAAGTAGACGGGCACTACTTCGATGATCAAAGACTGCTATATGTCAACTGGGAATACAAACCGATGGTCCTAGAAATCCTGAAGCAAAATAAAAAGTAAAATTAGATTAGAGCCCCTTTCGCTGCGATTACGAAAGGAGCTCTTGTATTGGGCGGTGCCTGACACCACAGGTAAACCGATGAAGGACAATATGCTAAAAATCCCAGCGAAAGTGTCCTTCATCAAGCCATTTTTGGGGAAATTCCTGAGTGCAATGCATCCAGGGGGATTGGATTCATTTTTGGTAAAATTCTCGAGCGAAATGCATCCAATAAAGGATATTGGACTCATTATTAAAGGAAATCACCGGTTTTATGAATCAAGATCCACGGGAACCTCTTTGTAACCATGCACATACTATGTCGCACACATCCATAAATGTACATCAACTATTTCTTATTTTTGTTTTATAAGTAATAGTTTAAAAGTCAGGCGTTCTGCCTGACTCCCCCGTCCCCCGCTATTTTCTTTTGTTCCAAAATGGAATGTAAAGTATGAAAAAGCTCAGGACCATCACAAGCTCCATTGAAAAGAGGTACCATGGCCACGGACCGAGATATTCTAACAGGGAGGTGCTTTTTGGTTTTTTCATGATAAACAGATAATTTGCTCTCAGTAGCTTATTTAGGAAAAAGACACATACAGCATATAGATTCACTAGTAGAATGGTCACCCACATGGAACGAATGGTGGGCCGATAACGGAAGGCAGCCACCATAAACAAACATGCCAGCACTACTCCTCCATGTGAAACAAAAAATTCAAAATATTGGAAGTGTGGAAACGAAAACCTGCCAAGATCAGGTGTCAGGATGGCTTGAATAGAACTACCTAGTGCCGCAAAATACATAAATTGAAAAAGTTTTTCGCTTCTCGTAAGCAACATGACTATGGCCAGTATGACAACGAGATCACTGAGATGCAGCGGCAAATCTTTCCTTATAGACCAAGCATTTTCAACCACAAGCCAAAGATGTTCCAATACATCAGCAACCACTAAGAGAACCGCAAGAAAAAAACGAAGATGCCTTCCCTTTTCCTCCTTTTTAAGCTCATTCCTCATTAAAAATAGAAGAAGACAAAGAATGAAAATAATCCCCATCGTCGTAAGGTGTTCCACTGAAAAGAGACGGAACGAATCAAGCTTTGAATGAAATTGAAAGTATGCTTGCATCTTAACTACCCCATTAACTGTGCTGATTTTTTTGGTGATTTCTTAGTTTATGGCAATTTTAACCAAAACTATACCAATTTGCTGGATATAAGGACTGAATTCCTCTCCCTCTAAATAGTGCAGAAATGAAGAAAAACTAGCGAGTCACCCACTAGTTTTCTTGTTTTCTAGGACGATAACAGCAAATTTTTACGCTGATACCGGTTGCTGCTGACGGTTTTTTGTTTTATTCCGCTTTACACTCAGCCATTCATACATAATAGGTATGATGAGGAGGCAGATAAGGGTCGAACTAATCATCCCGCCTACAACCACAACCCCGAGGGTTTGCGATACAAGTGTGTTTCCGTTGCTTGAGGCCGCTAAAGGAAGCAGAGTCAGAATCGTCGTCCCCGCTGTCATGAGCACCGGCCTCACCCTTGTAGCAGTTCCGAAAAGGATGGCCTTTCTCACTTCCATTCCTGAAGCAAGATTCCGTTCAATTTTATCGACGAGGACAATTCCATTGGTGACCGCAATACCTGCAAGCATCAACATGCCAATCAAGGCAGCCAGATTCCATTCCATGCCAAGAAGAGCCATGCCCCAAACAGACCCAATCAACGCCATCGGAATACACATCAATACGGCAGCCGGTGCATGCCAGCCGCGAAATACCGCACTGACAATCATCAGGACAAGTGCAAGCGACAGTATGAGGGCTAGGCTCATCTCCATCACCATTTGCTTGACTTGCTGAGAAATTCCGCCAAGCGAATAGTCAACACCAGAAGGAAGGTCCAACCCTTTCATGGTCTCATTTACTTGTCTCGTTACCTTGCCAATATCTCTTGTGACAATATTACCGGTCACAGCAGCAAATGAACGGCCGTCCCGTTCACTGATAACCGTTTGGCTGCTCGTTTCTAATGTCGTAATTTCCGCCAGCGACACCTGTGAGCCATCCTTGGCTGTAAACGTTTCATGTCCCATTTTTGAAAGAATCGTTTTTTTCGGATTCGGGTCACCAGCCGATACGAGCTTACCTTGAGCCGTATCCATTTGCAGCTCAATCGGAATCGCTACCTCTCCATTGGCAACGTCCATTCTTACGTTTTGAGGTAAATAGCGACTTATTCGATTCGTAACTTCATCGACATTCAGACCTAAGTCTTGAATTTTGTTCTGATTAAGCGCAAGGAAATGTTTCATCGACTCATCGGCATCATTTGCCGTTCCTTCCACACTTAAGCCAGGGACCATCTGCAGTTTACTTCTTACCAGAATCGCAGCTGCATCTAGATCGCGCTGATCTTCCCCGGTTAAAATCACCTTTAAGCGCGAATCATCGCCCGCAATATTTTGATTGGCAACGGTGAAGACCGCATTTGTTGATAACGCTCCAAGCTGGCTGCGCAATTGTTTCACGAATTGGTCTGTGTCTGTTTGTTTCTTAATCCCTACCGTAATGTTGGCGATATTTTGCTTTTGAATCCAACCGCCGCCCTCATCAAACACATCGTCAAACATAGGTGTAAACGTTGAGCCAAGAGTAGAAGTATAGGTTTCAACCTCAGTTTGATCTTTTAAGATGGTTTCAATATTTTTTACCTCAGCATCAACATCAGCAAGCAGGGCTTGCTCCGGAAGTTCCACTTGAATGGTCACACCATTGGCATTTTCTCTTGGAAAAAAATTCACTGGCAGAAAAGCAGCTATCGAAACTGTTATAGCAAATAAGGCCACCGCACCGGTTACAATTACTTTTTTCTTTAAAAATACCCATTGGAGTACGTTTCGCGCTGTCATCTCCACGTCCACTGACTTCGTAATGGGCTGTTTTTTCCAGCATAAATAGGCTAAAGCAGGTACGACCAAAATCGAAACGGCCAGTGAGGTGACAAGGGCAATGACAACGGCCCAAGCAAATCCGGAAAAAGCAGAGCTAATCATCCCGCCAATTAGCGAAATCGGCAGAAACACAGCGACTGTAGTGGCAGTGGAGGAAACAATGGCAGGAATCATTTCCACTACCCCGCCTGCCAATTGCCGAACTGATACCTGGCGGACCGTTTGTTCCATTTGTTTTCTGTACATATTATCGATTACGACAATTGAATCATCGACCACTCGCCCCATCGCGACGATTAATCCGGAAATGGTTAAGATATTCAAACTGACATCCATCGCTTTCAGGATCGCTGTTGCGGCAAGGAGGCAGACCGGCAATGACAAGGCAATAATCAGTGTGGAACGGACATTTCTAAAAAAGACAAAGACACAGATGACTGAGAACACAATTCCTAATAACCCTTCCTTGATTAACCCTTTTAAAGCAGTGTTTATTTCTTTTCCTTGGTCCAATAAAAGGGAGAGGTGAACGTCTCCTGACTTGATTTCAGGCTGGGCTTGGATTCGTTCATTAATCCGTTCTGTCACATCGGTTACGTTTGCTGAAGGTGTTTTTAATACATCAAGAAGAACACTTGGCTGTCCCGACGTTCTCGAAATCGTTTGCAGGTCTACTAGACTGCTCTTAATCGTGGCGATTTCTTGTAAATCGACGGTTTCTCCGTCAGACGTAGGAATTTTAATGTTTTCTAAGTCTGTACGATTCAGATCCCACCCTGTAACGCGGATGGGCATGGAAATTTGTCCTTCCGGTCCGCCGTTTTCTTTTATCGTCCCTTGCGGCCAGATCGGATGAATCGAAGAAAGGGCATTTTCGATATCATTTACTGTTAAACGGTGTTTTTCGAGTGTGCCGGGTTTCAGCGTCAACACGTATCCGGCTTTTCCTGCACCGGTTACCCGTATATCCATGACGCCTGGAACACGTTTTATTTCATTAACCACTTTATCTTGAACCGATGTCCGCAATTGATTTTCCTCTATTTTTTCGCTTGTTAAACTTAGACGCAGGACGGGAAAAGAGTTCGTACTGACCCGTGAAACAAGTGGTGTCTTCACAAGGTTTGGCAATTCCATTTTTTCAACGGCCTTCTGTACGTCGTTTTCCGCCTCTTCCATATCCGTATGGTTGGGGAAGTAGAGACTCGCCATGAATCCGCCATCAAATGAGTTGGTTTCGATGTAGCTGAGCTTATCAACAGATTGAACTGCTTCCTCCACCTTTGCCGCAATCGTTTGTTTCACCTGATCCGCTTGATAATGGTCGGCCTGAATCGTAACCATAAGGGCCGTGTTATTAATTGGCGGCAGATAATCGCGCTGCATCTGAAAAGCAGACATCGCCCCCCATGTGATGATCAAGGCGACACAGGTTAGAATTAAAACCGACCGTTTCATTGCTGCTTCAATAAATCGATTCATGGAAAAATAAACCACCTTTTAAAGGAATAGATCATTCCATTAATATGAAAATCGCTGGAGCGGGAAAATTTATAGGTTTAAACAAAGCTCTTTTCTAAACGATTGTTGTTTTTTATGATTCGCCGATATATTTGAAAATTCGCCGATAAAGTGGTTGAATTCGCCGATATATGTGAAAATCCGCCGATAAACTTAGGAAATTCGCCGATATATCAGATTAATCTGCAAAAAAGATGTAAAATTACACGGTATTAGCAATGATCAGAAGAAAAAACATTGCTATTAACAACATTTTTGGCGAAAACAGCATTAAAAAAAGGGTGACCAAAGGGTTTAGACCGCACCGATAACACCAAATAAATAGCGTTTGCTTATATACAAGTGTGGCTGCTAATTTTCACTTTGCGTCACCCAATTCATCATGATTTAGTTAGACTTTTTCTCTCCAGGATATGGTTTATCTCCTTTTGTCGCTTTCCAAAGAATCTTGTTTAATTTTTCAGGGTTTGCATGGTCAACCCCTGTAAAGTCTAATTCTGCAGATTCTTTTGCCATCGGTGCGTTTACCCCATTTTTCCGATCAAGCGGATAGGTTGGTTCGATCACCTTAAAAGGAGTAAAGGCTGGCTTATGTGTGAACGAATTAACCATTGGAACTGCAGAAGCATCGAATTGGGTCATGGGCTTCATGCCCAAGATCATTTCCATCGTCCGCAGCATGGAGGTGGTATCATAAAGAGTGCTGTCCACCTTGCCAGTTTGTGTGTACGGGCTGATCACGAGTGATGTTGTGCGGTGGGCATCCACCGAATCCCATCCATTCTGGGCATCATCTTCTGTCACAAAAATGGCTGTGTCTTTCCAATAAGGGGACTGGCTGACCATCTCAACAAGCTTTCCAAGTGCATAATCGTTTTGCGCGACCATCGCTTGCGGCGTTAGTTCTCCTACCTTTGTTCCAAGCGTGTGATCGTTAGGCAGACGAACGATTTGCAGCTGTGGCAGATTCCCGTTTTTTACGTATTGCTGAAATTCTTCTGCCCACGCCTCATACCGGGTGAGATCGGAAATTTTCAGATCATAGGAAGGAAAGTCCGGGTCAAAGTTATTGCCCATACTAGGTTCGTTCGCAACATATTTTCCTGTTTTTTTGTCATAGTTGACGAATTCCCCATAGTTTCTGTAGGTTACACCTGAACGAGCGGCATTTGTCCAGAGGAATCCTGCTTTTGGATAGGCAGCCTCATTATCTCCTTCAAAATCATAGCCGCGGTTACGTCCGGAATAGTTGGCAAGCCAATTTTTCTCTACATAATCATTGGATTGTGCCGCCGTAGACCAGTTATGACCCTGGGCACTGATTTCCGCATTCGCATAAAAGTTGTCCAATAAAACGAATTGATCCGCTAGTTGATGGATATTTGGCGTAATCTCTTTGCCAAAGATGGTTAAGCTAGGGTCGCCGTTTCCTTTTTCCACATCGCCAAATACTTGGTCATACGTGCGGTTTTCCTTGATTACATAAATGACGTGCTTGATTGGTGATTCTTGACCTTCGAAGCGAGGGATTGGGAATTTATCACTTGCACTAAAACCTGTTGGCTTATAAATTTCATTATTTTTTTCTACTTGTTTCGTATATTTTTTCAACTGCTTCTCATCTGGAATATCGATGAATGACATCGTTCCTTTGATCATACTCCCGATATACTGGCCTTCCCGGTTCGAACCAGCTCCAAGACCCTTGGCATTCAGGACCATGAGTTTATCTTCATTTAAGTAGACACCGCTTGGATACCAGCCAGTAGGAATTCGTCCATCCACTTCTCCTTTTTGCAGGTTCACAACGGCTACGTCGTTTGTTCCTCCGTTCGTAACGTAAAGAGTGTGTCCATCTGCATTTAAAGCAAGCGCATTGGGCTGGTTACCTGTAGGTGCATTTTTATATGGGCTTAGTGAAATTGTTTTAATTTCCTTTTGTTGAGTAGGGTCTATAACGGAAATGGAATCACTGTCGGAATTCGATACATAAATCATCCCGTCCACCGTATTTTCAATAATGGCATTTGGATGCAGTCCGACGGGAATGGTGCTTTTTATGGTTAACGATTCCGGGTCGACAACACTGATACTGCTTTCACCCCAGTTGCTTACATAAAGAGATTTCCCATCATGGCTTAGTTCGGCTGTGTAAGGATTTTTACCGACAGAAGTGGTTTTTACAATTTGATTGGTGGTGAGATCCACTTTTGAAACGGAATGATGTAAATTATTCGCTACTAACAGTGACTTCCCATCCATTGAAACAGAAATTCCAGCTGGGTAGTAGTTTGTTTTGTTTTTATCTGTAAGCATGATCGGTGAACGCTCAGTCAATGTTCCGTTTTCAAATCCATAGACGCGGATTTTGTTATTGCCGCCCGCTGATGCATAGACCGTTTTTCCGTCCGGACTAAAGGCGACCCCTAAATACAGGGCTTCAGGAGATTTGTAAGGAATGGTCTGTACGACTTGCTGGGTGTTAACATCCACCACTTGAAGGGATTGCTCACCTTGTCCATCGTTGGAAACAAGAAGATACCGATGGTCAGGGCTTAACACACCACCCATTGGAAAATCACCGAGCGTCGCTTGTGAACCCGGAGGCGTAACCGTCCATCCATGTGGCGTAACAGCTGTTCCATCTTCTTTCGGACCAACCAATTTTGTATATGCCGCATAGGTTGACGTAGAACCAAGAAGCAATGTCACAATCGATGCAGCCAGTAACTTTTTGTGTTTCATTTTAACCATCCCCTTTTTGATTAAGTTTGTTTACAAAATCAATACTACTCCGCAATTGTAAATTGGAAGTTAAGGGAAATTAAAGAAATATAAAGAAAATTAGGAAAATATATCGATTGCTAATTATCTTTAGGAGGGATTTCCTATTTCTAGATGAGGCACAGGGGACGAAGTGAGGTCGACGAATTATTACTGAATGGAGTACAAAAAAATGGCACAATATTAACTCATTCCTTGATCTAATACCGTACCACTGTATCACGCTAAATCAAATAAACTTACAAAAAAGGCTGCCGCGGCAGCCTTTTTTGTTATTTCGTGAACCAGTCAATGGCACTATCATTTCACACAGCTAAAGCCCAAATTGCAAGCGAAGCTGTCCGGTGTATTGGACGTTCTTGCACCTTACCGATATCGATTGCGGTATGATTGAAGACTATTTCTACTTTTAACGTTCCGTTATTTAACTTTATCGAACCATGAGCTGGCTGTTGCTTTCAACACGGTATTTAGTTCTTCAATATTCCTTTTACCGGTATCTTGTAACCAGTCACGCCCCGCTTGCTCACCGTTTGAAGCAAAAGGCGCCACACCGTCTTTCCAGGTTGCCCGGCCGCATAACACGCCGTTAAAGGTCGAGCCGGATTCCTTGGCAAATTTCAATGTTTCTTGGAATAGTTTGGCACTTACACCAGCACTTAAGAAAATAAATGGCAACTCTGTTGCTTCACTTTGTTCTTGGAAATAGAAAGCCGCTTCTTCCTTACTATAGGCAGTCTCGTCTTCTGCGTATCCTTCGACAAAGTTCATATCGACTGGAACCTCTACTTTCAACACATCCACATTGTACTTGGGATTGGAAAACTCTCTCATTGCCCCAATCACTTTATGCGGTTTCACTTTCGCGAATGCTTTACTTTTCACATCATCATTTTCGGCATCATATGATACAATTTCCAAGAAAAACGGAATGTCCTCAGCCACACACTCGGAGCCTACACGTTCCATGTAAACATGCTTATATTCATTAATCTTCTTGTCTTCATCTACATCATAATAAAGTAGAAATTTGACGGCATCTGCACCAGCATCCTTTAATCGCTTAACGGACCACTCCGACAATAAATCAGGCAACCGCCCCACTTTTGCTGCATCATAGCCAGTCTTTTCATAAGCAACCAATAAGCCTGCGTCTTTGTGACGAACTTTTGCAGCCGGCAGACCATATTCCGGATCCAAAAGAATCGAAGTAGCAAACGGTGTCAATTCCTGAGAAACCAATTCTTTAAACCGGATGATGCCCGCGTCCCCGACATCACTAGCATTACCAGCATCAATCATTTTTTTCAATGAGCCACGTTGATCAATCGCTAATGCGCCAATCACGCCATTTTCATCGGATAACCGTTTTAATGCTTCAAATTTCTTTGTTGTTAGTGTTAACATCGTCATTCTCCTCTAGCAATCTAGTTTACTAACTTTAATCAAATCAAAATAATGGTCAAACTTTGAAAAATTAATAAAACCAGTTCCAGCTTCCATCGCATTGAGCATCCCTGTGGTCATGGCTGTTTTCAACACAGCTTCCACGTCCTGATTTTTATTCAGTGCAACAGCTAACCCGGCAACAGTAGCATCACCGGAGCCAACAGGATTAATCAAATCTATTTTTGGGATCGTAGTCCGATAATAATCGCCGCCATGCTTAACAAAGGCACCTTCACCACCCATTGATACGACAATCCATTCGATCCCATTAAATAAGTCATTGTCACAAGCTGCCTTCAAACTGCCGATTTTATCTTCGACCTCTATACCGAGCAACTGAGACAATTCCGCTGTATTCGGTTTAATGGCAAAGGGCTTTTCCACATGTAGCAAGGCTTGTTTTAATGATTCTCCTGATGAATCCAGAATCACCGGAATTCCCTTTTCGTGGCTGATTTCCAACATTTGTTGGTAAAAATCGGTTCGTAACCCTTTCGGTAAACTGCCTGAAATCGTAACAAGTGAAACTTCAGCCAGCAGGCTTGCGAATTTTTCTAAAAAGGCTGTCCCTTCCTCTTTAGATAACGTCGGTCCGGATTCTAAAATTTCTGTTTGCATCCCTTCATGAAGAATGGCGATACAATTTCTTGATTCTTGATTGATTTTCAAAAAGTCATTTCGAATGTTGCTTTTATTTAATTCCTTAACGATGTAATCACCAATGGTTCCACCAAGGGCACCTGTCGCCAAGACTTCTTCTTCCATTTGCGAGATCACGCGGGCAACATTCAAGCCTTTCCCGCCAGCCGTTTTACGTACCGGTCCTACCCGGTTGACATCGTCTAACTTGAATCCATCAATAGGATAGGAAATATCAACAGATGGATTCATTGTGACAGCTAAAATCATTGCACTTCCTCTTTCTGTTTGAAGTTTTAAGCTTGATAACGACAGACACCATCAAGGTAAGTCGCGGTTAAATCCAGCACTGGAGTCAACACTATAAAGTCAGCAGCGCACCCCTCAGCAATTTTCCCGCATTCGTCATCGATCTGAACACTTTTAGCAGGTGCTGTACTCGCCATATAGATCGCTTCCGCCGGTGTAGCAATTCCCCATTCGACAACATTTTTGACGGCATCCTTCAACTGCAAAATACTGCCTGCTAAACTGCCGCTTTCCAAACGGGCCGCACCATTTTTCACTTCAACAGGAAATTCTCCAAGCTGATAGTGACCCTCCGGCATCCCGCCAGCCATCATACAATCAGTCACCATCACAGTTTTCTTCCTGCCGCGGCAATTCATTAAAATGTTAGCGGCAGCAGGATGGACATGATGTCCGTCACAAATGATTTCAGCAAACACATCTTTCAGGTTCATGGCCGCGCCAACCATCCCCGGCTCACGATGGTGCAGCCCGCTCATTCCATTGAAAGTATGAACAAAAATGGAAGCCCCTTTTTCAACCGCTTGTTTTGCTTCTTCATATGTCGCATCACTATGGGCTAAAGCAACCGTAATTTCTTCCCTTACGGCATATTCAATAAATTCCGCTGCACCTTTTCTTTCAGGTGCAAGCGCAATTTTTTTAATCGAATGATTGGACAGCTCCTGCCATTTTTTCAACTTGTCGATCGAAGGGTCACCAAAGTATTTCGTGTTTTGTGCGCCTTTATGTTTTTCAGTAAAAAATGGCCCTTCTAAAAAGATCCCTTTAATTTTTGCACCTTTTACTTTGGTGAAATTTGCCCCTATCATTTCAACCACCTGATTTAACAATTCTGTTGAGGATGTTAACGTTGTCGGCAGAAAGGACGTCACACCGCAGGATAGCAGCCCTTCAGAAATCACATTCAATCCTTCCACATCATGATCCATAATGTCGTGATTTTTAAATCCATGAATGTGTGTATCCACTAAACCCGGTGCAATCCATTTTCCCGTGTAATCAATGATTTCTGCTGATTCATTGGGTAAATTCTTAGAGAAGGCGCCGAATTTTCCATCTCTGATTTCCAGAAACCCAGGACCTGCCACCATTGCTTCAAGAAAAAACTTTTCCGCAAAAATAAATTTGTTCATTTTTCCACCTCAGTTTATGCCCCCGCCATTTTAGGCTACATGAATCTATTACTTGAATTCGTGAATGGTTACCCCTTTAACAACACGGTTGACTGTTCCGGACGGCGATGGGGTATCTGGTGTATTACCTACTTTAATGGAGGCTAACAGTGAAACCGTTTGGCCAATCATGACATACGGCAGTGCCAAATAAGCGTCCGGTACGGCCTGAGCTTCTTTGCCGAAGGAGAACGTATCGCCATCATAATTCGTTTCTCCATCCACCTCGATGGCACAAATGTAGTTGGCAATACTATCTTGTTGCAATTCTTTTAATATATCTAAATCGTATTGACGCGTATAAGGATGATTGGAAACAAAAACAAAAACCAACGCTTTTTCATTTACAAATGACTTAGGACCGTGTCGGAATCCTAACGATGAATCAAAAGCGGTAACAATTTTGCCTGCTGTTAGCTCTAATATTTTTAATTGTGCTTCTCTTGTTAAGCCTTCCAAACTTCCTGAACCAAGATAAATGATGCGCTCAAAATCATGATCGATTATTTTTTGAATAACGTTTTCTCTACTAATAACACTTTCACCCATTTGGCGAATGGTTGTGACAATCGTCGATTTTTCTTCAACCGACAACGGATCAAAAACGAGTAATGCCGTCAGCGTCATGCACGAATAGCTTCCGGTCATGGCAAAGCCTTGATCATTAGCTCTTTCAGGCATCAGCAACAAAAGATTATTTTCATCACCTTTTGCACGCTTGGCTAATTCACCCTCTTTTGCACAGGTAATCGTTAACTGATAGAAATCAGTAACTATTTGTTCGGCCATTTCCACAGCTGCGACACTTTCCGGGCTGTTGCCACTCCTAGCAAAGGATATCAACAATGTTGGGAAGTCTGCTTTTAAAAATTGATAAGGATTTGAGACCAAAGCAGTTGTCGGAATGCTTAGCAATTCCCATTGTTTCTCATCTACTTTTTCTTTTAGATATGGTGTGACTGTGTCACCGACATAGGCAGACGTTCCAGCACCCGTAAAAATAACTCGAACCCGATCATGTTTCTGTGATAGTTTTTGTAAAAACTCTTTAATCTCCCCACTTTTCTCCTTAAACAATGCATATGTTTCACCCCATAAATCCGGCTGCTGCTTAATTTCCGAAGTTGTAATGGCTGCACCTAATGGCCCCAATTTTTCTTGATTTAATGTAAACATCTCTGACACTCCTATTCTTATTTATTTCCTTTCGAATACGCGCAATCCTGCACCAACGACTCCATTATTCTGCTTTAATGTGCTGATTCTCATTTGATCTAAAATATGTTGTTGCTCAGGAAGTTGATAGATTTTTAATTTTTCTTTGATCGACTCTAGCAGCCAAGGATTATTTACAATGACACTGCCGCCGAAAACCATTTTGTGTGGATCTAATAAGCAGGAAATGGCATAGAGACCTTGAGCTAAATGGTCGGTCATCTCCTCGATAATCGGCTGATATTCCTGTTCCCTGTTTAGATATCCTGCAAAGACATCCTTGGTTGAAATAGTATCTACTTGCAATTCCTTTTGGGCTAATTTCTGGATCCCCGGTCCGGCAGCGATTTTTTCCAATCGCTCATTAGCTCTCTTCGAAAGGACTGGTATCAAACCGAGTTCCCCGGCAAATCCGGCCCCTCTGAAAAATGATCCATTATGAATGATGGAGCAGGAGATTCCCGTACTGATCGTCACGTAGACAAAGGTTTCATCCCGTTTTACCTGTGCCGTCTTCCATTCTGCAAAAGCCGCCATATAGACATCGTTATCGATGGTGATCTGCTCCATGCCAAATTGCTCCTGTAAACGGGTTGCGATAGGAAACTGTTTCCAAGGTAAATTGTTTTGAAAAACTGCGATACCTTTCTCACGATCCACCTTTCCTGGTACACCAACACCGATGCCCTCGATTTCTGCCAAGGATAAAGCTGATTTTTCTAGAACTTGTTCTACAGCTTCTACGACTTTATCAAACATATTTTCTCGGTCGGAAGGATCACTTTTTACTTCTGTTCGTTGAAGGAGTTCCCCAGTATCCGAAATGATTCCCGCCGCAATCTTCGTCCCGCCAATATCAATGCCGATTGCCTTTTTCATTACCAAACACCCCCAAATTTATATTAACTCTGTGTAAAATCTGCATCGATCTCCACGGACAATCGACTTACAATATTCCACAGGCATCTTTCGTTGATCAAAGGCAACCCTTTCTAACAATAAGACGGGACTGCCTTGCTTTACTTGCAGAAAACTTGCATCAGCAGGTTTTATTAATACTGGTTCAAAGGTTTCCTTTGCAGAAGTCACCAAAATGTCATATTCATCTGCTAATATGTCATACAGCGGTTTTTCCCCTACCAACTTCATTTGGTCGATATTTCCAACTAGTCTGTTAGGTATATAGGATGTTTCCAGAATGATTGGCTCTCCGTTTGCACATCGAAGTCTTCGAAGGACAACCACATCTTCATCTCTATTCATCCCTAATTCCTGAGCAACCTGTGGTGGTACTTTATCTACTTTTATCTCTAAAATCGTATCCGTTGGCTTTAAACCCTTTTCTTTAAGAACCTTACTAAAACTATAAAAGCCAGAAAGTGACTGTTCTATTTTCGGTCTAGTTACAAAAGTACCTGTCCCTTGAACCCGATAAAGAACACCTTCCTGTACCAAATCATCAATAGCCCTTTTTGTCGTATTTCGACTTACACAATAGTGTTCGCTTAATTGATGTTCAGAAGGGATTTTATCATCGGGATTCCAAACGTTGTTTTCAATATTCTCAACAATGATCTCTTTTAATTGGTGATATAGTGGGACAAAACTTGATGAATCTAAATTTTTCATGTCAATCTCCCATAAAAATATAATAATGAAAATAGATCAAATTTTATTTTCCACTCCCAGCCGTCATTCCTTCGATAATTTTATCTGACAGCCATAAATAGAAAATAAGAATTGGGAATATGATAATAACGACACCAGCAAACAAACTTACCCAATCAGAGTTATATTGCATCGATTGATAAAACTGGTATAAACCAACCGACAATGTATATTTCTCATTGACATTCATATATGCTTTTGCAAGCAAAAACTCATTCCATAATCCAACGGCATTTAGAATCATGACGGTGACCAATCCAGGACGGGCCATCGGAAGCATAACCTTCCAAAATATCGCATTTTCACTCGCCCCATCAATAATCGCTGCTTCCTCGACATCTGAAGGTAAACTTTGAAAAAAGCCGGTTAAGATAAAGATTGTAAATGGAAGAGACAAGGCAATATAAACAATGATCAGGCCAATAAATGAATTAAGTAACCCAATTTTTATTAACAGTAAATAAATCGGAATCAATACAGCTTGATAGGGAATCCCAATGCCAATAACAAAGGCATTTGTAAGAAACTCCCTGCCAATAAAGTTATACCTTGATAGAACGTAAGCGGCTGGCGCACTCACCAATACGATACCAATTACACTAATGGTAACTACTATTAAACTATTTAAAAAATAGGAGGCCAGATCAGACTGCACCCAGGCAGTATAATAATTGCTCCATTGAAAGGAGTCAGGCAGGCTCCAAAACCCTTCAAATAGTTCACGGTTTGTTTTAAGAGAAGCTAATACAATCCAACCTAGAATAAATAAAATAAATAACGTCCAAACATATAAAAATGTTTTTCCAAGTGCAGACCACACGCTATGTCCATTTGATTTCACTCTGTTTTGCCCCTTTCCGTTTTGCTGCAACTCTATAGCTCGTAAACCTCACGTTTAAATAACTTTCTTCCAGTAACAACAAACAATAAGACAACAAAAATCATGGTCACAGCAATAGCACTTGAATACCCTAATTGATAAATTGGCGTTCGCTGCCCGAATCCTAGGATGAATTGATACATGGCAGTATTCCACATCCTTGTCGGCGGCTCTGCTCCACCAAAGGCAAACAAGAAATCAAATAATCGAATGGCATTAATTCCCCATAGGATAATTGCAATGGACATAACATCCCATATTAATGGAAGTGTAATTTTCGTGAAAATTTTAAACGTGGATGCACCTTCTACTCGAGCCGCTTCAAAAATCGTGTTCGGAATTTTATCTACCCCGGCTAAAAGAATAATGGCATAAAAACCAGTGCTATACCAAATAATGGCAAATATTGATGACATCATAATGTTGTTCGGACCGGTCCAGTTAACCGGGTCAAGTCCAATAGAAGTTAAAATGGAATTAAAAAACCCAATATCATAGCGGTATAAATAATTCCAAACGACCGCCAATGCAATAGGTGCAATGATTTGCGGAAAAAAGATAATAGCGCGGATTGCCTTTTTTGCTGTGACCCCTTGGCTCATCAGAGCGGTAAAAATAAATCCAATGAGAAAAACAACAAAGCCCCCAACAAATAAAATAAGGATCATATTTAAAAATGAATGCCAATAGATGGGGTCCACCATTAATTTTCCGTAATTTTTTAACCCTACAAACTTCATATCATCAGTAAAACCACTCCACTCATTAAAACTGATCCAGATTCCATAGATAGCAGGTCCTATAAAGAAAATAAGATATAGGCTAACTGCTGGCAGCAAATATAGGATTGTTAGCTTTTTCTTTCCCGATCTCACATTTCACCCTCCCCTTTATAACTTGGTTCTTTAAAGAAAGCAGGAGAACGCTTACTCCTCCTGCTTTCCAACAAAATTATTTTTTACTCCAGTAATCTTTTGTTTGTTGTTGCAGCTTTTGAACAAACTCTTCAGCTTTTATTTCACCGAAAATTAATTTATCATCTAGAGGTAAGAATACCGTTTTCCACCAATCCGGATATTCAGCCTGCAAACCATCATATTCCTTATGGTAGGATGAGGCATTGACAACAATATCTCTAAAATCTGCAAGCGCTTCCGGTGCTTCTAAATCTTTTCTTGTACTAATATTTTTTGTATCTTTCACAATACCTTCTTGGTATTTTTTCTGCATGGCAAAGCCTAAGAAGTCTTGAACTCCTTTTTTGTTGGCCCCCTTAGGAGCAACCCATCCGATTAAGTAAAGTTCAGCTTGGTCAGCGCCGCCTTTTCCACCTTCAACTGCCGGGAAAGGAAACGCTTTGTATTTAAAATCCTTGGAAGAATATTCAGCCGTTTCACTTGACAGCCAGCTTCCTACTAAAATCATGGCTGATTTGCCACTGGCCCAAGCAGTTTGTGCTGCAGGGTATTGACTTCCTTTATAACCGTCTGCAAAGAATTTGTTATCTGCAAGTTCTTGTACCTTCTTCGCTGCTTCCAAATATTCTGGCTGAGACCATATTTCACCGGTCTTATCCCCAGCTGCCTTTACTAGAGCACCAGGGCCCAACAGGCGTTCTACTAACCAGTAATAATAATAAGCATTGTAAAAATCGATATTGCCATCCTGAGCAAGTGGAGCTAAACCTTCACTTTTGAACTTCTTATTGAGCTCCACAAATTCGTCCCAAGTAGCCGGGGGTTCAACTCCATATTTATTGAAAAGGGTTTCATTATAGTGAAAACCAGAGCTGATAATTTCATATGGGATAAAATAAGTATTACCATCCTTTTGATAGAATGGAAGAATGTCATCTATAAATACATTTTGAAATTCGGTTCCTTCATTTGGAATCTTCTTAGAGAGTAGGTCATTTAAAGGTTCTACTAACTTGTTATTAATTAATGCTCCTTCGACCTCTGCCCCTGATTGCTCTGTGAGGTCCGGTGCATCCCCGCTTAACGCTGCATTTCTTACCTTCGACATGACTTCACGGCCCATCCATTGAACATCCACTTTGACATTTGGATTTGCATCCTCATATTCATCAATGATTTTTTGGATGACTTTCTGTTGTGGTTCCCCTTTGTTCCACATGGACCAATACTTAATCGTAGTATTCTCTGAAGAAGAACTGCTACTGCTGCTGCATGCTGCAAGTAATAAAACCGCGATCAACAGGATTGAAATCATACTGCTAATCTTTTTTCCCATTTAATTTCCCCCTCTTTTTCTCAAAATCCAAATTATTCTTACAATTCAACTATATACTATATGGGTTGATGGGTCAACAGTACATTCAAAAAAAGAGAAAAGAAATCATCAGCTTATCGATTCCTCTTCTCTCAGCAAACCCTTTGTCATTACAGCTACTAAGGTTTCTTATTGTCTCCTTGCTCCAGCTTGGATACAATAGCCGCAAAGTTTTGCGTAAAATCAGTAATGGATTCATTTATTTCAGGTTGTGTTGAACTAGGATTTTCATATACATTTACAACTTTATCCTTTAAGGCATTAAAACCTGAGATGTCTAAACTTTTCTTTGAATAAGGCTTATCACCGAAAAGAGTCATTTCTTCGTAAGCAGCGGCTAATTTTGAAAAATCCGCAGCTCCTTCATTTTTCTTATACAACTTTATTTCGGCAGCCGATGCAAATGTATTAACCGGATTGCCATACGTTTCCGTGATGTACAATCTGTAGAACTTTGCTTCCACTGGTTGATCGAACTCAATTAAAGTGCTTCCGCCATTCTCCATTTCTCCGGATTTGACGGTTTTCCAGCTGCCATCTTCATTCGTATCTGATACTTGTAATTCGTACTTTTTCACGTTGCCGTTTCCGTTTCTACTTACATACTCATAAGCGTCAACAGGTTCAGCCTTCGGCATTTCAATGGTTATCCAATGTGGTGTTACAGGCCTTGCTCCATTATACTGCGTGTGCCACCAAGTAGAATTTTTTCCGTCTAATACATTCGCTGCTGCGCCTTCATTTGCCCCGGCTTGTTTTTCTTCCGAATCTGCAAATGCCTTATATCCCGTTCTGTCCAATTCCTTATATCCGGGCTTTAAATTCAGATCTTCATACGATTTTTTCGCCTCATCATACGCAACTGCTTCATTTTTAATTTTTATCTCTGCAATCTGCAGGTTCGTTTTTTTACTGCCAATGGTGATTTTTCCTTTTGGCAATGAGAATATATCTTTTACGTATTTAGATGACAAGAGTTCGCCATCTAAATAAAGTTTAATCATTCCATTTGCTTCTCTAACGGCCTTCACATCGTGCAGGTTTCCATCATTAACTTTCCCCTTAACTGTTTCATTGGTTGTGGTTGGTTTATATTCAGGAGTTCCAAACGTTCCGGATGCCTTTTCGGCAACACTCGTTACCTGCGCCTTTGAATGGACAACGTCACCTCCCACAGTAAAGGTAAGATAGCCGTTTTCGTCAATCGAGATGGAATAGGCACCATCCTGGTTTAAAATGGCTTGGTTATTACCGGATGATCGAAACTTAAATGAGATGGAAAAGTCGTCTGTTCCAACTAACGGAATTTGTTTTTTAAATTTATATTCTTTATGATCGGTACTGTACAAGTCAATATTTGCTTTTTCAAAATGCACAGTCTTTAAGCTATCTCCATTCTCAACATCCGTTTTCTCCAACAGCTTTGCCGCATATCCATTTGGATACCCATGGAAATCCTTCTTAGCAGCAGTAGGGGTGCCCCAGATGTTTTCGACGTTGATGTCTACTTTGTTTTCCTTACCAATCTCTTTAGCAGTGTTAACTTCAATGGATCGATAATCTTCCAAAATAGCAGCATCTGCAGGCTTCCCATTAACAGTGATCATTGGATTCTGAATTCTCTGATCAAATTTAACCTTCACAGTATTCTCTTTTGTGTTCTTTACAGAGATAATCTTAGCTGGCGCTTGATCTTTGCTGGTAAATTGGTAGATTCTTGACTCATGCGGGGCTAATGTGACCGTTAACGTATCGCCATAGCTCATCTTCTCGACTTTGGTGTCATCAGCTCTTGGCAGAACCTGAACCATCTTGGCATTTTCCATATCCGTTGGAACACCCACAGTATTATCTAATGTTAGCATATAGCTTTGTTCTTTATTGCCGGCATTTCTAAATGAAACTATTCCTTCACCGCTGTCCCAGGCTGAATAGCCATAAACACCGCCTTGATCTGGCCGCTTCCCAAATAGCTTTGCTTTTTCAAGCGTCTTCGAATGGCTTTCGGCCCACTCCAATACATCAGCTGTTATTCTCCACTTGGCATCATTCATCATGCTCGGTGAAAAATATAATTCCCAAAATGCCGTTCCTCTTGTGGCATTGATCATCAAGTAATTTCTAAAATCATCGTCGGTAAATTTGATGCCTGCGGAAACTCCGTAAATTGGATCATGATTATACACATTTTTCAATGGGAACTGCAGACCATTTTTCTTAAAAATGTTAAAGTAAACATTGTCTCTGTATGACATCATTTGTTCTGCCTGGGTTCCACCGTAGGTACTCAAAAATCCATTGTCACCAGAGTCTTGAATCCAAATCGTATTCGCCCATTGAAGCAGCCACGGACTTGGGTTTACATAGCAGGTAAGGTTTAAAAATAAGCCCCTGCCTTTTTCTTCCCTTTCTTGTCTCATGGCATTAAAGGTATCAATCCAAGTTTCCCAAAGGTCTGACGTATAATACATATTGTGGTCACCGCCAACCATGTGCTGATTGTCTTGATCGGTTGAAGGTCTTAGAGCAAATCCATCCAGCTTCCAATATTCAATATCAAATCTGTTTTGATAATCCAAGAAGAGCTTGGTCAGATTGTTTACATATGTCTTGGAGCCTACGTCTACGCTTTTCCAATAATCATTGGTCACATGTCCTGTGCCATTCTTTTCAAGAAATTCGGCAAATCCGCCAAAGTAATTGTAGCCGCCCTGAGGTCCAAGCCACAGTCCAAACGTTGAATCAAATTTCTTTGCCATATCGCTTGCCGGATATAATTCATTAGGGAATTTGTTGTTGAACTCCCAGAATCCTGTTTTGTTATCATATGGCGTTTTCGTTTCCTGACCAGCGGAGTTAACGGTTTCATAGGCATTCCAGCCATCATCCACAACATAAGAATCCAGTGGCTCTACTCCATTTTTGCTCAGCTCTTTTTCCGTTCCATAGAACGAATTGGCAATACTCTCATCTGTAATATCCAACATGTTGTCATACCAGGAATTGTATTGCTTTCGGAATTCCGTCTTTGTGGCGATATCATTAATATAGGTGAAAAAGTCCGTTTGAACGACGTCTTTATCCGTTCCGGCCGCAGCACCCATGACGCTATTCCAAGTCGTAAAGCTCCCATCCGCATTGAGCTGTTTGTCTTCCGCCAGCTTTTTAAAATTCTTGCCTGAGTAATACCGCACCTGCATCGTGTTATTTACTACATCTGTGTCAGAGGCAGGAAATTCTGACCCAAAGAACATACCATTTGCATAAATCGGCTGCCCCAATACTAGTTCATACTTTCCAATCCACATGGAGGAAATATCCTTTAGCGGCGGGTGATGGAACAGTCCTTCCACATTATTTGGCAATAAGAATTGATCCACATCGATAAAGTCGATAGCAGCATCTTTATTTGATGAATCGATTTCAATGTTACTTCTTAAATATGGAGCATCGTTTTCTACAAATACGTTGTACTTAATGGACCATTTCGAGTTATACTTTTCATACTCTTCAAATACGAATTGAATACGCTTCCCCGTTTTGTATTCTTCTTCCTTTACCTGTTTTATCGTTAAATCACTTGCTTTAATCGTGTTTTTCTCAGTTTCTCCACCCTGATCAGGGATTGTTGCAGCCTTAAATCGGTACGGGTCCTTATAAAGATTCAACTCTGCGCCAGTAAAGGAAATATCGGATGACAATGCGCCGCTTAACTGAATAATCCTCAAATATCTTGCTTCTCTTGGTTGGTCAAGGCTTACGTAAACCAAATCGCCAACATTGTACAAGCCGCCTTCTTGATGAAGGTTGTATTCCTTCTTTGTGAACTCTGACTCACCAGCGCCAATCCACTTTTTCCCATCCTCACTAACTTGGAGTTTGAACTTCCCGATCGTTCCATTTACTCCCCATGCAGCATCGGAAAATCCAGGTCGCTTTTGATAGCTAAAAGATCCTACCGTGGTGACATGCCCCATATCAACTGTAACTGTGTAAGGCCACTCTTTTACACCTTTATCAAAGTCAACGATTGTATTATTATCACCATCTATTAGCGCTGCGCCACTCTTTTCAGCGCCAATTGGATCTGTTACTTTTACGTTCCAGCCTGACCGGTCAATAATCTCTTGTGGAGTGTATTTCAATGTGTCTTCGTACAAGTAAATTTCGGCTCCGGTAAGTGAAATATCATCTGATAGTGCTCCACTTAATTCAACAATCTTAACGTATCTTGCTGTTTTCGCCTCTGTTAAATTGCCATAGACCATATCTCCCACATTGTAGAGATTGCCAACCTTATGCAAGTTATAGTCTTTGGATGAAAATTCACCGGTACCTGCATCTGTCCAATGTTCACCGTCGCTGCTAACCTTAATTTCATATTTTCCTATTGTTCCATTGATTCCGTATGCTTGGTCTTGGTATCCTGGCCTTTTTTGATAACCGAACGATCCGATTGTTTTTTCTTCCTTTAAGTCAATAACTACTTCATATGGCCATGCCTTTTTTCCATCACTAAAGTCTACATACGTGCTGTCATTGCCATCAAGCATTGTTGCGCCATCTTTAGATTTGCCAGAAGAATCGGAAACCGTTGCAGTCCAATTTTTTCTATCAATCTGAGATTTAGGTTTCTGTGCTTCAGGAATTCCCACGTTTCTATCTTTTGTGGGCTCTTCAGGTGTTTGATTCTCGGGGACCAAATGGATCGCAAAATCCTCCGAACCTTCTTCAGGAACTAAATCCTTTTCAATTCGTTTGTTAGTGACTACTTTTGTCTTCATCTTAGAATCGGATACATCGATCACTCTTGTGATAGAATGATTTCCAATTTCTACTTTGTCATTCCCAATGTTTACAAAGCTTGACTCAGCCGCTAAAACTTTTGTTGAATTGGAGCTGTTTACGGTTGGAAGCATAATGTTAATCATCAGTGCAGTAGATAAGAATATCGATAACTTCTTTTTCATCTATCGTTTTCCCCTCCCATTAATAGTAAAGGTTGAATCCATAAAAACAGGCGTTAGGGTTAACAGGTCAACCCTAACGCCGCCAAGGTAATTAGATAAATGTATTTTTATTTATCTACATAGGCAGGATTCTTTGCAAAAACTTCCACTTCTGCAACAGATAGCATAAGCAGTCCGCTATGCGATTCCTCGAAATTAATCGATAACTTTGAAAATTTAGTGCCAGCTGGTATTGCAGCCCCTGCAAGATCAAAAGTGACCGATTTATCATTCGAGTTTACAGTTTTTACGCCTAAATCATATTCCTTCCCTGCTTCCGTATATACTTTGGCACTAAGTTTTTTAATTTTGCCGTTCGTATATTGCGGGCGGTTATAAACGATAAATTTGGTCAGTTCTTGTGGTTTACCAAAATTAAAATCTACAGGCAGCGGCAGCGAAATTCCGTCTGCTTCGGTAATCGACCATTTCAATTCCGCAAGGGAACTTTCACTGATCTCACCGTCAATCAGCTTGGCAAAAGCGGCTGTACCACCTTGCATCTTCTCACCCGGACCAGTAACCGACATATCTTTATTGGATAACTGTAGTTCTTTCGGCTCCTGTGGTTGTTCAACCTCTCCCGGTTCTTCACCAGGCTTTAAAACGTTGCCAATTTTATCAATGGTATTAAAGGCTGTATTAACGAGCAATGATCTAGTGATTGGCATATCGAAAGTTAAGTCTTTCTTAGCCTTTAACTTAACCGTGGCCAATGTCTTGGTTCCTTCCAATGTTGGTTGCGTCCCCTTGTTGGAAAACGCAGCCATAATTCGTTGTTCAGATTTTCCAATACCCGCCATTGCAGAGTAGTTTAACATTTTGGCCGTTTCATTGGTTGAAGAAACCATATTTTCACCCTGTTTTACTACTTCATATTTGTTCGAATCAAGTGCAAGTTCCAAATTGAAAGCATTGATATCCTTTAGGCCGGCCCCAATGATCTCGATCGTAAATTCCTCGCCCGCTTTTAACTGTTGCTTGTCGGGCCTGATGTGTAATAGTCCGGCAATCGGTTTGCCTGTTGGCCGAAGCGGCTGTTGCCCCAATTGGGAAGCTACGTACATTAAATCATAGGCGTCAATGACCCCATTGAAATTAATGTCAACCTTTGATACCTGTCCCCAAGCTGTATCTGTTTGATCAACACCCATATAACTCGCAAAGAAGAGCAGGTCATCTTCATCAATGACACCATTAGGGATATTCTCGCCTACAACCGTTCCTTCGGTTTTATCCTTTTTGTATGGTCTAAATTCCTGTGCACTGGCAAAACCGCCTACAGAGTTTGTAATGGTTAACTTAATATACCTTGCAGTAACATTTTCCTTAAAATCAATGACTTTCGTGTCCTTATTTCTCTCAAATGTTCCATCAGTAATGATATTTTTATAGGTTTTACCATCTAGACTTACGTCTAAATTGTATTTTAAAATCGTACCATTCCCTGCATCCGGCCTTGGCACATATTCAAGCTTATCTAACTCATAAGCTAGCTTCATATCAATCTCAAAGGTATGCGGCAATTTATTGCCCGCATCTCCCCATGAAGTATGCCACAATGTTTCGTCCTTTCCATCGACGGCTAAAGATGCTTCTTGCCCCGGCTGTTGACTATCTGCTTTTGCCGTCATATCCTTAGGGACATTTCTGTATCGGTCAAGCTTTGTTCTTACTTTGACTTCATCACTCCAGACTGATGATCCTTTTGTATTCGTTGCTCTGATTCGATAAGATTGCTCTGTATCGGATGGTAATCCTGAATGGAGGAAGAATGGGACTTGCTGACTATTACTTGACTTAAACACATTGGTATGGACAATACCATTAATCATTAAATCGTAGGTTGTATTTGAACCATCAACCTGATCCCAATTTAATGTAATATCTCGGTCTGTAATGTTGGCCTCATCAGCATGAAGCCCAGATGGAATAGTTGGTACTTCCTGATCCACTACTTCCCTCTTTTGAGTATTATCAAAGCCATTTATGGAAAAAGTAATATCATTTTTCGTGATATCTGTTTTCCCCACCTTGATATATAACTTTGGTGATGTAATAATTTCAGTCTTTTCAAATGGTGAACCTTTTGTGGAATATTTGTTCAGGTTTGGATTTTCATTATAGAAGTACACGTTTTCCGAGTTTTGATATTCCTCTTCACTCGTAACCTCTCGTAATTTAATATTTTTATTATCAATCTTAACCTGATGTATATTCTTTGGCTTTACACGAGTATTAACAATTACTTCTGTGCCCCGCTCTTTAACCATGCCTTTATAACCCTTCCCTTTTGCGGCATGAACGGTTATATCAACTTTGTTCCCGGTAATTTCTGAAGTGACCTTTGTTCTTATATTTTTTCCTTCCTTATACTCAACCGTTTTACCATCGTCTTCATACAGGGTAAACTCCGATTTTCCTGATGGATAAACATCAAATATTCTATTTTCTGAACCATTTAATTCATTAATAGAATTATTTTCTGGTGCCATTGGAATAATTGCACCAGCCTTAACAAATACAGGAGTCTTCCATAGTGGAGCACTAAAGTTATGAAGAACCGAGCCTCCCTGATATTGCTCACCTGTAAAATAATCGATCCAAACTTGATCTTTATCCGGAAGATAAATATCGTTCCTTACCTCAGCAGCATTAGAGGTTCCATCATATATTGGCGCCACTAATATATTGGGCCCCCACATATATTGATACTGTGTTTCCGTCCCGTACGTATATGGATCGTTAGGATATTCTAACATCATCCCTCTTACCATTGGCATGGATTTTGCTGTTGATTCCTCAGCAATGGTATAGATATAAGGCATCATTTGTGACTTTAATTTTAAATACATCCTATTAATCGACGCGTATGGTTCACCATAATTCCACGGATTTTTAGACTTACTATAATCAGTGCCCCCTGATGCCCAGCCGTCCATATCGATTTGGATAGGAGTGAATGCCTTCCATTGGAAATCACGTGTCTGTACTTTTGGATCTCCGCCAAATATTCCATCCATATCTGAGCCGACGTTTGGATTTCCTGATAAGCCTGCGCCAATGTAAGTTGGGATATGCATTCTTATGTACTCCCAATTACCTCCATATTGGTCGCCTGACCATAACGTTGCATAACGCTGAGTACCTGCCCACCCATCAAGAGAAATAACGAAAGGACGTGCACCACCCGAATTTTCTTCTTTTTGAATTCCTTCTGCAGCTTGGCGTGTTGCATTTAAGGCCATGGAATATCCTTGCCCAACCCATGCAACATCAGTCTTTATTGCTCTTACACCCGCTTTAACTTCCCCATCAAGGTCTCTGCGTAAAGGGCTATCTTCAGGTAAACTTGGGTCTGGATAGAGATTGCTTTGTGTCCATAATCCTACCTCTACCTTTTGATCATTTGCTTTATCAACAAATTGCTCCAAATTACCAAGTCCGTCATACCCGCATCCATAACCATCATTTGGCAGAAACCAGCCTAAAGGCATATCGTTGTCTACATATTGATTTAATGTATTTAACCCATTATTCAAGAGTGTTCGTTGGTCCTTATGACCATTATGAGTTCCATTAAAACAGTCAGCATGCCCTAAATAGAAACCGTATTTTGGCATAAGGGCCGGTTTCCCGGTTAATTCTGTATATTCGTTAATGACTTTTGGCAATGAATCATCTACAAAATAATAAGCGTCAAATCTGTCTTCACTGTGAGTAAAGGTAGACTTTTTTGTAAAATCATAAACGCCTGGCTTAAAGGTATTTCGCATAACTCCATACCCTTCAGTGCTTAAATAAAATGGCACTGGGCTTGACGCAGCACCTGCATCCCAACCTCCCCCAATGGCAATTTTTATCGAATTATTTTTATGAGCATAAAATCCATTTTGTTGACCGCCACCATAAAAATATTCGTTTTCTTTTGAATCAAGGGTTTGAACTGTACCTCCGCTTGAATGTTTTAGCGGTTCACTCTCACTCCAAAGAATTTTTGATCTTTTCTTATCATACAGGCTCATTTTTGAAGTAGTTTTATCCACTCTTAATTCCAATGCATCTGTAGATATTTTATAGACATTGTTATCACTTTCATCGACCTTAATGTCAATATCACCATATTGCTTTTTGTAATCGCTAACATTTTTGTCGATAATTTTTGTCTCATGCTCAGGTTTGTTGGGAGTTGGATATTCTTCAAAAACACCCTTTGGTTCTAGATGCAGTCGAAAAACATTATTTTTTAGAAAGTTAATTTTTATTTTTTCTCCTGTTTCTAAGTCCAAGTAAACGTTATTTTTTTCTTTCGTAATCTTAGATACTTTTCCTATAGTCTTATAGATCTGATTGGTAGAAACATTATTAATTGAGTTCTCCTTCTCATTTGTAGCAGCAGATGCTGTTGGAAGCATCGAAAGCAACATACCTACTGATAAGCAAACACTCATCAGTTTTTTTAACCTAGCTTGACGTTTTAGCATATCCTACCTCCACATGTAAATTTTCTGTTTTTATTTCTACTATTAGATCTAACTCCCTCCTTCCCTTAGTTATAGTTTTTGCAATTTTCCTACAATTTATTATAAAATAAAGCGGGTTGATGGGTCAACCCGTTTTCGTAAAATTTCTATAAAAGCTACACTTTCATTTCAGCTAAAGAAAAACCATTACATACGGCCTCATCCGACCGCATGTAATGGTTTTATTTTCCACCCGTGACAGCAATTCCTTCAATAAATTGCTTTTGCAAGAATATAAATAGAAGCAACATTGGCAATATAGCTAAAAAGGAACCTGCCATGAGAATGGGGTAATTGGTCAAATACTGGCCTTGGAGCGATGACAATCCTACTGATAGGGTCATAGATTCCGGAGAACTATTCACAATCATTGGCCACATCAATTCATTCCAGCTCCAAAGAGTCGTAAAAATTCCTAATGCAATTAAACCTGGTTTTGCAAGCGGAAGCATAATTCTCCAGTAAATTTGGAAATGGTTACAGCCGTCAAGCCGGGCGGCCTCTTCTAATTCCTTTGGAAGCCCCATAAAGAATTGTCGTAACAGGAACGTACCGAATGCACTAAACAAACCTGGGACAATCACGGCTTGCAAAGAATTCAACCAGCCTAATTTCACCATGATCATATATTGTGGCAATAAAAACACTTGCCCCGGTACCATTAAAACTGTTAACGCTAACAAAAATAGAAAATTCCTGCCGGGAAATTCAATCCGGGCAAAAGCATAAGCTGCTAACGAACATAAAAACAACTGGCCTGCGGTTCTGAGCACCGTAATAATGACCGTATTAAACATAAATTTGAAAAAAGGCAGAAGTCCAAAAACCTCTTTGTAGTTCCCCCATTGAAAATCCTTTGGGATTAAAACAGGCGGAACATGGATGGACTCAGCATAGGTTTTTAACGAGGTGAGGATCATCCATAAAAAAGGCAATACCATTGCCACTGATCCCACAATCAGGATGAAATGGATTAGGAATGTTTTACTTGTTACAAGCTGTCTCGTTCTTTCCAATGGTACCACTCCCTTTTAATCATAATGAACCCACTTTTTCTGTAAGACCATTTGAATCGCAGTAATAATCAAGATCACAATTAACAAGAGAACGGCGATCGCTGCTGCATATCCCTTATCATTTAATACAAAGGCATGCTGATAGAACAAATATACAATCGACTGGGTACTTTCTAAAGCCGTACTGCTTTTTCCAATCATCATGAAAATTAAGTCAAACACTTGGAACGCTCCGATGAGAGACATGATCGACACAAAGAAAATAACAGGAGAGAGCAGCGGCAGTGTAATTTTAAAGAACACCCTGATGGGACCTGCGCCATCGATTTCTGCCGCTTCATAATACATTTTAGGGATCCCTTGTAGTCCGGACAGGAAGATGACCATGTTATAACCAATTCCGCTCCAAATCGCGACGACAATAATCGAATACAACGCAATTTTCGGATCACTGACCCATTGGGGCCCCTTTATCCCGACTAAGGATAATAGATAATTGAAAAGACCGTAATCAGCGTTATAAAGCCATTTCCATACCATCGCAATTGCAGCAGGCATCGTAATCACAGGTAAAAAATACATTGTCCGATACACTGATTTCCCTTTAATTTTTTGATTTAAAAGAACGGCTATTATAATCGATAGGAAAATTCCAATTGGCACCGTAAAGATAATATAAATGCCTGTGTTTTTAAATGATTGTAAGAGGGTTGCATCTTCCAGCATCCGCTTATAATTTGTTAAGCCTGTCCATTCATATTGTCCAAATGCGCCCCATTCCGTAAAACTATAGTAAAAGGTCTGGATAATGGGCCACAGGTAAAAAATGAACAAACCCAACATGGTTGGTGCGATCATAAGATAGGCCCAAAAGTAATCGGACCGTTTCCTTGTCTTTGTTAAACTAGAAACCATTAATTTCTTAGGTGCTTTCGCTTCGGCCTGAAGAGGAATTTCTTTCACAGCATTCCCTCCCTTTAAGGAAATTGAAGAGAAGAATTAATTCTTCTCTTCATTTTTTAAAATTGTCCATCGCTTGCGCTTCTCAGTTTACTTCTTAGAAAAAGCCTCATTTGCCTTTTTCGTTAACTCTTTTACAGCATCCTCAACACTTTCTTCTTCGCTCCAAGCCTTTTTCAGGATATCTGTTTCATACTGCCAAATTTCACCTGTACTTTTCACACTTGGAAGTGGAACAGAGTATTCTGCTCCATCAATGAAGGCTTGAAGATTTAAATTCGGAACCGCATCTTTCCAGGCATCTTGTGTACCGTTAAATGCCGGGATGACCGTTCCTGTTTTCGCATATATATCTGCTGCTTCTTTAGAGCCTAGGAACTGAACAAACTTCCATGCCGCGTCTTTATGTTTGGTATTCGCTGCAATCACATTGGATAACCCGTGAATCGCTACCGCGCGTTTTTTCCCTTTTGGAACTACAGCAACATTTAGGTCGGGATTTTTCTTATATTCTGGAACCATCCAGGGACCATCGAACATCATCGCTACTTTTCCTGAAGAGAATAATTCAGAAGCCGCTGTTTCGGTCATTTGTGCTTGCGTTGGTGACAAACCTTCTTTAATGAAGCTAATATTGTATTTCAGTGCCTCGATCGCTTCAGGCTGATCGAATCCAACGGACTTGCCATCCTCAGAAATAATATGTCCGCCATTTTGCCAAATGAAATCATAGTATCCGCCTTGGTTGCCCATCAAAGCCGCATAGCCCCATATGCCTTTTTCTTTGTCTGTCAGCTGTTTTGCTACTACTTTTAATTTACTCCAATCCCAAGTTTCGTCCGGATATGGTACACCTGCATCATCAAAGATTGTTTTGTTGTACCATAAGCCTGTTGTATCGTAGTCTTTTGGAATCCCATACACTTTCCCGTCTACAGTGTATAGATCAATTAACGATTTCGGATAATTTTCTAAGCTATAGTTATCTTTTTTCGCCATATCGCTTAATGGAAGGATGACCTTTCCTTCTGCATATTGAACAACGTGAGCACCATTCATCCACAGAACATCGGGTAAAGCACCGCCCGTTGCAGCCGTTTCAAGCTTTTGAAAGTATTGACCATAAGGAGTAAGCTCTGTTTTTACTTTGATGTTTGGATATTTTTCGTTAAACTGTTTAACAATCTCATCAATGGCAGGGACTTGTTTCTTATCCCAAAAACCATACGTAATTTCTACCTTTCCATCTTTTGCCTCACTTGAAGTCTTATCACTGTCACTGCAGCCCGCAAGCCCCATTAATCCAAGTACCACGGTTAAAAGCATTAGTAGCCATTTTTTCATCATTTTTCCCTTCCTTCATATAAAGTTTAGTAGATTTCTAACCAAATCACTTATTAAAACTTAAGGGTTTTTCTTTGATAAAAAAATTCATTTCATACGATTGATATGTTTAGGATAACGCCCACCACCTCCAATAATAACGTTTTCCCCTAGGATTTCATTTCCCATAACCTTTGTTCTTAAAATATGACTTATTATTGCAACACCACAAAAACTGCGATGTGAACAATCGTTTCTTAAGCTTTGATAATTTCTAGTAAACTCTGATAATAGTCATCGATATGAATAGATTGACCCTCATTTAACCTTGAATCTTCAGCGGCAAATGCCATGAGGTGACTCCTCACGGATGCAGATGTGGAAGAAACGCCATTCTCGTTACTGCCAAATTGGATTTCGCGGAGAAATGTCCTCAGGATTCCGTTATCGCCACCGCTGTGACCGCCAATAGGGTTGTCAAATTTGATAATGGTTTCCTGCTTGGTGAGGAAATCAAAGATGGAAATACTGTTTTCCTCCATGTTTCCGCGGATTTCCCCTTTTGTTCCCATGATTTGCACGATCCGCGTTTGCTCTCTAGTGAAGCCGCACATGCTAAACGTGGCGGTTGCGCCACCCTCGAATTCCATGTTAACTACCTGATGATCGACAACATTATTATCTGAGCGGTATACGCATTTTCCATATGGTGTTTCCTGCAATGCCTTGATAATGCATTCATTCGTATCGTCCTCAGTGAATTTCTTGGCCCAGCCCTTTCCTTCGCCAAGATAATATCTACCTGCATGGAATGGACAGCTTAATTCGGCGGGACAGCCATCCAAACACCTCTTCGGTGCTCCGGCCGGGGCATTTTCCTCTTTAAAATGCATCAGTGAACCGTAGGAGCTAATGCGCTTACATTCCTTTCCCATGACAAACGAAATAATATCCATATCATGACAGGATTTCTGCAGGATCATCGGACTTGATTTCTCCTTGTTGTTCCAATTACCACGGACGAAGCTATGGGACATATGCATCACTTCGACATTTTCATTTAATTGCAGCGATACAACCCCACCAATTTGCCCTTTGGCAATTACCTTTTGAATCGTGGACCAAAATTCGGTATACCTCAGGACATGGCAGATGGTCAGCTGCCGGTTATATTTTTTCGCTGCCTGTTCCATTGCAATACATTCGAGCGGGTCAGGAGACATTGGCTTTTCCAGGAGAACATGATACCCCAGCTCCAAAGCTCTCATCGTTGGTTTAAAATGATACCGGTCAAGTGTACAAATAATCGCAATGTCAGCAATTTTTTGATCGAGCTGTAAGACCTCTTCCCACGACTCATAACAGTGCTCATCGGAAATATCGTGCGCCTGTTGTAACTTCGTCCTTCTCTCGATACCCGGCTCTGCCACGCCGACAATCTTTAATTCATTCGGATAGGCCAATGCGAACGGTGCATATGCCCTCGCCCCTCTGTCACCTGCTCCGATAAGGATCGCTGTCAATGTTTTCAATTAAATCTCTCCTCTCAACCACACATGTTTTCTGTGGAAAATCTTCCAACATTAAGGCAAACGTTTTCCAAAAGATGTTTAAAAAAGAACCACTTAGGTTCGTTTTATTGAAGATGATTCCCGAATAACTAATTCAAACGGCAAAATCAGCTTGATTGGAAGGGGAATTTCCTCTTCCACCATTTCCATTATCGTCTTTGCTGCCATTCTTCCCATTTCGTATTTAGGAATTTCCACTGTTGAAAGCGGCGGCGACGAATATTTCCCCATTTCAATGTTATCCACACCAAAGAAGGCGATGTCCTCCGGTATGCTAAGATTATTTTCGATCACAGCTCTCATGGCAGCGATGGCCATCATGTCACTGGCACAAACCATGGCTGTTGGCAAATGCGTTCGGCTCCTTTTAATGAGCTGGTTCATTTCCTCATAGCTTTTATCCATTCTCCACTTCGTATTGATAACCCAATCTGGCCGGACTTCAAGTCCTGCTTCTTCCATGGCAGATTGATAGCCTTTAAATCGATATTCCGCATGCAAATCCTCAAAATCTTCTTTAACGCCTCCGCCAATAAATCCAATTTCCCGATGTCCTTGGCTGACTAAATGTTGAACCACCATTTTAATTGCAGCCTCGCGGTCATAATCGACAATAGCCATTTTTTTATCTGTATAGAAAAAGTCCAATCCAACCAATGGGATCGTTTGCTGTATGTATTCAATCAGGCTATCATCAATCCTGCTGATCAGCAGAAGCCCTTCAATCCCCAAGTCATGAATCGTCTTAAGAAGCAGCGCCTCGTTTTCAAGCTCATCCTTAGTAATACTAATCAAGGTATAATCGTGATTTGTTAATGTATCACGAATCCCTGTATAAATGGTGGCGAAATATGGATTAATTTCTGCTTGTGCCGGATCGGCCACCCACCCAATTTTCATTGTTCTTGTTTGCTTTTTATCTTGATGATTGATGACTAAATTTCGAGCATGTTGATTGGGTATATACCCTAACTCCTTAACTGCTTCCCAAATTTTTGTTTTTGTTTCTGGGTTTACATTTCGGGTGCGATCATTTTGAATCACTCTCGAAACAGTAGAAATGGATACACCTACATGTTCAGCAATATCCTTTAATCTTGTCACAATAAAACACCTCTTAATTATGATCTTAAGCGCTTTCATAAGTAGAATAACAAATCTTTACTCTATTATACAAAATCTATTGAATTTTTTTAATATTTAATAAGAGAGGTTTTACTTCCATTCAGAATAGCCCACATACCCATTTGGTTATTGGGTTGTAGGTACAAGTTTGTTTAAAAAAATACCATCGAACTTTGACTGAAAATTTTTACTAATTCGAATATACACTCTGCCTAGGTAACCTGTCAACCCATCAATTTGAATTATTTAAAAAAAACATCGTTGGGTTGTTGGTATAGGATGTAGTTTAAAAAAACTCATAGACAAACATGCTATGAGTGATTCTACGATTACGTTAGTTCAGTATAAAAACGACAGCGATCGCCACGGACAATGGATATACAAAATTCAACAGGCAAGCCATTGCTATCATAGGCAGTTCGTTCAAGCAAGAGTGCCGGACGACCTTCCTCCGTTTGCAGATATTCACTTTCGTCCCCACGAATGAGGACGGGTTCAAATGCCTCTTTCGCCTTGGTTACAACGATATTAAACTGTTGCAAAAATAAATCATATAAGGAAATTTCGCCCACCTTTTTTAGCTGTTCCATATTTGATACCACGTGTTTTGGAATGAACGATGATTCCAAAATATACGGCTCATGATCGGCACAACGAAGGCGTTTCATTTCAATAACATCCTCTTCTTCACTCAACTGCAGTGCATCCATGATTTTGGCAGTAGGTTTGACTTCTTCTATTTTGAGAATGATATCTTTAGGATTCATACCTTTTTCTTTTAATACTTTGCTAAAGCTATAGAATCCCATCAACGACTGCTGCAATTTCGGTTTAGCCACGAAGGTCCCTTTTCCTTGAATTCGGTAAAGGCTCCCTACTTGTACAAGCTCCTCAATGGCCTTTTTTGCCGTGTTACGACTCACACCAAATTGGTCCATCAATTGATTTTCCGATGGGATTTTATCACCAGGTGACCATTGCCCATTTTCAATCGAACCTTTCAGCCTTTCCATTAATTGGTGATAAAGCGGGATGACGCTTTCATGCTGCAATGGTTTCATAATGTATGCCTGCCTCCAAACTATAATGAAATTTGTTAATTACCTAAATTATATCACCAATGCTTGTAGAGTCAACCCAACAAGTCTCTTGCTATAAGAAATGGTTATAGCCCATAAAATTGTTGCCATTTACCCTTAGAGCCTAATCTGATAACGTAGTATATAGAATGAATTTAAGATTACTATATTAACACTAAGGAATTTTCCAACAGAGTGAGGGATATACATGACGGAACAATGGAAACTGATGTTTCAAATCTTTTGGACCTTTTTCAAAATTAGCCCTGTGACGTTTGGAGGGGGCTTTGCCATGATACCTTTGATTGAAAGAGAAATAGTAGAAAAGCGAAAATGGCTGGAAAGTGAAGACGTTACGGATGTGTTTGCCTTATCACAGTCGGTCCCTGGGGCGATTGCCATTAACTCGGCCACCTTTATTGGTCACAGAATTGCTGGAATCAAAGGGGCACTTGCAGCCATGATGGGTGTTTCGCTTCCTACTTTTTTTATTGTTCTATCGTTAGGATTCTCCTACTTTTTCGTTCATGATAATCCAAAGCTAGAGGCGGCTTTTGTATCGATCAGAGCGACCATCGTCGCAATCATTGTGTATGCTGCCATCAAAATCGCAAAAACAGCCATTATCGACAAAACCACCTTCTTTATCATGCTTATAGGAGTTCCGGTACTGTTTTTCATTCATCCAATCATCGCCATCTTCCTGGGAGCTTTAACCGGATGGTTCGTTATTTTTATTAAAAAGAAAATGGGCTACAAAATTGACCTGAAACCAAATAAGGAAACCGATCCAGCCAATAATCCCGACTATTATATGGGGGCTGGAATTTAAGAACAAGGAGAGATTGGCATGGTATTGTGGGAACTGTTTCACACATTTTTTATTATGGGGTTTGTCTCCTTTGGAGGGGGATATGCCATGATGCCCATCATCGAAGCTGCGGTCACGAAATACAACTGGATGTCTGCAGAACAGTTGACCAATATGATTGCCATTGCCGGAATGTCACCAGGTCCAATCGCTGCCAACTGTGCTATTCTCATTGGTTATACGGCAGCAGGAATCACCGGTGCTATCCTATCTGCCATTGCAATCCTGCTTCCTTCCATTATATTAGTCATAACGGTTGCCACTTTTTTTATAAAAATTCATCACAATCCAGTGGTAGCAGCTATTTTTTATGGGTTAAAGCCCCTTGTCACAAGTTTAATTATCTATGCAGCGATAAGTTTTGCTCGAACCAATAACCTGGTTGTCCACACTATCTCCTTTCGTTCAATCAGCTTATTGCTCATTTTTGCGCTATCCTTATTTGCCTTATTAAAACTTCGCTGGAATCCAATTTATGTCATTGTACTTTCCGGACTGGTCGGTGTAACCCTCTATTCTTAAAAAGGCCTTAGATAACATCTTTAAATCTACGGAATGTTTAAGTAGACAGGCCCTACTTGGATGTTTGGGCTTGAATTTCATGGAAACGTCTAAGTAGACGGGGTCTACTTAGACTTTCAAACGGCCTGTACGCAAAAACGCTCCCACTGGGGGCAGGAAGTGGAGGCAATGGTTGGTTTTTATGATTTTAACCTTGCCAGTAACATTAAACAGTTTGAAAAAGCGGCAAAGGAAATCCCGACATCCACAATTTCCTTTATTCGGACAAACAAGGGAATATCGGGGCTACTGGGTGACCGGAAGAAAGCCAATCAGAGCAGAAGGTACCGACAACCGCCTTCCAATGCTTGGAGATGGCTCACAGGATTGGCAAGGAATCGCAGGATTGGCAAGGAGACGCACCGTTTGAAACATTGCCGCATAGCCAGAATCCCGCTCAAGGTGTGGTAGCCAACTGGAACAATAAACCAAGTCCCGACTGGGAGTCAACCGAAGCCCTGTATGGGCCAACCCATCGCTCAAAATTTATTCTTGATCAGCTTGCTTCACTGAAGCAAGTTTCTTGGTCGGATATGGAGAAAATCAACAAAAAGTCTGGCCACATCGAATTAAATGCTTATTTTTTCAAAAATCTACTAGTATCTAAAATTAACAATGAAGAAGAACTGCCAACAACCGTCAAGCAGGCTGCTGAACTTGTTAACAACTGGGATATGTACCAAACCAACAATAATGGAGATGTGCTTTATGATGACCCAGGCTTAACGATTTTCAGAAGCTGGTTCAATCTGGTAAAAGCAAAAGTCTTAGGGGAATTAAAGGGAACTGGTGCGGACTCGAATGATCTGCTGTATCATGTTCTCACTGCCAATCAAGAAGAATTACAAACAAAATATAGCTTCTTAGGAGACATTAATTTGAACCAGATGGCCCTAGAAAGCCTTCAAAGCGCGGTGCAAAGCTTAAGCTCCAGCAATCAAGGGAAACCATTGAATGATTGGCTCACACCGATTGCAAAAATCAACTTCTCACCGCAGGGTGCCGGCAGTGTCGCAGATATCCTTTATATGAACAGAGGAACCTACAACCAAATCGTCGAATTCTCGAAGAGCAATACGAAGAGCGTGAACATCCTGCCTCCAGGCCAAAACGGCAATCCATTTTCACCGCACTTCGATGATCAAAGACTGCTATATCCCAACTGGGAATACAAACCGATGTTCCTCGACATCCTGAAGCAAAATAAAAAGGAAAATTAGATTTTGGCCCCTTTCGCTACGATTACGAAAGGGGCTCTTATATTGGTTGGTGCCTGACACCACTGGTAAACTGGTGAAGGACTTAATCAATCTCCGAAAGAATCCCGGCAAAAATGTCCTTCATCAAGCCGATAAAGGACAAAATTCCAAGAATACTGCCGAAATTGGATTTATTTTTGGTAAAATTCCCGAGCGAAATGCATCCAATAAGGGGCATTGGATTCATTTTTGATGAAACCCCTAAGCAAAATGCATCCAATAAAGGAAATTGGACTCATTATTAAAGGAAATCACCGGTTTTATGAATCAAGATCCACGGGAACCTCTTTGTAACCATGCACATACTTTGTCGCACTCGGCCATAAATGTACATCAACTATTTCTAATTTTTGTTTAACAAGTAATATTTCAAAAGTCAGGCGTTCTGCCTGACTCCCCCGTCCCTCCGCTGAGTGGGAAATTACCCAATCAAATTAGGAATGAAAGTAAAATAAAACATCCACTCGGAAGGTTAAAAATTACCGAATGGATGTTTTTTTAAGGATTTTTTAGAAAGCGGGTATGGTAAAATATTTGCGAACAGAACTTAGAGGAGAAAGAAGGAAAAAATCTATCGAACATCGCAAGGGCGTAATGGGAACCGTACCTAAGCACGCTTCTTATATGGGTCTTCTCGATAATCTGCTTTTCGTTTATAAATAACTTTTCCTGATTCTTCTTTTCCATGAATGGAGGTAATAACCGCTCTTACACCCGTAACAGTTTCTCCAAGTTTATACGATTTTTGGTCTACTTTTGATACCACTGCGCTTTTCATGTAGATGCACCTCCAAAGATATTATTTATCGTGTTTAAAAGGTTGTAATTATCGAGAAATATATCGTCAATTTCTTCTTGACTTAATGCCTTTCTTCCCGTTATTGCAACCGTCAAAACCAATTGATTCCCTATAGGATAACATAAAACATACGTATTATCAAAGGCTGTACTACTTTTTTGGAAAACCAGTTCGTTACTTTGTAAAAAACAATCCATGACGATTATTCTATCTGTTTTTCGCCTATTTTCATTTACATTAAATGGGTAAAATTTTCCTTGGCCATCATTTCCGGCTATTTGTTTCAGACCATCGATCCCCTCCGCTTGCCAAACCCCTATTCCTTCAACGTAATAAGAATATGGAGCTTGATAAGCGTTCCTAACAGCTTCTTGTAGATATTCAAACTTTTTAGCTGGGTCTGTTAAGAGTCGTTTTGATAAAGTTCGGAGTATGCGAATTAGGGCATAGTCTTTATCCCTGTTAGCTTGAGCTTCAGCTAAGAGCTTTGCTGGATCCTGAAAGACGCCCATCTCTCTAATTTTTCTTTTTATAGCCCTGCAAGCTAAATTAACAGCAGCATCGTGATTACTATCACCACGGATTTCGTATCTTAATACAGTAAGACCATCCAGATCTGAAGGTAATCGAAAACCTTTTGCTTCCTCACTTTCCGGTGTTACACTCGGAATGATATAAAACACTCGTCCTCTTCTTAACCTTCCCCAGAATAACCCCATTTCAAACAGAGTATTGTCTCTTGTTGTAAATGTAATGGTACCTCGTATATTTACAACGTCATCCGGTGAAAATACAAATACAGCAAAATCATTTTCATCTAATTGTCGTTCAAGGCTTTCCATATTATATTCTAGCGGGCGAAATGCACCTGCTGTCCAAGGAGTAACCTCAGCAACATGAGTGAGTGCTTCATGAATTGCATCAACATAGTCAGCGGATTCTCTGGCAGAGCCAATAAATAATCTTGGTTTGATTCTGGTCATTTCTCCTCCATAAAATGTTATTTAGCAATGTACTTTATTTAATTATATCACCCTCTTTTGGTATATTTAACCATAGAAATTAATATTTACAAACAAACGCAATAGTAATTATAATTATAACAATTATTGGAAGATAAAATAGGCCTAATGTATTAGAAAGACAAATACGTATCCATGAGCTTGTTTCGGACACGAAAGGTTCCACATTCATTGAAAAATCAATAACCTCTCCATCGCCTTTTTTTCTAACGTAATCATAAAGTTTTCTGAACAGCTTTTCTTGCCAAAGAAAATAACCATCTAAAAGCCAAAAGAAAATAGTGGGTATTAATGCAATTGAAATGAATCTATAATCCATCTCTTGGGTATTCGCAAAAGCAAAAAGTCCAGCAACAAGAGTTACTGCCCATCCTTTCAATAAAAAGGCATTTTGTCCCATTCGATTTATGACTCCCTGTATAAATTCAAGGTGTTTTAACTTATTTTCATTCATAATATACCCCCAAATTCTATTTATTATAATATTCAAGCGAAAACAAAGAATTCCTGTTTTATTTTTTGGTGGTGAAGGAATTAGAAGAATAACCCAAATTATAAAGGCGTAACTTCAGTTGGAGACTTGTGCTTTTTTATATTACTTGCATAGCAAAGGAGGGCAATCCCTAATCACGGAATCCCCTCCTTCCCCAAAGTTTTATATAGTTTGAGCCAATCGCCATATAGCGAATTCTTGATTTTTGTGTTTTTCGGCGGCAGTCTGGGCTCCATTGGCGGTTTCCATGATGAGGTCATAGATTTCTTGACCGATTTCATCAATGGTGTTGATTCCTTCGATGATTTTTCCGGCATTGACATCGATATGCTCCGACATAATTTCGTAGAGTCTCGGGTTCGTTCCGATTTTGATAACTGGTACGATTGGCGAACCAGTTGGTGAGCCTTTGCCAGTGGAAAACAGGACAATTTGCGCTCCTCCTGCGGCAAGGCCGGCGACCGATTCAACATCATAACCCGGTGTATCCATAAAGATAAATCCTTTTTCGGTCGGCTTTTCCGCATAGGCGATGACTTCCATTAACGTGGAATTTCCGCCTTTTTTAATGCAGCCTAATGATTTTTCCTCAAGGGTCGTTAACCCGCCTGCCATATTTCCTGGCGTTGGATTGGCGGACCGAATATCTTCACCCGTGTCACGAATTCTTTCTTCATATTCCTTAACAATTTTTAGGAATGCTTCGCCTACCGCTGGGCTTACGGCGCGATTGGCCAAAATATGTTCCGCCCCAATCGCTTCCGTTGTTTCAGCTAAAATACTTGTGCCGCCATCTCTGACAATTGCATCGGAACAGGAACCAATTGCCGGATTTGCCGTGATTCCCGACCATGCATCAGATCCACCGCATTCTAACCCGATTATCAATTCAGTCACATCGGCAGTTACTTTCTTTTGGCCGTGGCTCCGCTCCACTGCCTTTTCCAGCCAGAGTTTTCCTTCTTTCAAAACGTCGGTGATTGTTTTATCCCTCTGAAACGTAATCGCATGGACATCATGACCGCTTTCCTTCAGAACATCAACTATTTCCTCAGCAGGATCGTCATCACCCATTCCTAAAAATAGCGCGGCACTAACATTCGGGTGACCCGCCGTCCCTTTCAGCGTCCTGATGGTCTGTTCTAAATCCTCTGGATATTGGGCTTTTCCCGCCTGATGTGCGACTGGAATAACACCCGGGACAAGCTGGGACAGCTTTTTTGTCAGACTCGCCAATTCACCCACCGTATTAATGACAATCACATGGTTTCTGACGCCTATGCTTCCATTCGGCCTCCGATATCCTTCAAATGTTTTCATGGCAGCTGCACCTCTTTAATAGAACTTAATCGTTCCTCTTCTTTTAGTCCGCGAACATTGAAGACATGGACATGGTAACCGGGCAGAATCTCTTCCGTTGAAATGCCCATGCATTCTCCATATTTGAGGATTTTGGCATCTTTAGGGATCAAGGTGGTGGCAATCTTATGTCCGTAAGGAATGGTCTGCATCACTTGTATTTTCTCATCATCCCCTTGAATCGAAAGCCATTCCCCTTCTTTAATACCTCTAAGCGCCACAGCCACATTATCGGTCGCATTCAATTTAAGTGCATTAAATTTTCGGCTCACCCTTGTTCACTCCTTCTGCATTTAAAATGTCGTTCCTACGTGAGGTATAGAAAACTCACCCAGATCTAATTTTTCAAGGCTTGTTAGCTTTCCAGAACAGATTTCGATGAGTGAAGCGATCACTGCTTCCACTTGGTTAGGAGCAGCTTCTGTTGTGACGGTATAGTCAATGAGTTCGTCAAAAGCCTCGTTTGGATTCTTTGGGGCAATCGTCATGCATGGCAGGGCAAGCGATCCTGTCAGCACCCCTCTGCTGCTAACGACTAGCACAAGATTGCAGCCGCTGGATGCCATATTTGATAAGGCCTCAACGATATTGCTCGGAACTGTTATGAGATGAAGCCCTTTCTCGGAAGGAATTTCACTATACCCTAGCACACTAGCAATAGACTGAGTACCTGTCATCATCAATTCCAGATTGGCAAGTTCTTGTTCTTTTTTGGAAAAATCATCATGTGTCATCGATCCCTTGCTTACCTCTTTCCAACGTCTCCGTTGTAATCCCTCGCCAATGCCTTTCAGCCTATTTCTCACACTTTCACTCTCGGAACGTTCGGATAATTCCGAGCCCGCTGGTTCTAATGATTGCGAGAGTCCGAACAGAACGTTGGCCTTCCTTTCTACCAATCTATCAACAACCCCGCCTATTACCGGAGCCACTCTATTTAATGCATCTTCATCCAAATCTACCGGTAAAACGCCAACTGTCAGTGCGGAAAGCGGCAGGCGCTCCCGTTTTTGGTTTGCTGCTTCTCTCGACCATTGTTCAGCAATTTCCACACCTCTATTGATCGTGTTTTCTCCTCCGGCCAGCTGCTGAATCCCGATTCCTTTTACCGGTTTTGTTTTCGGAATGCTCTCAAGCAAGCCACTGATTTGGTTCGTTTCGCACCCTAGTCCGACAAGAAGGGCTGAATATAGATTTGGGTTTGAAGAAACGCCCGCAAGCATATTTTTCGTTAATTTAAAATCATCCCCGAGCTGTGCACAGCCATTACCGTGGACAAATGGAACAGCTCCAGGTACCTTCTCGGAAATTTCTCTGGCAACGACACTGGAACAAACGACCGAACAAATGACACCGATGTGATTCCGGATTCCTGCCGTCCCATCATTTCTTTTGTAACCGTCAAAAGAATACTCCAACATAAGCTCCCCTTTCACTTGTATATCATCATAACAAAGTTAAGAATATTAGGAAAAATTAAACGATATTTTCCTCAACAGTCGCATTACCCCTAGCTTTTTTCCCCGTTTCATGGAACTCTACTTTTCCATCGATACCACGTTTCTTTTGATACTTATCTGCTAAAATAACGGCAACTGGTACAAGCAAAGCCGTGGTAATGGTGGCAATCGAGATTTGTGCCGATGCTACAGCCACAAGACCTTGATAGACCTCCGCTTCGGCAGCCGTCATTAGTCCTGATCCGGCTGCGACAGTGGCGGCTGCAGCAATCGCAGCAGGCGTTGCCACCGCATTTCCGGCAGTTGAAGCTTCTGCCCATGGTGCAATAAAACTTTTCTCACGGAAGAGCTTGAAGGTAAGTACCATTGCTCCCCCGGAAAGAATAACGGTCATTACAGCAAGGACAATCCCTGCACCCACTACTTCCGGGTTAAAGAAACTTGCCAGGTTCATACCGGCACCTAAAGCAAAAGCAAAGAAAGGAATGACCAAAGACTCTCCGGCTGCTAAAAATGTGCGGATCTCATTATCAAGATTTCCTAATATCATACCAATCAAAATCGGCAGAAGAACGGCAACAAAGGCGATTAACGGGAAGTTCGCGCCCATCATCCCCAGTGCCATTAAGGTGAAAAACGGTCCATCGTTAAGGGAAAGGACGGCTGTTGCCCCTACATCCGAACGGTTTCCGTATTGTCCTGTTAAGGCAGCAAACATTCCCCCGTTCCCATTTGTCATCGCGGCAATGATGGCCATTGTCGATAAACCAAGGAAGCCATGCACCGGATCTGACAACATCCCCCAAACCATCCCGACAATAAAACCGGCCAAATATTTTGATGTTGTTAGTAATACCCCTTTTTTAAGGGCCTTGCCACCTACCCGGAGATTCATTTGGCTGCCGGCACAAAACAAGAACAGCGCACACAATGTTAAAGCCCCATCCTTAAACAATGCCTGGGTAAAGCCGCCTATTTTCAAGAATTCATAGTTTCCATCCGCGTTAGCGGCGACACCCAAACCTTTTAGGAAGTCCATAATAAGAGGCAAATGAAGCTGATCGATCGTATTTAACAAAGCACCTGCTAATAGCGGGACAACCATAAGGCCGCCGGGAACTTTATCAATTGACTGTTTTAATTTCATCTTTTCACTCTCCTAGTGATTTTTCATAATGAGGGTAAAACAAAACCTATACGGATAATCCACCAATGTAATCGGTTGCAAAATATTAAAAGAAGATTCCGTCAATTCTTAGAAGAGTGCTAGCTTACCTTTTGCTAAAAATAAGTTACTTGGAGGGTAGAAGGGCGTTTTCCTTTGCATCCTGTTTCTTGTTAGGATTGTGTTTTTTAACATCATTAGATAGTGTGCCAATGTTCTCAATCGTAATGGACAGCGTATCTCCTCCTTTCAGCCAAACCTGCGGATCCCTTCCCATGCCTACACCCGGTGGAGTACCTGTAGCGATTAAATCTCCCGGCTTTAATGTCATCGACTGGGATAAGAACGAGACAATAGTGGGAATGCGAAAAATTAAATTACTCGTTTTGGACTGCTGCATGATTTTCTCATTTAGGGTTAAAGAAATATCCAGATGATGCGGGTCCCCTACTTCGTCTTTCGTTACGATCGCCGGACCAATTGGCGCAAATGTATCAGCCGATTTTCCGCGGGACCATTGGCTGTCGGCAAATTGCAGATCCCTTGCACTAACGTCATTCATAATCGTATAGCCAAAGATATAGTCTTCCGCTTCTGCTTCAGAAACACATTTCGCTTCTTTCCCAATAACAATCGTCAATTCCGCTTCAAAATCGACTTGATTGGAGTTAATCGGTAATTCAATCGCGGCCTTGTCACCAATGATGGCATTGGCATATTTTGAAAAAATAACCGGTGATGATGGCGGCTCCATGTTGGTTTCCTTACAATGGTCGATATAATTCAAACCGACGCATATAATTTTCTCCGGCTGGGCGATCGGAGCCACTACCTCAACATCCGATATGGAGCATGAAGCAAGATCATTTTTTCCATGATCACTCTCATAACAATTCAATAGCGCCTCAACATATGGAAGGGCTGTCTCACTTTGTTCAATAAACCGCTTCATATCATTTGGAAGTGTAACGTCTAGCGGAATACGGTTCTTGTACAAATCATGTAAACTACTAATTTTAATAATTTGGTCGTCTTTGGTTAAGACACCGAGATGCGTGCTGGATTGTGAACGGTACGAGACGAATTTCATTTCAAGTTCCTCCTATCTTTTAAAACGTTCATGAAAGGTTTGCAGACGTGGTAGTAACCCTTGGAATGCCCAATCCTTCAGCACCTAATTTGGATGTTTTCGCATCCGGATAATAGCGCTCAATCATTTGAACTCCCAGTGCGGCACGGCGGACACGTTCTTTGACTAGTGATATATTTGTACTTTCCCATTGCTTCCCAGAAGGGTAGACATCCGGATGATTGCGTAGCCCAAATTTAATATAAACAGGCGCCAATACCCGAATGATTTCCGGAATTTCATAATAGCGGAGGAAACCGCCCAAATTATCCGGCACTTCTACATATAAATCAATCGGAATGTCAATTGCCTGGCGGATGGATGCAAGTTTTGACAGGGTAAGCGCTGTTGGGACATTATACGTGCCTGCCCCAAGGTCTTGCATTAACTTCACAGAAACCGGGTTCGCAGATCCCATTTGCACAGATACCTTTACAACAAAGTCCTCTGGAAGCTGGCCGCACTTTTTCATTTCCTTCGTCAGCATCAGGAGACCTTCATCTGCAATTAATGCACCCCTTAGCCCTAACTTAGCTCCTCTTTTTAGATCCTCCATTGCATAGACAAGCTGGTCGGACCCTTCGTGACGCAATGCGATCGATTTTCCGCCTTCCGTCAACGGCTGCGCACTGATATCCCATGTGCCGCGCGGGCCGACAAACAAACTGAGTTCCATTCCTCTTTCAGCCGTCAGCCTGCACATTTCCAGGATTTCTTCGTCTGTTTGCAGCATAATTCCGCTTCCCTGTGATACCCGGTGAATCGTTAAGCCATAGTGGTCAATTTCAGCTAACATTTCCTTTAACGCAACCGGCCCCTCCACACTTGGAAGTTCAATCCGGTATTGCGCTCCGTCCGGGAAAGTTTTTGTAGAAGTCGGAAGCTCAGTTAGATCTGTAGGCGGGTAACCAAGCTTTTCTAATAACGCTCTGGATTCTTTCATCTTTCTGCCTTCTTTCCTTATTTTTTCAAAAAGTTGCTTCCGGGAGATTTCCAGAATAGAAATCCCCCATTTTGATTAGCCTTTAATAAACACGGTTTTAATGGTGGTAAAGAATTCTTTCGCTGCTTCCCCTTGTTCACGTGAACCGGTGCTGGATGCTTTCATGCCGCCAAATGGTGCCTGAAGCTCAACTCCTGCACTTTCAGCGTTGATTCGAACGAGACCGGCATCGATTTCATCAATAAACTCAAGCAGTGAACCAATATTCGACGTAAAGATGGAGGCACTCAATCCATATTTTGTATCATTGGCAAGCTTAATCGCTTCTTCTAAATCCGCCGCTTTAAGGAGGGCAATAACCGGGCCGAAAATTTCTTCCTGCGCAATTGCCATATCAGGTTTTACATTTTCAAAAATCGTCGGAGCGACATAAAATCCTTTATCAAACTCACCGCCAGTTAATGGCTCTCCTCCGTAAAGTAAGGAAGCTCCCTCTTCTAGTCCCTGTTCAATATACTTTCTGACGGTAGTAAACTGGCTTTCACTGGCACATGGCCCCATCCAGATCCCTTCTTTTAACCCATCGCCCACCGTAATTTTTTCCGTTTCTTGAATCAGCTTCTCTTTAAAAGCATCGTAAACGGCAGTTTCAACAATGACACGGCTTGATGCTGTACACTTTTGCCCAGTGGAACGGAATCCCCCGCTGATCACGGCTTCCACTGCAGCATCTAGATCCGCATCTTTTGTCACGATGACGGGGTTCTTACCGCCCATTTCCAGCTGGAATTTAATTCCGCGGGCTGCTGCTGATTTTGCAACCCCTTCACCAACACCCTCCGAACCGGTAAAGGTAATCGCATTTAAAAGTGGATGATCAATCAACGCTTGGCCAATAACCGAACCAGAACCGGTAATAAAATTCACTACCCCTTCGGGAAGTCCTGCTTTTGCAAAGCAATCCACTATTTTTGCAGCAGTTACGGCTGCTTCTGTTGCTGGCTTGAATACGACGGTATTTCCATATACGAGAGCCGGTGCGATTTTCCAAATCGGAATGGCAACGGGAAAATTCCAAGGCGTGATCACGCCAACGACGCCGAGGGGAGTCCGCTTTGTAAACATGAGCGCATCCTTATCCGATGATGGAATGACGTCCCCGTCCTTCCTCATCCCTTCCCCTGCATAATAACGGAGAATCGCCACCCCACGGGCGGTTTCCCCTTTTGCCTCCGGAAGTGTTTTTCCCATTTCCCTTGTCAATGTTTCAGCAATATCATTCAAGTTTTCTTCGATGATATTGGCGACTTTAAATAGAAGCTGACCCCGTGCGGCCTGACCAAGCTTCCGCCACGCATTTTTCGCCTTATCTGCCGCTTGTACAGCATTTTCCAAGTCTGTATTCGTGGAATTTTGCACGTAGCCGACGATTTCTTCTTTATTTGCCGGGTTGATGCTTTTGATGGTTTGCTCGGATTCGGATTCAATCCATTCGTTATTGATAAAGTTTTTATACGTTTTTTCGGAAAAAGCCGTTTGCATAAAATCTCCACTCCTTATTTGAAAATGTTATTCGATCATTTGTTTTTGTTCCCCAGTAAAGCCTGCAAGCTGGGATAATCGGCTGGCAAGTTGGATGATTTCTTCCCTCGCAGAGTCTTTTTTCTGTTCCCAACTAGTTGTCATCATAGTAAAACTAACCCCAGCGATTATTTTATTTTCAAAATTATAAACGGGCGCAGCGACACAGTGGAATCCTAAAGAAGCTTCCTGATTCTCAATCGCGTAGCCATCTTTTTTCGCCTGTTGCACATTGTCATTGAGAACGTTGATGTTTGAAATCGTAAAGGGGGTTTTTGGCTCCCATTGTTTCGGGTACATTTCCTCGAGCTCTGCCTTAGCGTATCGCGTCAATTGAATTTTCCCAATTGCGGAAGCGTATGCGGGAAAACGCATACCGGGATCAGTGATCAGGCGGACCCTTGAATCCCCTTCCATTTTTCCTAAATAAACCACATCCCCTTCGTCTAAAATTCCTAACTGAATATGCTCATTAATTTTGGCAACAGATTGGCTGGCTTCTTTATAGAAGGACTGCAATATATTAAACTGGCGGAAATAGGCGGAGCCAATCGCACCTAATGCTGGCCCTAACGAATATGTATCGCCATCCTCCTTGGTTACCCATTTCAATGTTTCCAATGTATTTAACAAGGAGAATAGGGAACTTTTATTTATATCTACTCGTTTGGATAATTCAATCAAACGTAACTGATTCGGAAATTCACCAATTTGCTTTAATACCTTATCTGCCCGCTCGATTGCCGGGACCCAATACTTTTCTTTCATAACCATCACTGCACCTTTTATTGGTTTATTATAGTAAACCAAGTTTTTTATATTAAACTAATGTTAGTTTATCATACTTGCGCAAATTTTCAAACAACTTTTTTTGATATTATCACCTTTTGAAGCAAGGGGCAGTTCTTAGACTATAAAAATTTGAATAAGGGATACCTCTAAGATCGTTGAAAGTGGGTCATAATTGGAGGAAAGTGCGACGATAGCTCTTTAAAAGCCCTGCCGGCCCGAAAAAAGCATAAAAAAATGAAGCAAGAGAGCCGTCCCCTTGCTTCAAACTTCTTCTAATGTTGGCAATGATGGCTGTGCGCCTTCTCGTGTGACGACAATGGAGGAGACTTTGCTGGCAAATTCTGCTGCTTCTTGGTCACTCATGCCTTTTGTTATGCCGACGGCAAAGGAGGCAATATACGAATCTCCCGCTGCTGTCGTATCAACCGGAATCACTTTTGTTGCCGGTATATGGACTTGAAGTTCGTCATTCAGTAAAAAGGAACCTTTATCTCCCATGGTAATGATGATTCGAACTACACCTGACGATTTTAATAAAAGAGCCGCTTTCACAAGTTCTTCCATGGTGCTTGTTGGCATCCCTGTCAGTTGTTGCAGTTCCGTTTCGTTCGGTATTAAGGTATGAACCATTCGAAGCATCTTGTCAGATAACGGTTGACAGGGTGCCGGATTTAAAATAACTTCCTTCTGATGCTCGGCAGCAATGGCCAAGACGTATTCGACCACATCCAGCGGAATCTCCAGCTGCATAATGATAAATTCACTCTCTTTTATCAGTTCGATGGAAGCGTCGATATCCGCACGAGTTACTTGATGATTCGCCCCAGGGACTAAAACAATATTATTTTCTCCGTCTTTACTTACATTAATGAAAGCCATTCCTGTTGTACCTTCTTGCCGTATTCCTGTGATATCGACACCGGCTTGTTTCAAATTATTTAATAGCACTTGACCATGATCATCCACCCCTACCCGGCCGATCATGGCGACATTTCCTCCTAGTTTCGCGGCAGCAACAGCTTGATTTGCCCCTTTCCCTCCAGGATTTTGTTGAAACTTTGTACTACTAATCGTTTCACCAGGATGCGGGAGATGTGGAACATAGGCAACTAAATCCATATTCAAACTCCCAATTACGAGTATTTTCTTCAAAGAACCCACCTCAAGCTTCATTCTACCAATTATTTACTTGTTGTAAATGATTCATCATCTCATCGATTGACAAGACCTTCTCTCCTAATTGCAGCGAACGGCTCACACGGCTAATATGTGGCTGCTTGAGCATGCTTTCTTCTAGCACATCATAATCCCAAAAGATGTCTCGTTTATTCCCTTCTGAAATCTTCCTTCGATTGGCCATGACAATAACACGCTCAAAGTTATTGACGACAAATTCCATATCATGCGTAATCGTAATCACGGTTTTTCCTTCGGCAACCAACGTGCGTATGATCGATCCTAATCTTTCCATCGCCAGTAAATCCTGACCGGCGGTTGGTTCATCGAGAATAATAACACTTGAATCCATGGCTAGTACGGAGGCGATGGTCACAAATTTCCGCATTGAAAAAGGCAAATTGTAGGGGTGTTCCTTTAGGTAAGGGACAACCCCCGCCAGCTCAGCTGCTTTCATCACATTTTCTTTGATTTTTTCGGGCAACAAGCCGAGTCGCTTGGGAGCAAACTCAATTTCACTGTACACATCACTGTGAAAAATTTGATCATCAGGATTTTGAAACACGTATCCTACCTTCCGCGAGATTTGCGCGGTCGTATAGTCTTTTGTATTCCACCCATCAATAATGACATTCCCTACTTGCGGTTTTAATAGTCCGTTCATTAATTTAACGGTCGTCGTTTTTCCAGCTCCGTTTTGCCCTACGATTGCAACAGATTCCCCTTTACCAAAAGACATACTCACATTTTCTACTGCTTTATAGCCGTTAGGATAAGAATAGGTCACATCATCTAGTGTTAAGAATGACATACTTGTCCTCCCTTCGCTGCCAGCAATCCTTTTACCGTTGAGATCGCTTCCTGTTCCGTCAGTGGAATCCGATCAACATCCCAGTTTCGCTTCTCCATTTCAAGACCTAACAGCGCATATTGCGGCAGTGCTGCACCATATTCCTGCACCCGTTTATCCGTAAGAATTTCTTTAGTTGTTCCTTGCATGACCACTTCACCATCTTTGAAAACAAGGATCATTTCCGCTTTTTCAGCAATTAATTCTATTTTGTGCTCAGCCAAAATAATCGTTTTCCCTTTAAGCTTCATCAGCTCAATAATTTTAAAAATGTCTTCCGTACCGCGGGGGTCTAATTGCGACGTTGGTTCATCAATCACTAAAATTTCCGGCTCCATGACGATAATTGAGGCTAACGCAACCCTTTGCTTTTGCCCGCCTGAAAGCTCTTGAGGATTTTTATCACGTAAATAACCAATCCCCAGTATGTCAATCACATCCTCGACCTTCTGGATAATCACGTCAACCTCTACGCCTAAGTTTTCCAAGCCAAAGGCAATTTCATCAAAAACGGTTTCCTTTACCCCACTGATCTGCGTAAAGGGATTTTGAAAAACAAAACCAATCTTCTGTGCCAGTTCACCCATATCCCACTCACGAATATCTTTGCCATCAATCAGCACTTCGCCGCGTAAATCCCCTTTATAAAAATGGGGAACAAAACCGCGTAATACGTTACAAAAGGTGGTTTTCCCGCTGCCATTGGCACCAATCAACGCGTAAAAACCGCCCTTTTCAATCTCTACATTGACATCCTTTAGCACATCGCCTTTCCCGATCGGGTATTTATAGGATACATTCCTCAGTTGAATAAAACTCATAAAGCCACCCTCCAGACAATGATGACCAGTAGTAAAATAACGAGTAGGATTCGAACAACTGTGTCTTTTTGCGTTTTTTCAATCCTATATAGGCTTGTTTTTTTGACTCGTGCTGTAAAAGCCCTAGCCTCTAACGTGATCGCCCGTTCTTCCGTGCTGGCAACCGACGTTAAAATCAGCGGGGTCAACGTTGGCAAAAAGGCTTTTGCCCGTACACGTAAATTGCCCTCAGTTTCAACCCCGCGCGTTTTTTGTGCATCCATAATCGTCATCGACAGCTTCTTCATTTCAGGGATAATTGTCAGTGTCGATAAGACGACATAGGTTACTTTTGATGGAAGACCAAGCTGTTCTAACGAATACACAATATCCTTGACTGAAGTGATGCGGAAAAACAACAGTAAGGCTGACCCGATCGCGGCAATTCTTGATGTCAGCAGCAAGCTGAAATCAATTCCTTCTTGCCTCAGCGAAAGGAAACTCCAACTCCAGAGGATAGTATCACCCGGATAGAAAAAACTCTGTATTAAAAAGATAAACGTACACAATACGAGAAGCGTTTTAATCAACAAGCTTGCAAACTCTTTAAAAACTCTTGCATATAAAGCAATTAGCAGGCAAAGCGGCACCATTAAATAGCCATACAAATACCCTTTTACAATAAAAACAGAAATAATAATAAATAACGTGATCAAAAATTTTGTTGATGGATATAGATCAAGAAGCAGATTGTTGGATTTTTCCTTCATGGCAAACCCTCTCATTATAATAAACTAGGAATCTAAAAAATTTTGACCATAATTATGTTTGGATAAGTAGCGGTCAGACATCTTTTTCACAATAACATACGTAATCAATAGTGATAATATTTTGTCAATACTCTCAACAATAAGATTGGATGAAAAGACAGATTTCCATATTCCTTGTCCCGAAGCCAAGAATATTGCTCTTACAACAGAGGAGGAGTCTCCTGTTGACCCGCCGAACAGGATGACACTAATCGGTGTACTAACAATAATCACAATAAAGGTTAAAATGACGCCGGCAATGACGGTTTTTCCAACACCAGTAAACATTTTTTTGATAGAAAAATAACCAACTGTAAGTCCAATCACCATCGAAACAATCGCAAAAGGCAATTCCGTTGGCGAAAATATCGACTTAATGACATTCGTAAGCCCACCCGTTACCATTCCAACCCATGGTCCGGCAATCATCGCTACTAACATCGTTCCGATCGCATCTAAATACAAAGGGATTCGCAATACTTGAACAAGCTGTGAAATGACGACATTAATCGCCACTCCAATTGGAATAAGTAGAATTGCAATCAGTGTAAAATCGTACTTTAGACCTTTTTTCATAAATTAAATTCCCCCTGGGTTAAGTTTTTTAAGTAAAAACATAGGAGCAGGTTGGTACATTTGAATGACTAATGATGGATTAGTTCAATTTTTCTATCGCAGTGTAAAGTAAATCAAGAATTCTTTCGCGGTCCACATCAAATGCTACATTTACATTTTTCGGCTTTCCTGTTCGATCTTTCTTGTCGACTACGGTTTGCCCTCTCGTAAACTCACCCTTTGTCTCAATTTCGACATTGCAAGGAATAAAAGTAAATAAGGAAGGGTCAATCAGGTTTGCTACCGCACATGGGTCATGCATGGCATCAGCACGCCCATCCCTAAAGTAAAAATCTAACATGCTAGCTACTGCTTTTCCTGTTTTATTGCCAATATAGCGAATACGATCAATATCCTCTTTATACATCGGTATTTTATTCGTAACATCTAAGCCAAACATCGTAATCGGAATACCTGAGTCAAAAACAATTTTTGCTGCATCCGGGTCTACATAAATATTGAATTCTGCTACTGGAGTACGATTTCCGCCATTACATGCCCCACCCATAATCGATAGTTGGTCAATATTCCCCATGACCTCTGGATATGACTTAATCAATAGTGCAACATTGGTAAGTGGCCCAATCGCAACAATGGTCACTTTTTGCGGCGAGTTTAGAATAGTATCTCTCATGGCTTCAAGTGCGGAACGATTACTAACCGAATAATGAGGTGCTCCTAACTCCACTCCGCCAAAGCCCGATTCGCCGTGAGCTACTTCCGCAAGAACCAATTCATGAAGTAACGGGCCTACAGCACCTCTCGCAACTTCAATTTCTTCACCGACAAAACTTACTAGCTTTAAGGCGTTTGTCGTAATCTTTTCACTAGTTTGATTACCTGCACAGGTAGTGATGAGTTTTAAATCAAGTTCCTCAGATGAAATTGCAAGAAGGATGGCTAATGCATCGTCAATTCCAGGATCGCAATCAATAATAATTGGTTTGGACATGTCGGTTCTCCTTTTTTCTAGTTTTCTAGTTTTTTGGTACTTTCTCGCAAAATCAGTGATGGTTCAAGATACAACGTTTTGTTTTTGACATCACCTCCTTGAGTGATTTGTTCAAATAGGATTTTTGCTGAAATTTCGCCCATTTCGTAAACAGATTGCTCAATGGTCGTTAACTTTGGGGTTAATAGCTGGTTATATTTAATATTGTCAAAACCCACTACCGACAGGTCATGTGGGATTCTCATTCCTAATTCCGTTACTGCCTGATAGACACCAAAAGCCATTAAATCGTTAAAAGCAAAAATAGCTGTAATATCTTTTTTCGAGAGTAAGATTTTGGCTGCCCGGTACCCGCCATCCATTTGGTAGTCAGCAGCTAGAATAAAATCTTGATCGAATGGAATGCCCGCTTCTCCTAGGGCCCTCATATACCCACTCAACCGTGCCTTCGAGTTTGAATAATGTGCCGGACCTGTTATACAACCGATTTTAGTATGGGCAAGCCCAAGTAAATGCTTTGTCGCGAGATAACCCGCTTTTTCGTTATGAATCGAAACACCACTAAACTTTTGGTCATCTACCCCCCGGTCCAGTAGGACTAATGGAATATTCCTTTCCCGTACAATTTCTTCTAGTTGATGAATGGTTTCAGCGCATGAGTAGGTAAATATGATTCCATCGACATTTTTTTCCCTCATTAAGCTTACATACTCTAATTCTCTTTTCGGATCTCCATCTGTATTACACAAAAAGACATTATAGGCATGTTGATTGGCCAAATCCTCCACCCCCCTAACAAGCTCGGGGAAGAAAGGGTTTCTAATATCCGGAATAATTAATCCGATGGTGTTTGTTTGTTTCGTAATCATACTTCTTGCAATCGTATTAGGCCGATAATCGAGCTCTTCAATAATGTCTAGCACCTTTTTACGGGTTGACTCTCCAATTCCCTCACTCTTTTGATTAATCACACGAGAGACTGTCGTAATAGAAACATTTGCCTTTCTGGCAATATCCTTAATGGTTATCGTCATAGCAAAACCTCATTTTTATAATTAAGAAAACGTTTTCGGAAAACGTTTTCTTAATTATAGAATTATAGTCTGAATTTTGTCAATATTATATTAACGTTAGGTTATTCCTAATCATGAATCTTCTATCCTATTTCGGCATTGTTTAAAATGTAATTATACTTCCTACATATCTTTTTGCACTTACCACAATTTACTCGCCACCCCATCTCTAAAACAGAAAATGAGCCAAGCATGATGCTTGGCTCAGGTAACTTGCCTCTATTCATGATGCACTGATTTCTATCCAACTCTGCCTGCGCTTCATTTATAATGAATGTAGTATACTTTCACTTTTTTACCGTCCTCGGATTTGGCGATTATTTTGGCGGTTGATGGAGCCGACACGACTGGCACGACAGTAATGCTTGTATTGCCCTCAGCCTTAGCTTTGATTTTCTGCAGGTCTTTTGCATCGTCCACATCAATAGTTAGGTCATAGTCGTCGCCTTTTTGTTCAAAGTCATCGAGAACACTTTTTCCACCTATCTTAATATCGGAAACCTTTGGTTCAGTACTTGCCTTAGGCCACTTGGAGAATACTTTAATCTCCGTGATGGCTAAGCTCTTGCCCGACTGTGCAGTCATCTCAACTCTTATAGCCGAGGTTTTCACTTTATCAAAGGTAGATACGTTAGCCTTACCCAACTCTGGTGACGCTGGATCACTTTTTAAGTTGGTGACGTCCTTCCAGCTATCTCCGGATTTATACTGGATTTTGAAGCTAGCTGGATATGATGTACCGGAATCTGCGAACCAGTGAATTTCCATTTTATCAACATCATATTCCGTAGGTTCATAGTCTCCAAAGGTAATTGAGACCCAGTCACCTGCACGCGGCTTCGGCTGCCAATTCGTCCAGCGATTGTGCGGCTCAGTATCGTATGAGATGACATCATCATTGATTGCTTCAATTCTGTCACTCGATCCTGGCCCATTGTTGGTGAACGAAGCCTCTGCCTTCGGATATTCGTAGCCATTTTTCGCACGGCTGATATTCTGCTCACCGCCAACTTCATCCGTTACCCTAATGGTAGCAGTTGCTTTCAGGTTAACGCCCTTGACAGAACCCTTAACCTTAAACTCGCCGACATTTCGGAGTTCATCCCGTGGAATCTCCTCCCACTTCACCTCGGCATGTTCTTCTGTACCATTACTGTAAAAAACAGTGACTTCTTCCGGCAGCTCAGGCACTTGCTTTAGCAACACCGCCATTGTGACATCCTCAATCGCAACGGCACCCTTCACAACAACCTTTGCCTGCGCTTTAATGTTTGTCCCTTCCACATTGCCTGAAACCGTAAACTCACCTAATTTTTGATAAAGAGACGGATTGATTCTGTCCCACTTCACGTTGACTTCGCGTGGGATTCCCCTGTTATAATGGGCGACCACCGTTTCTGGTAGTTTCGGGGCTTCACCTTTCTCGACCATAACCGTGACCGGTTCTAAGCTCTCAATGTTTTTTGGAGTCGGATTTTTTGCAATTTTACAAGTAACTTCCGGTGTCGTGACGGTCACACCTTTGTACTTCACCGTTGCTTTCACCTTGACCTCGCCTGCTTCAAGCGCATACAGCTTGTTGCCTTCAATTCTAATAATATTTTTGTCAAATTCATATGTTGGCTGGATGTCGGTTAAGTCAACGATTTCCTTGCTTTCTAAAAGACCCTTTACCTTAAGGTCAACCATATCGTCCTCGACAATATTCGTCTTACCCACGGATAACTCAGCGGAGATCAGCTTTGGTTCTTCCATCGACACCTGAATACTGTTTTCTGAAGTTACCTTCCCGTCCTCTGATGTAACAAATAGTTTAGCGGTTCCCGGATAAGAGAATGCCGGCAAAATGGTAACTGTGGCATTGTCCGCGGCCGCCGCCTCTATTTTAGGAAGGGCAGTGCCATAAGGCAATACAAGTTCATAATTCTTTTTAGCAGCAGCAAAACCTGCTAACGCCTTCCCATTGACAGTAATGCCGCTTAGTTCAGCCGTCGGACTCATCACAATCTGGTCCGCATACACCTCTGCCTCTGTCAGGGCCAGGAATTTTCCTTTTACTGATGGTGTCAAATGGAATTTCAACTTATCGGTTGAGACTGCGTCAAAGCGGATTTCATTTTTCTCGACGGCATATTGCGATGGCTGGGTTAGATTCTCGACATCTTTCCAAGCCGCTCCGTCCCAATATTGCACCGCTGCCTTTTCCGGAACCACCGTGCCACTGTCGGTAAAAACAAACAAATCTAAGTTATTGATGACATGTTCCTTGCCAAAATTGACAGTAATCGAGTCACCATCATCACGCGGCGTTCTGGTCCAGTTCGTCCAGCGATTGACCGGGCTATTGGTATAGCTCTTAATTCCATCGTTCAAATGCTGAAGATTGTCTGCCGGATTGGTAAAAGTTGCTTCAAGCTCCGGATAAGACGAGCCTTGCGCCGGTAGCATAATATTGACCGATTTACTTTCGTTTGTCGCCCTGACATAGGCTTGTGCCTTCAAGTCTGTTTCCTCAACGCTGCCTTCGACAACAAAACGGCCTTCTTTAGTGAGTTTGTCTTCGGCAATCTCTGTCCACGTCACGTCCACATCCATGGTCGTTTCATCACTGTAGAGAAGCGTCACTTTTTCCGGAAGCACCGGACGTACGCCAACCTTTGTAGCCGTTGAAACAGGCTTCACTGCGACAATTCCTTTGACGGTCACGACAGCTTTGGCCTTAAGCGAAGTTCCGTCCACACTACCCGCAACGGTAAATTTACCTATAGTGCTGTAACGTTTCGGATCAATCGCATCCCATGTTACATTTTTCGTATCAGCGGTTGCATCACTATAGTATACCTTCATCTCAGAAGGCAGCTTTGGCGCTTCATTGACATTGACGGTGACATTTACCGCATCCATCCCAACAACAGTCTTTTTTTCACGGTCTGCAGGCGATACGGTAAATAGGCTCGTGGTATCGCTGGAAAGTCCTGCTACAGAAGCATTAATGGTGATTTCCCCAGCCAGCTTATTTGATTGAATAATCGCTACCGCTTTTCCGCTAAAAGCCTTGCGCTTGGTGTCCTTGTATCGCTCCACACTGGACGCGTTTCCGTTGTCAACGCCGGCCAATTCCCCTTGGCCTGATACGTCAAACTTAATCAGATGATCGGCATTCGGAACATCATTCCCTTTATTGTCAACGATTTCGGCTGTAATAAACGATAAATCGGTACCGTCTGCAGTGATCACCTTTTTATCAGCTGTTAATCTGACAGCGGCTGGCTCCCCTGCGGTAACTACTTGGTCACGGGCAATTTCCTTGCCGCTCTCGTCTTTGGCCACTGCTTCTAATTTTCCGGCTTTGAATGGTACTGCCCATTCAAGGTATGTCTTTCCATCTTTTGTTTCTTTATAAGGAGCACCCCATGAAGTCTGTTTATTCTCATAGCTCCGCTCCCCTAATGATTCGCCATTTAGAAAAAGTTCAACCTTAAAGGCGTTCGTATAGGCTAGAACGCGGACTGTTTCTCCCTCAGACCAGTTCCAATGCGGCAGCAGATGCACCATCGGTTCATTTTTCCATTGGCTCTGGTAATAGTAAAAAATATCCTTCGGAAAACCGGCCGTATCGACCGCACCAAAATACGAGCTTTTTGCCGGATAAGCATTGTAATAAGGAGTCGGCTCGCCAACATAATCAAAGCCCGTCCAAATAAATTGTCCTGCGATATGCTTATAGTCTCGATCGTATTTCCAGGCATCCTCCGCCGTTCGGCCCCAGCCAACATAATCATTGTCATAGGAGGATTGCTGCAGATCTGCATACTTCGTGCTCTGATTATACTGATACGGATGGGTGTAGACACCGCGCGAACGGGTCGCTGAAGATGTTTCAGATCCATACAGCTTCCAATTCGGATTCTGCTGGTGGTAGCCCGCATAATTGTTCTCGCTGTAGTTCAGTCCGACAATATCGACTATATTAAAAATTTCCTTAATGTAACTATTAATCGGAGTGACATTCACCTTATCTCCCCGGGTTTTATCCTCGCCAATTGTTGTCGGCCGGGTTGTATCAATTTCCTTGACCCAACGGACTAAATTACGCGCCGTTTCCACTCCGGCAGCATTGGTCGTATCATAAATTTCATTTCCAATCGACCACATGATAATCGCCGGTTCGTTTTTGCCGCGATCGACCATTTCCTTTATGTCGTGCTCTGCCCACGTCGTGAAAAACCGTCCATAGTCATACGTCTTCTTCGACTGTGCCCAGCTGTCAAAGGCCTCTTCGACGATGAATAGACCTAAGTTATTGGCGGCCTCAAGCAGCTCCGGCGATGCCGGATTGTGGGTGACCCTGATCGCATTGACACCCATTTCCTTCATAATCTGCATTTGTCTTTCCACGGCACGTGCATTCGTAGCCGCACCCAGCGCACCCAAATCATGGTGCATCGACACGCCATGCAGCTTCATGTACTTCCCGTTTAGCGAGAATCCCTCATTTTCATCAAACTTGAAATATCTGGCACCAAAGCGCGTTTCATATGTATCCACGGTTTGACCGCCAACCATGACTTCAGTGACAAGCTTGTATCGGTACGGATTGTCGATGCTCCAGAGCTTCGGCTGCTCGATGATCGTGTTGTCTTCAAAATTAGCTGTTGCACCCGCTGCAGCTGTTTTTTCCTCCGACTCCACTGTCGAAACAGCTTTTCCAGCATCATCATAAATAGTCGACTTCACCTTCACGTTCCTAGCTTCACCCGATTCATTGCTGACCTTCGTTTTGATGTTGACATCGGCTCTGCCAGCTGCAAAAGTGGTTTCCAAATTTGGCGTCGTGACAAACGTTCCGTATCTCGCCACATGAATCGGATTGGTCACGGTGAGATACACATTTCGATAGATCCCGCTCCCAGAATACCAGCGGCTGCTCGGCTGCGTGTTATTTACCTTGACAACAAGAACGTTCTCTCGGCCATCTGTATAGAGTTTATCCGTAATATCATAAGAAAAGGCATTATAACCGAACGGATAGGTACCTAACATCTGCCCATTTAAATAGGTGGTACTGTTCATATAGACACCATCAAAATCGATGGAAATCCGTTTTCCCTTCATCGATTCAGGCACGGTGAAGGTTTTTCGGTACCAGCCGATTCCGCCGTCCAAATAGCCTCCCTCATGTGTCGCAAGTGAAGCTTTATTAAAATCTAACTCAATACTCCAGTCGTGAGGCAGATTCAACTGCCGCCAGGAAGAATCGTCAAAGGCAGGATTCTGTGCTCCTGCTATACTGCCACTTGTTTCTCGTTGAAAGCGCCAATTCCCATTAAAGTTAATCCGCCTCTCCCCCTCATACTGAACTTTGTTTTCCGTTGTGGTATTAGTTGGTTTCCCCGCTTCTTGTCCATAAGCAGGAACAGTAAAACTCGATAGAATCAGTGCTGTAATTAAAATAAGACGGCTGATTGCTTTTTTCATTTGTCCATATCCTCTCTTTTTGATTTTAGTAAAATAACAGATAATTTTTACCTCCTCTTCCACAAATTGAAAACACTTTCATTAATAGACTATCACGAAAATTCAAAAAATTAACTATCTTTATCTTCACTTTTTTGCAAAATCCTGCACTTTTTTGTGATTTCCGGAAGAATGAGGACAGATATTTCACTTAAATAATTCCTTATACCTACTTATCAAACTTTTAAATAGTAAATTTTTACTAAAAATAAGTTAATGTATTGACGTTGGAATTGTAAGCGGTTTAGAATCGGGGTATATAATTGGTTTCATGTTACTAGATCATACTAGGCATGGAAAACAAAACGAGAGCACTCTCGGCTGTTTTCCATGCCTTTTTTAATTACAAAAACCAATTATTGAAAAATTAAAGAGGGATGTGATCTGCGGGAGAACGCTATCTTCAGGAGTGAAATATAAAATTATCTAGAAAGAAGGAAACGACTTGAAACAAAAGTTTTGGCTCAATCTAGCTATCATTTTTACGGTGCTATTCACTACAGTAATTGGAATGACAGCACCTGCGGCTTCTGCAAATGAAAATTCTTCAAAAGAGTATGAAATATACCCTATACCTCACAAAGTAACCTATCATGAAGGCTCGCTTAAATTAGACAAAGCGATCCAAGTCATCTATGACGACACCATTGATTCCGTAACAAAGAAAAAAGTAGAAAACGTGTTGAAACAAAATGGCTACCCGGCTCCAAGCATTGGGACACAGCCTGCTGACGACAAAATGAATATTTTAGTAGGAACGAAAGGCTCAAACGGCCCTGTAGATATTTATGCTGAAAACAAAGTAAACAGCGAAGGCATGGATTTCACTAAAATTGATGCCTATCAATTAGAAATCCAAAAAAATACGATTACGATTTTAGGAAAAGATACCGACGCCAGCTTCTATGGTGTGGTAACGTTAAATGCCATCTTGGCCCAAGCTGCAGGCAAAGAAGTCAGAAATTTAACCATTCAAGACTATGCCAATACAAAAATCAGAGGATTTATTGAAGGATACTACGGCATTCCATGGAGCAATGAGGACCGCATGTCGCTGATGAAATTTGGCGGTAATTTCAAAATGACATCCTATGTATTTGCACCAAAGGATGACCCTTATCATAGAGAAAAATGGGCAGAAGTTTATCCGCCCGAAAAATTAGCAGAAATTAAAGAAATGGCGCAAGTAGGAAATGAGAATAAAACTCGTTTCGTTTGGACAATTTCTCCATTAGCGGAAGTAGCGAAGATCTCGCAAACAGGCGGCGATCCGATGCTTAAACTTCAAGAAAATACCGATAAAATGCTGGCAAAATTCGAACAATTATACGATGTTGGGGTTCGTCAATTCGGCGTTTTAGGTGATGATGTAGGCAGTCTGCCGCGTGATTATGTTATCGCCTTGATGCATTCAGTTTCCGACTGGGCAAAAGCAAAAGGCGATGTTTATGATATTCTTTATTGTCCTGCAAGCTATAATTCAAGCTGGGCTTGGAATCCTGCCGAGTTGAATTCTTATGAGCAGGGATTCGATAAAAACATTCAAATTTTCTGGACTGGCTCGACAACTTGTGCACCTATCGTCCAGTCTACCATTGATACATTTAAGACTAGAAGTAATGGCGGAGTCGAAAGAAGGGATCCACTATTCTGGCTCAACTGGCCAGTCAATGATGTCGATATGTCGCGTGTATTTTTAGGTAAAGGAGAAATGCTGGAGCCTGGAATTAAAAATCTTGCCGGTGCCGTAACAAACCCAATGCAAGAAGCAGAAGCCTCAAAGGTTGCGCTTTTTGCCATTGCTGATTATACATGGAACACAGAGACGTTTAACGCCCAAAAAAGTTGGGAAGATGGCTTTAACTATATCGAACCAGATGCAGCAGCAGAGCTTCATACCTTAGCCAAACATATGTCTGACGCTGATCCTAACGGTCTTAAACTATCAGAGAGTGAAGATATCAAGAGTTTGTTAGATTCGATTACGTCTAAAGTAAACAACGGCAGCACGTTAAAAGATTCTGCACCTGAAGCAATCGCTGAACTGCAAAAAATTGCCGATGCCGCAAATGGATTTTTGGCAAAAACGAAAAATGAAAAGTTAAAGAAAGAGTTAGAGCCATTTGTAAAAGGATTACGGGATATGGTCCTTGCGGATATTCAGTTTATCAAAACAGACTTGGCCATTGAAGCAGGCAATAAAGCCGAAACCTGGGATCATTTCGCAAAAGCGACGGCTTTACGCCAGCAAAGCTTAAACTATGATCGCCCACTTTTAAGCGGCACGATGAAAACAACACCTGCTAAAAAACGGCTGCAGCCTTTTACAACGAACCTAGAGAACAAGATTTCTCCAAAGGTGGCAGCACTGCTAGATCTTGAGAAAACAGAAACAAAAGCAAGTATTTTTACAAATGTCGATGCATATAAAAATGTATCTATAAATGAAGAGAAGTCTGTGACTTCGATAACAGATGCAGGTGCAATTACCCTCCACAAAGATGAATATCTCGGCGTAAAATTAAGCAGGGTCAAAGATGTAACCGATATCAAAGCACCTTCTGAAAAAGGGTTAACATTGGAAACATCATTAAACGGCATAAAGTGGGAGAAGGTAAAAAGTAACTCAGCTCCATCTGACGCCAGATATGTAAGGCTATTAAATAAACAAGCGAAGCCAGTTGAATTTACTTTAGATATTTTTAAAGTAACATCGTTTGAAGTTGAACCGAAATCAGTGAAAGAGACAAATTACACAAGTACGGAAAATCCACTGGCGCTGTTTGACGCCGATTTCACCACACCTGGTTGGTTAAAAAACAGTCAATTATCTGGAAAATATATTACGTTTGATATGGGCCAGGAAATCACACTGAATAGTCTAAAAGCGGTTATTGCAGAAGGCGAACATGACTATCCAAGACATGCCATCCTTGAGGCTTCTTTAGATGGAAACGAGTGGACGACCGTGATGACCTTTGGCAGCCAAGACGGTGCAAACGAGGGCGAAGCAACGAATGAAGACCAGATTGATGCAATCTTTGATAAACTGGAAGCCCCCTATCGGACAAAAGAAGTCCGAGATTTAGATCAAAAAATCAAGTATTTGCGATTTAAAGTGACACGAACGAAAGTCGGGTCAGATAAGTGGATTAGAATGCAAGAATTGGTGATCAACGATGGTGCCTACTACCCGGAAAACAATGATCCGACGATTACAACCAATGCAGCAGCGAAACTAGGGTATGCAAAGGATAATCTTGTTGATGGCAAACTGAATACGAAATTCATGCCGGCTGGAACAGAAGCTGGAGAAATACTTTATCATATTGGGGAAGCCGGCACAAGCGTAACAGGAATCACCATTTTAGAAGATCCAAACAGCTTATCCGGAAGTAAGATTTCCGTAAGAACTTCAACTGGCTGGAGAAAACTCGGAACCATTGTATCAGGCTACCAATTCTTTGATACAAAGCAAATTCCGGAAATTCTTGACCTAAATATTGAATGGCCGGAAGGAAAAAACCCGACAATTCACGAAATAAAAATTGATAAGAAATAAAAGCAATTAGACCGACAAGAATACCTAAAAAAAGACCTGCCATTTCTGGACTCCACTAGAAAAGGTAGGTCTTTTCAAACTTCAACTTTTACTCTTTATAGTGAAAATAGAGGTGAAATTCTAAAGGATAGTTTATACTTATTGAAATGGTGCATTTATCCAATTTTCCCTGTAAAACCTGGCGAATATCCAATTTTAAAGGAGTGTTTATAATGAAAACCGTTTATGACTTTCAAGTAAAAATGCCGAATGGTGAGGAGAAATCCTTACAAGAATACGAAGGCAAGCCTTTAATCATTGTCAATACAGCCAGCAAATGCGGATTTACTCCCCAATTTAAAGGCCTTCAACAATTATATGAGACATACAAGGATAGCGGGTTGGAGATATTGGGTTTTCCATGTTCCCAATTTAACAATCAAGAATTTAACCAAATTGAAAAAACGACAGAATTTTGCCAGTTAAACTACGGTGTAACCTTTCCTATTTTTGCAAAAGTCGACGTAAATGGCCCCTTTGCAGATCCGTTATTCAAGTTTTTAAAGGAACAAAAGACAGGTCTTCTATCCCCTAGAATCAAATGGAATTTCACAAAATTCCTAGTCAACCGGAACGGCCAGGTGATGAAACGCTATGCCCCAACGATAGATCCAAGCAGCATTGAAGCGGATTTAGTAAAATTATTGTCTTTAACTTAAGTGCTTTTTGAAAAATAGCTAGAGCGTTTTCCACAATAGAGAGCTTTCTTTTTTGATAGCCAATCATCTGCTATAGAACTAGGTGCTCCGGTCCCCCTGCTTCACGGAATATTTTGAACCGATGATGTGAATAATAATCGGTAGTCAAAATGTAAGGGGGTTCGTGGATGGGAACTGAACACATTAAATTAACGGCTTCAGAAGTCTCTCAACTTTGGACGGCATATATAAATAGCAGCATGAGTAAATGTTTGTTTACCTATTTCTTAGGAATAGCTGAAGATACCGAATTACGGCCCATCATAAAGCATGGATTAGATCTTGCGGAAGCTCACATACAAAAACTAACGGCCATTTTCCAAAAAGAAGGTTACCCAGTGCCGCATGGATTTCACGTAGAGGAGGATGTGAATACTTCCGCTCCCAGATTGTTTTCAGATAATTTTATCCTATTTTTCATTTATAACATGGGAATACCCGCTCTTCATTTTTATGCACTTTCCAAGACATTAGCCGTACGGTCAGATATAGATTCTTACTTTTCTGAATGCCTTCTTGAATTGAAGGAATATGATACGAAGGCTAAAAGTCTTTTGTTATCAAAAGGTTTGTTCATTCGTTCCCCCCATATAATTCCTCCTAAAGAGGTGAATTTTGTAAAAGATCAAAATTGGATGGTTGAACTATTAGGTAAAAAAAGGCCTTTATCAGCAATCGAAATTACAAACTTATTTTCAAATCTCCAAAAAAACGCACTTGGGTCTGCCACAATGATGGGATATAGTCAGGTGGCGCAATCAAAAGAAGTCGGAGCATTCATGATAAGAGGAAAAGAAATTGCTTTTAAACATATGAAGGTATTTGGTTCATTGTTAGAAGAAGATAATTTGCCTGTCCCTATGACTTGGGATATCGGCATCACAGATTCCACGGTCGCTCCATTTTCAGATAAAATAATGATGTTTATGACCACTTCGTTAACTGCTCTTAGTATTGGGTATTATGCAACAAGCATGGCAACAAGCATGAGAAAAGACTTGTCTCTTCAGTACTTAAGGTTATCCGCCGAAATCGCTTCATATGCAGCGGACGGCGCAACCCTCATGATTCAAAACGGCTGGCTGGAGGAACCACCACTATCAGCAGACCGTGATCAATTGGCAAATCAATAGTTTTGGGAGCAGGGGGACGATTCTCCTTCTTCACTATCTAAATGAGAAAGGCCGGGTTCGCAATGAATCCGGCCTTTTTTCAAAATTTTAGCCAAGCGGGGCTTCTAGCCCTGTGCCAAAAATCTTCTTTATTACTTCACTCATCTTCTCTTGCTTCATCGAATCGAGGTGATAGTCATGATGGATAAACTCTAAATTTCTCGTCACATTGTTTGGGACGATCACGCAGCGAATTCCGGCTTGTTTTGCTGCTTGTAAACCATTTAATGAATCCTCGAAGGCGATCGCTTCTGTCGGCAGCAAGCTGCAATCGCTTAATGTTTTTTTATATAACTCCGGATCTGGTTTAACCCTAGTAACATCATCTTTAGTATTGATAACATGGAAATAATCAATAATATCCAGTTGTTCAAGATATCCTATAACCCACTCTCTGGACGAACTGGAGGCTAAACCAATGATCAAGTTGTGTTGTTTCGCTTCATCCAGGTATTCCTTCACCCCTTCTCTAAGAATAAGGGCATTCATTTTAACTCTAACTTTGTCGTAAGCATCATTCTCTAATTGCTCACAATCTACTGGCTTCCCTGTGATTTCATGAATGTAAGGATATAAGACATCATTGCCTGTACCCACACATCGGGAGTAGCCCGCTAGGTCCAGTTCAACCGAATGTTTTTCCAAAAGTACCTCTTTAAACGCCTCATACCAAACGGTCTCAGTATCTACAAGTAACCCATCAAAATCAAATATAACTCCTTTAATCATGATGCTGCCCACCTCCCCTTTTTTATAATGGTAAAACTTTTCCTTTACAAAGTTTATTTATTCTCTAAAAGATATTGCTTAATTCTATGATACCTCATTCTTTTCCTTAAAACTTCTTTGCAATCATGATCGATGGAGAGTCTGGATTTGTAGTAACTAATGATTAAATAGTGCCAAAACCATTTCACTGTGTTCAATAACCTCACACTCCTTTATGTATATCATATTGGAACATTATTAAAATTCATTTACAGTTTTATAAAGATTCCAGACAATACAAATATTCAGACCTTTATGCACACAAAATTGGTTCTTATTTACCAATTCATAGGGCGGCCGAATGATCCCTTCATTCAGGCCGTTTTTTTTGTGGAAAAAAATCAGGCGACAATTTGATAAAATTTTTTAAAAGGTTCGATCAGAGGTCCAACTTACAAATAGTTCCTCACCATTTACGGCTAGGTTATAAAAATTATGTTAGTTAGCCCAACATCATCTATTTTCGGCTAATTATGACAAATTGGGACAGAAAATGATCCCGCACGGCGAATATTACAGAGGGGGATATCTTATTTTTAACTAAAAAGAGAGAATTGGAGATATGGTGATTTTGACAAAAGAATTAGTTGTAAATGGTGAATTAACGCTAAGCAGGAAAGAAACGTACGGAAAAAGCAAGCAAACGAAGAGTGTGCCCGTTTTCACCTCACGGATGGAAAAACGTGAATATTATAAAAGCGTGCAGTTTGATATTCGAAATGTACTAGATGTCAAAGGATACTTAAAAGATATTCAGGCAAATTGGAATACATATGTTTCACAGGTTAGCCAATGGATTCAAACAAATATAGTAAAAAAACTTGTAGTGACTGGCATTTTTACCGTTGTTCTCGGTTTGTATACAAGCGCGAATGCAGCATTTATTCAAGAATACACGTATCAGGTTAAAAGTGGTGAAAAAATTGAAACAATTGCTGCGTTACATGGTGTCACAGCGCAGGAAATATTAGATGCCAATGGGCTGTCTTCCATTGACGGTAAAAAAATTCTATTACCAAAAGTAGAGGACAGAACTGTTATTGCCACAACACTAAATGTTCGCTCTCAGCCAAACACTGCAAGTAGTATTACCGGAACATATAAAAAAGGGGATGTTATGAAGGTTGCATTCGTAGAGGACGGATGGGCCGGCATTCTGATTAAAGGGCGAGTTTGTTTTGTGAGTGATACCTATCTTTCGCAAAAACAAGCAGTTGAATCTCAAGCAAAAACAATGGTTGTGACTGCATCGTCATTGAGAGTGAGGGAAGCTGCTACTACGAGCAGTGCTGTTCTAGGTTCGTTAAAATTAAACGACCGTGTGTCTGTGACAGCCACCTCTAATGGTTGGGCTCAAATTCAGTTCAACGGCAAAGCAGCGTTTGTTAGTGCCGCATATTTAACGAATAACAAATCTGCCGAGTCTATTAATAAGGATAGCACAACAATAAGTTCATCTTTGTATATGATTAAGAGCGGTGATACATTTACAAAAATTAGTAAAGCATTAGGGGTCTCTGTCGCTTCCATTCAAGCACTAAATCCATCAGTGAACCCAACAAAGTTGAAAATTGGCCAAGCAATCAACATTCCTGCCTCTACTCCTAATCAAATAAGAGTAACAGCTCAAATAGGAGGAGTAGACTCTGAGGGAACATTTCGTTTTATCACCCCTGATGGCCACACGTATGCTGCAAAAGCCTCCGAAAACATGATAAATGAACTATTTAACCACCAAGGAAAAAAAGTAACACTAACACTCGAAGGAAACAGAGGGCAACAAATGACATTGCTGGCACTTCAATGAGGCAAGTTAAATGAAAATGGAAAGGAGATTAAGACTTATGTCTAAATCTCCTTTTTGTCTTTTACTACCTAGTTTTGGCTCAGTTCTTTAAAGCGTTTTAGAATACGTATCATACTGTAAATCCATTAAATCATTATTGTTAAATCTTGATTAGATCTTGATGATATCATCTCAATTTTTTAAACGCTACAGTCAAGATTTTTTCATTTTGAAATAAATTAGTAGGAAAAAAGGTTAAAAAAAGAGTTAGGTAATTATTTATCTAACAAATTCTTGATTTACATAATGAAGTTTTGATAATTTGTTGGTAATATATAATTAATATTGATATATTGAAAACGGCACCAATTTGAAGTTATTTGGAAAATAAAGGGTGAATAGGAATGATTAAAGATAAACGAATCAATAAAATTGAAGAGTATATTATCGAGCATAAATCAGTATCTTTAGATGAATTAATGAACGTGTTTAACGTATCTAAAAACACGATTCGCCGTGATGTTCAGGAACTGGTTGAAAAAGGGGATTTTAAAAAGGTATACGGCGGCGTAGCTGTAAATGATGACAAGCGTGCTAAATTAGAATCTTTCCATGACAGGCGAGTACGTAATCAAACAGAAAAGGAAATGATTGGGAAAGTTGCAGCGAATTATGTACAGGACGGAGATATTATTTTTATCGATTCTGGTACAACTACAATTGAATTGATTGAATATATCAATAACAAACAGGTCACGGTAATCACCAATAGCCTTGATTTTATCATTCGTGCACTTCCTTTCGAAAATTTAAACGTGATTACAGCAGGCGGAATACTTGAAAGAAAGACAAAGGCATTCGGGATCTTGAAATATATGGATATTTTAAATGCTTATAATATTAATAAAGCATTTATGGCTTCAACAGGAGTTTCCTTATCAAATGGTGTTACGAATTCTTCACCACTTGAAAGCGAATTAAAAGCTTCCATTGTGAACAGAAGCTCTGAAGTATTTTTATTAGTTGACCATGATAAATTTGATAAATACGGGTTAATGACCTATTGCGGATTAGATAAGATTGATTATCTTGTAACAGATACCATGCCTAATGAAGTTTACGAGAATTACGCACAAAAGAATAACATTCAACTTATTATTGCTGAATAAGTAAAAAATAAATTCTTATATTACCAAAAAGGCCGTTCCTCATTAACGTGAGAAAAGGCCTTTATTTTGAGTTGTTCAATTTAATACAAACCTGGCCTGCGCTCTTGTCTTAAAGAGCCTGCTTCGCCAGAATAAGCGCCCCAGTAATTCCAGCGTTGTCCCCAAGACCCGGGCTCACAATATATTCAGCCAGATCCGGTAACGCCAAATAATCATTAAGTAACTCTGGCAAGTACTTAGAGACCGCACTAAATACCTGCTCCTGTTTCGCGACTCCTCCTCCTAAGATTATTCTTTTTGGAGAAAGAATCAAAATGTACTGCATCAACGCCTGAGCGATATAATACCCTTCTAAATCCCAGACCTCAGGCCGGGTCACAAGGTTTACGCCCTTATCACCCCAGCGTTCCTCAATAGCCGGTCCGGCCGCAAGCCCCTCTAAACAATCATGATGGTACGGACATTTTCCTTTATAATGGTCGTCCTCATGACGCCGCACCAGGATATGTCCCATTTCCGGATGGGACAATCCTTCCAAAAGCTTGCCTTGAACAACAGCCCCAGCCCCAATTCCAGTGCCAACCGTTATGTACAAGCAGCTGTCCAATCCTTTGGCAGCTCCAATCGATACTTCACCTAATGCCGCCGCATTCACATCTGTCGTAAAACCAACCGGAACATTAAATGCCTCTTTCAATGCTTGGACAAACGGATAATTCCTCCAAGCCACCTTAGGGGTCGACGTGATATAACCATATGTTGAACTCTCCCGGTTTACATCAATCGGGCCAAAAGAACCAATCCCGATAGCTTCCAGCGAATACTGCCGGAAAAACTCCAACACCTGACCTATTGTTTCTTCTGGCACCGTTGTCGGAATCTGAATCCGCTCATGGATTTGACCATTTTCATCCCCAACAGCACAAACAAACTTTGTTCCGCCTGCTTCAATTGCTCCTAACATACTTTAATACCTCCTTTTAGGTGAAAGGGATCGGTCTTTCCAAAAACCGCCCCATGTTAATTCGCAAAGAAAGAAGCAAGAGAAATGGCCTCCGCTTCCATCTATGATTTTACCTTTAATAACCGCTCTCTGTACCTGTCAACCATTAGTTTGCTCGACACGTCAGCTTTTACAATATTTTTCAGATGGCCATCACAGGCACACGAATCGGAATACATAGCGATATGTTTGATCAGCAAATAGTGTGAATTCAGGATGTGTTTTAGCCTCCCAGGAGTCATCACCGCCGACGCCCATTTGCTTATGGTTGACACGCACATAAGTTTTCGTCCGTTCCGGCAATTGATACGTATGGCCCGCTTCCTGTAACTCAGTCGCCGAGTAGGCACCAGCATTGATTTCTAGTAATGACTCACCCGTAACACGCAGTTTTACTCCCTGCTTATTTGCAATTTCAAAGGAACGAACATCGGTCTTATTCCCATGTTCCTGCGGTTTTAAATAGGGAACAAACTCATTTGTAACGGTGGAAACGTAACGGCCGATTTTGGCACCCTTTTCACGGTCCCAGTAATTTTCATGCGGGCCCTTTCCGTACCATGACAGATGTTCAAACGACTTCTCCAATGGGAGAATCAGCCCGATTTCTGGTATTTCCGGCAGCCCTTCACCAGGCACCAGTTCAAATACAACCCGTACTTCCCCGAAGCCGGTTATTTCGTACCCAATGATACATTGTGATAGAGGAGACGTTTGCAATTGAAGGACAGTGCGAACCACAACTTTACCAACCGTCTCTTCAACTTTAAATTGCTCAAGCTTAGCCGTCCTGCCGGCATGTTCCCAAATTCCCGCACGCTCCCCTAACTTGTTGCCGCGGTCATTATCCGTTAGCGCCCGCCAGAAATTCGGAACAATAGGATCAGCTAATATCTCTGCACCCTGTATCACCAAAGAGGTAATCAACCCTGTTGATTTGCTGATGAACACAGTAAAGGTGTCCCCTTCTATTTTCAACTGGTCATCGGTTTCATCGATATTTTTAAAAGGTCTCCCTTGTACCGGCGAAACAACGCTTCGTTCCGATAGGACAAATTGATCAAAGGCAATTTCATGCCCCTTATTAGCCCATGGCTGATCCGTCACGGTATGAAAACTAATCGTGAGAATAGATTCCTGGTCTGCTTTTACCAACTTTGCGAGAACATCGGTTAAGTCTATAACGGCCTGTGATAATGGCGGACAAGTGACCCTAAGAGTATCACTTGCTATTTCTTCCCCATCTCTCAACATCGTCCATCTTGTTTCATATTCGCCCACATCGGTAAATAACTGTTTATTGACCACAGTAAGAACGTTGTCCTCAAAACGAACATCAATCGGTTGATAGCATTTTTTTACTTCAAAAATTTCCGGTGTTAACGACCCGTCCCCAAATAACAGACCGTTGCCGCAGAAATTCCCGTCATGCGGTGATTCGCCAAAGTCACCGCCATATGCTAAGTACGTTTCACCGGTATCGGCGGTCGTTTGTATGGCCTGATCTTTAAAATCCCAAATAAAACCTCCTTGCAAAATTGGGTATTTTTGAAAAAGGTCTGTATATTGATAGAGATTTCCGACTGAATTTCCCATCGCATGCGCATATTCACAGACAATATAAGGCTTTACCGGAACAGGACTCATTTCTGCCTGTAAAGCATATTCCTCAAGCATAGACGGAGACTCATACATCCTGCTTTCGATTTCAGTTGCTTCATTCGAGGCTCGGTATTGCGTCACCCCTTCGTAGTGTACAAGCCGGGTTGGGTCCTCGGTCTTCATATGTTCCTTCATTTTGATAAAGTTTGTGCCGCCAAACGATTCATTTCCGAGGGACCAGATCACAATGGAAGGATGGTTTTTATCCCGGTGCAGCATGGAATGGCAGCGGTCGATGACATTTGCCGTCCACTCTTCACGATCCCCTGGAACGGTATCATTTATTTCCTCTTGGCCATACCTCCACGAACCGTGCGTTTCTAAGTTGGTTTCATCGATCACATATAAACCATATTGATCACATAACTCATACCAATAAGGATGATTCGGATAGTGGGAGGTACGGACGGCATTAATATTATGCTGTTTCATCGCCAAGATATCGTGAACCATTTCTTCCTTGGTAATCGAGCGTCCCCTTAGATGGGAAAATTCATGGCGGTTCACACCGTTAAACACAACGCGTTTGCCATTGATCAGCATCAGGCAGTCTTTGATTTCAATTTTTCGAAAGCCCACTTTACAGCTTTGCGCCTCCATGATCGCCCCTTCCCTATTTTCCACGGTAACAACAAAGGTATATAGCAAAGGTTTTTCAGCGCTCCAAAGCGACGGTGAGAGAATCTTTTTACTAAAGTGCAGCTCTGCCTCTTCTTCGGACTGCCTGTACTGCTCAGCCACCATTTCTTGAAAAACCTTGTTACCGGCGGGATCGTATAATTGTGCCTCAATCGTTACCGGAACATCGTACAAACTGGCATAATTCGACAACTTGAAATCAATAGACAACTCAGCGTTTATATACTCCTGATCCAAATGAGTATGTACAAAATAATCCCGAACATGAAGAAGTGGTGTGGTATAGAGGTAGACATCTCGAAAAATACCGCTTAGCCGCCAAAAGTCTTGATCCTCTAACCAGCTGGCATCACTCCAGCGATAGACTTCTACCGCTAATTTATTTTTTCCTTCTATTAAATATGGTGTGAGATCAAACTCGCTTGGCGTGAAGCTGTCTTCGCCATATCCGACCAAATCGCCATTTACCCAAACGTAAAAAGCTGATTCCACGCCAGCAAAATGAATATACACAGGCTGGTTGTCCCATTCTTTCGGAATATCAAAATAGGTAATGTATTGACCAACAGGATTATAGTCCGTTGGTGCAAATGGCGGCTTGAGGTCCTCCTGTTCTTCCCATGGATAGCGGATATTTGTATACTGCGGATAATCATATCCTTGAAGCTGCCAATGCGACGGAACTTGAATCGGCTTCATGGCACCTTCATCGAATCCAAGTTGATAAAAGTCCTCAAGCCTTGCCGCAGGATTCTTGAAAAAAGCAAATTTCCACTGACCATTTAACAATTGACAGTTTGGCGACTCCATTCGGTCCATTGTCATGGCAGCAGCTGCCGATAAAAACGGCATACTGGTGGCATGTGCCGGCAGACGATTTAATTCAAAAATGTCCGGATTGTTATTCCACTCGGGATATCCATTTGCTGGCGGTGTATATACATATTTTTCTTTCGCTTTCAACATGATAAAAGTTTGCTCCTTCCTATGTATCAAGTTCATACCAGTACAAAAATAGCCACCGATGCGCTGGCTATATTGAAAGACTAGATAGAATCAGCTATTTTTCTATTTATTTGTTCCCGGATACTCAATAACCACTCACTGTGACATGGGTATTGTTTAAACGTAATCGGATGCTCTAGTTGATTTTCCAATAAGGCAATGACTTCGTCTCTTCCTATCAGACCTTCCAATAACTTTAGTGCTCGTACATCCTGCAAGGCATCGAAAAAGACCTCGAGTCTGAGCGATTCAATCGGACCTTTTTCGCCAGGATACACTAAAAAGGCATCACCTGAAGGGAAGCTGATATCCGCATCTGTATTCTTAAACGGATCAACAGGTTTACGTGAATACTGTGAAAACCAAAAATTATAGCCCCAATGCAGGAATCCCTTAATATCATGTTTATAAAGTTGTAAACCAAGGATCCGCGTTCTGACTGATGGGAAGTTAAAAAAGCGATTAGAAACCTCTTTATATTGGGCATTGCAATAATAAGTCCAAAGATTCTGTACGCCGTTATCGAGAAATGGTCCGATATGATCGGTCGCTGGAATCGGCTGTTTAACCAATCCTTTTTTATAAAATTCATAATCCGATAAGGCGTCAATAATAGGAAATTCCGCAAGATGGGTAAAGATCAATGCACTTGCACGCATATAGGATTCCAAATGCTCCGTGTTTGGTTCATCGGAGATATGAAAATAAACCTGCTTTTCCAGATGGTGACTTTTAATATATTGCACGAACTGCGGTAGGAACTGGAAAAGGAACGTTGTATAATCCTCACCGGTTGCATCCGTATCCCAGCCGAAAATTGATTGCTCCTGCCCGTCAATAACGGCGACAATTTTCGGAGCGTGGTACGCACCCCACTGGGTAAATAAATGGGAAAATTCAAAGTATTGAATGCCGCGATTTGAACAAATCTCAATCCAGCGTGTCAATTTGTCAAAAGAAAAACGATAATCATCTCCATGCTTTTCTACCCCGATTAATTGGACAGTAGGCCGTTCCCCACCTACCTCTGTATCAAGCGGCGGGGTAAACAATGGAGTAAGAATCATGTTGATTCCATGGTCAGCTGCTGTTTTTACATACTGGTCCACGAGTTCCCAATACCCCTCACTAAACACATCCACATCGTAGTGGACAGCCAAACAATCCGTATGAAACCATTCCGTATGAATCAATTGCTGTTCAGGCAATTCAACAGGAATCACTTCAAGTTGAAATTGTTCCACCGCCAACTGGTCGCCATTTTCATTTTTAAAAACGATGGCAATTTCATGAACGCCCGGTTGGTCCTTTTTATCGATAGGAACGGTAAACCAGACAGATCGCCATTGGTTTGGATAACCAATCATTCCTTCTTCATCAATCGGATACAAGGGATCTGGATATAACCCCGGTGCCGTCCGGAGAACCTGATCATCATGGTCGTGAAAGCTAGGGTATTCCGATGGAACCAGCCCCACCATCCGAACTTGAACAGGAGATTGAATATCCGCTTGTACTTCCACACTGATATTTTTGATCGGTTCCCCCTTAAATCGATAAGCAACTTGAAAAGAAAAAACTTCATTTTGCAATGAAGTTGCTCTTTTAAACGAAGGGTGTGTTAGCTCTTCATCCGCAAACACTTTTTCAAGGGAACTCAAACATCTCGTTTCGAAAGTAAAATCGCTCCCGTTCATCCATATCCCCCTCTACAATTCTTCTTCCAGGCTTACGAGATAATCGAATCCTCTTTTTAAGCTCTCAAAGATGCCAATTCTAGAATAATCCTGCTCTACACAATAATATTCGACTCCGTTTGCTTCTCCCCATTCCACAACGGATTTCATATCGATCTCACCACTGCCAACCTCCATTAAATTGTTATCCATATCGTTCACATCATAGCCGGAACGATAATCTTTCAAATGGAGAATCGGAGCTCTTCCGCTGTATTTCTTAATCGCTTCCACTGGATTTTCACCAGCCACCGTCATCCAATACGTATCTGGCTCCGGGTAAATGCATACCCCATTAACAGGGTCGGTAATATAATCCATGACTTTCCGACCATCGATGACATTGTTGTAATCATACTCAGGATTATGAAGCCCGACTCTAAAACCTAGCGGACTCAATTTTTGTGCTGCTGCCAGCAACACTTCTTTTGTTTTGCAGTAGCCTTGTTCGTTCTGTTCTTTATCATCAATATACTTGTCGTAAATCGTTTTGCAGCCAAATAAATAGGCCTCTTCAATGATTCCATCTAAATCGTTAAAAAACCGATCATGCTTGATATGCATACCTGCGACCCGTAATTGATATTTTTCAAGTAAACGGGCAACTTGAATCAGATCATTTCCTCTCATCCCGTCAAGCTGAACAGCTTCAAAACCAATTTCCTTCAACCTGCTTAAAGTCCCTTCAGCATCCTCCGCAAATTCCTTGCGGACGGAATACATTTGCGCCGCAATTTTTGACCTTATCTTTTTCACGCCAAATCAGCTCTTTTCAAATCCAAGTAATGGATCTCTTCTGGAGAAAGTTCAATGGCTGCACCTGAAATGGAAGAAACTAATTCATTCTTATTTTCAGAACCGATTAGAGCGGCAGTAGGAAACGATTGATATAACACATAGGATAAAGCGATTTGAATCGGTGATGCCTGTTTCTTCTCAGCTAATACTTTAGCACGGCTGTATCTCTCCCAGTTTTCCTCACTATAATAAACTTCGACCATTTCTTGATCGTCGCGAATCTCTGGAGCAAAGCGTCCTGAGAAGAATCCCCCTGCTTGGCTGGACCAAGAAAATAACGGAAGGCCTGTCTCTTCATGCCATTTCACCATGTCACTGTTCGCGGACACACAATTTTCCCAGCGCGGCTTTAATGGCTTAGCCAGGCTTAAGTTCGGGCTGTTGAAGCTAAGTCGGGTTAACCCATTTTCTTTTGCATAATGATCAGCTTCGATGATTCGATTCAATTCCCAATTGGACAGGCCAATAGCGTAGATTCTACCTGCTTCAACCTGTTTATGAAGAGCTTCCATAATCGGGCCAACCGGTTTTGTTGGATCATCACGATGCAGGGCATACATTTCAACGTGATCGGTTTTTAAATACTCTAAACTAGTCATTAAATCTTCTTCAATCGCTTCCGGGGTTACTCTTGGCTGGTGTGAATTTTCCCTTACAGGGTGGCATCCTTTTGTTAAAATATTCAACTTGTCACGGTTGCCTCTCATTTCCATCCATGTTCCCAAAGCCTTCTCACTATGACGATAATGTCTTGCGGTATCAAACGTATTACCGCCACGAGCCATATATTCATCTAAAACAGGCGCGGCAAATTCCATATTATCAAGTCTCAAGAAATCCCCAGATCCCAAAACAATATTTGAACAAGTTAGGGTAATAGGCTGATGATCTCTGGTCCCATTGACTGTAATAGTTTTCATTTTTTCTTCCTCCCATGCGGTTTAAAAATCTAGATCAAGATCTGCATACGGATCGTTATCTTGATTATTTTGCTCTTCGATCACACTTTTTTCATAAAGCTTAAAGAAAGGGTAATACATGATGATCGCGAGTATGAAGACAACTATCATCATGATTAACGCCCGCCAGTCCATTGTGGACAAAACCTGAGCAACGGGGAGTGGCGCATCGGCCACATGAACAACCGGGAAGTTCACAAATCCCCATTTAAAGATATACCATTGTAAGGTGGCCAATATCGGCGTTCCTATCACAAATGGAATAAACAAATAGATATTAAAAGCAATCGGCAGGCCGTAGAGAATCGGTTCCGTAATCGAAAATAAACTTGGAATAACAGCTGTTTTACCAACACTTTTAATCCCGTTCACTTTACTTCCCAATGCTAAGATGACAAGGGCACCGGCAATCCCTGCTCCTGATAAACTAGCAAAGTAATCCCAGAAGTTAGGAGTGAAAATATATTCCGGTGTCTCCCCGTTCATCACGGCCGAAAGGTCCTCTCCTAAATAGAAGGTGGCGAACGGTAGAATAAAACCGGCTAAAACAGCATACCCATTAATGCCAATAAACCAAAACAGCATTTCCAGGAAAACGAGTATAAAGACCATGACAGGTGTATCAATCGATTCAATCCCCCAAAACAGGTAATGAAAGATCAACTCTGACACATTAGTCTGCTTTGTCGTAGTTTCAATTAATAGATTGATAGTCAGGAAGGCAGCCGCAAGCAATACAACGGGCATGACGAATTGGAATGTATGAACACTGCCTTCTGGGATGTGTTTAAATTTAGCGGTTAGATTATATTTCGTACATTTGTTTACGACTTCAACTGTCACTAACGACACAATTAAAGCAATGAGGAAGCCGCCTGAATCAAAATTCCCATAATCAATTCCAGTCGGGGTAATCCCGCCAACAGCAACCCCGACAATAAACACGCTGGAAAAAATCGACGGGATGATAGGGGCATCCATCCGTTTCGCATGGCGATACGATACAGAAATAGCTGCATAGATCGACAGCATCCCGAATGTCATCTGTACCGGAATATTCAATAAATCTAGCTTAAGCTGTCCTACTACCCCAAGGTTTTTCTGTAAGTATTGTAAAATGATTGAAATAACAAAGAAAAACGATCCAATAAGTAAGACGGCTGTTAAGTCCTGCATTCCATTTTTGATGGAAGCTAAATGTTTTTGCTTCTCCAGTCTCCCCGCGAAGGGTGCAATCGCCTTTTGAATGGTGGGGATTCGTTTGTCTATAAACCTAAGGAGTAATTTCATTGAAGCGAACTCCCTATTAATTAACCCTTTGTGAATTCATGACAATTGCTTGTTTAATAATATTCCCCGCATTCATCGTTCCATAATCCTTGCTATTAATGATTTCAATTGGTTTTTGATGAGCATCTGCCAATTCCTTTAGTTCATCAAAACGATGGCCGATTTGCGGACCAAGAAGCATCACATCGAAATGAGCTATATGTTCGTTTAATTCTCCTGCCGGATGCGCTTCGATTTTAATATCCTTGTCTTTCAGTTTTTCACTGTTGTTGACAACCTCTTTCATCTTGGACACTAAAATGCCTGTGGATGCGCCTAAATTACAAAGCAATAGAATGTGCAGTTTATTGTTCATTGCATACCATCTCCTTCCTTAAAGTGTTGAACGTAAGAATCATTTCTTTCACAATGGTTGACATTAAAATGGTATTCATTAACGTATCCTGAGCATGAATTAATAACACAGAGAATTCATTTGGAACGCCATTTGCTTCATTCACAATTAAACTAGTTTGTAAGTTATGGGCTTCATTCATTAATATTTCGGAGTTTTTTATATTTTCTTCCGCCAGCTCCAGTTTCCCGTTCCGGGCATGTTCCAGCGCCTTTACAAGAATTGAAAATGCTTCTCCTGCTTTTGAAATCATTTCAAATGAGATTTGCTCATTCACCATTAAAACCACCCCTTAGCTATATAGTGTTGCAGAAACCAAATCATATATTTCTCTATTTGATTGTAATTGAATTAACCTTCCCACTTTCTCATCATCCAATGCCAGCTTTGCGATATTTTCCACGAGGATATGGGTATCTTTCGATTTAAAAGCTAATGTAATAATTAATTTAATCGGCTTTTCAAATCGATCATTGATATCGATTCCATTTGGTAAAATGGTGATCGAGATGGAATCCTGTATTACCCCGTCCTCCATTCCTGCATGGGCAAGCATAACCCCTGGTGCGACAACCATATAAGGACCAAACTTTCGCAAGTTAGTAATGATTTTTTGCTCGTAGTTTTCACTAATTAACCCTTTATCGATTAATGCACGTGTCCCCGCTTTGATGGCCAAATCCCATCGGTTGGTTGGAATGTTTTTTTCCTTCGTGATATAAGATTCATCAAAACAAATTTTCGGGATATCCTTTTTAGGAGCCCTTGCCTCATCTTTCGAAAGGATGTTAATTAAATCCAATTCCAGCTTACTCAAATTTGTAATGTTGGTATTTGCACGGATTGTTTGCATAATCAAATTAAATTTATCTAACTCGTTTTTCTCATTCATGACGAGTTTTAAGCTTAAATGCTGCTGCAGGACTTCTAAATCCTTTTTCCGCAAGTAATTATTAACCTTTAATATTTTGGAAGACTGAATATCCGGCAAATCAACCGTAGAAATGATAAAATCATATTGATTGAGATGCTCTGCGCTAAACTCCCGTACAGGTAAGGTTTTTACTTCTTCATATTCAAATATTTTCTTTATCTGCGTGCTGATCATTTGCGAAATCGCTAACCCTTCCACACAGACAATTAATATTCTGGCCATTTTCACCTTGCGATCTTCCTGCCTGCGGATCTCTGATGCAAAGTAGATCGCAATAAAGGAAATCTCTTGATCTCCAATGGTAATCCCCAAATAGTTCTCCGCATTGTTACATGCTGCTTTTGCCGCTAAAAATAGCTCTTTATAGTCCGAAACAAATTCGTGAAAAATCGGGTTTTGGACAACAATTGACTGCTTCACCCGTTTCACCATTGCCTCAATATGTGCTTTTAATTGCGAGATAAAAGCAGGATTCTCATTGAAATCAACGTGATAGGCCCTGCTTATATGGTCAATAATTTCTACAAGAAATTTCGCAATCGTTTGATCATCTCTATAATCGGAATGGCTTCTCATATTTTCAATAATCGTTAATAGAAGCGCCCCATGTTCGGACTGCTCTTCGCGATGATGAATAAAATCATTAAAATGCCAATCAGCATTTTCTTGGAGGATTTTCATCACGACAATTAATAATAAGACATAATTGCGGTCATCTAAGACTTTCCCCGCATATTTTTCGATATTGCGGCATTCCAGTAAGGCATGTTGCAAAATATCCAGATCAAGCAGATTAAATAACACCAATTCCGCCTGCTTCGAGAAAACATTATCATTGTTTATTAAAAAGCTATATATTTCTCGAATGTTAATTAACTCCATTAACACTCTTGTAAAAAAGTTATATTTTTTTACTTGTGGACCGGAAATGGTGAAGCCTTTTCTCGTATGATGAACCAATGACAAATTCTCGATTAGGAGCATTTCTTCGATCTCGCTTAAATTGTTTAACACGGTCGTCCGGGAAATAAAGAGAATATCCTCGAATTCCGCAACCGGGACAATTTCGCTTGAGATTAACAATTTAAGCAAGATAAAACTTTGAATCTCTTTCTTTGAGTACTTATATTCACGTATCGTCGTGTATTGGTTGAAGGCTTGCAGTTTCTCCTTAAGACCCGCCTTCTCCACTACGATAATTCCCTTTTTGGGATTTTTCCTGATTACATCCATATCGTTTTTCATTAAATACTTTTCAATATTATTAATGTCATACCTTACTTGTCGTTCTGTGAGATGTAAATGTTCAGAGATATTCTTGTAGGTCATAAATTCTTCTTGGACAAGTAAGAATTCCAATATTTGAAGCTCTCTTTGCTTTAATCTCACCATGATGCCTACCCCCTAGTTACATAATAAATATCGAAAAGCATCTAAACAATCTTACTTGTAACCATTTTTGACAGCTAAATGACTGAAAAATATTATACAAATAAAAGCGCAAGCGCCTTGGTCAGCCCCGACAAGCGCAAGACGAGCCGGCCGAAAGGTTGCTTTTTAACCTTTTGGACGGATTGGCTTGTGACCTCGAGGGGCTAGGCGCTGGAGCTGGATAATTCTCAAAGTTGAAAGTTCCCTTTGAAAGTCTTATGTGAACAGTAAGGTTTTAATTTCGAATGGTTTCACTGTTATTTCCACTTCGTTTGTGGATTCCAGTTCACCAATTGGATTTTCCATTAAATCGGTTTCCGTCCAAGAACTGAATGGGAAATTAGCTTTGAACGTCACTTTTTGTGTGCCGCCTGTATAATCATGGAATCTGACAATGAAGCCATCAGAATTTTCTGCCTTTTTAATCGCATCAATCGAGATTTTCGGCTCATTCATAAAGCTAATAAGTTGTTTTTGATCAAAAGGTACCGTTCCAGATACTGCCTCTAGCGGGCAATTGAGCGCCCATGCCTCTTGAACCGTATTCGCTTGAATAAAATCACCGCTATGAGGATATAGGCTATAGGTAAATTCATGCTCGCCCACATCTGCAGTTGGGTCTGGATCAATGGCTCCCTTTACTAAGGTTAAACGGATGACATTTTCTTTAATGTCATGACCATATTTCGAGTCATTCAATAGGCTTACACCGAACTGATATTCAGATAGGTCAACCCATTGATGGGCAACTGATTCAAATCGCGCCATATCCCAGCTTGTGTTCCAATGTGTAGGGCGTTTCACATTACCAAATTGAATATCATATGTTGCTTCTGTTGTTCTTACATTCACAGGGAACGCTACTTTCAACAATTGCTGACGTTCATTCCAATTTACCTTTGTTTTAAAATCAATTCTCTTAGTTTTTGAACTTACGAGCATCGTTTGAGTGATGTCAGATTTGCCGAATTGATAGGTAAATTCAATTTCAACAAACAGGTGATTCTTTTCCTTCACCGTAATTTCACTTGCAGTAATTTCTTTCATTTTTTCGCTATAGTAAATATCGATGTCCCATGCATCAAAGTTCATTGGTTTATCTTCAAACAGCTGGAATACATTTCCTTTACCTGCAAGGACTTCTCTTCCTGTTTCTTTATCTATGAGTCCAACTAATTGGCCGTCAGTATTCCACTCAATAACGTAGAATGGCGTTTCCACCTTTTGCTCTTCTACAATAAATACCTCTGCTTCAGCAGTGTCTTCCTTCTTGCTGAACCCTTTAATAGTTTCATAGCCTAAAGTCGGAATTTGCGTTACATACACGATATAACCTTCCACTAGTTCAACCGATTCTAAAGGTTGGTTGGCATGATTGACAAAGCTTAACCCCGCTGCTTTTTCAGGAATGAACACAAAATCACTGCGTTCCCATGCATTGCTATTAAAAACAGTCCATTCATTTGGTTGATTGTTTACTATTTCACAACGGAATTCATTGTTAATTCGCTCTAAAATCTCTGTTGCTTCACCATACTCCAATCTCGCATCCTCATATACTTCATGAATCGAGGAACCCGGAATAATATCATGGAACTGATTGCGGAGAATAATCTCCCAGCCGTCATGCAGCTTGTCCATTGGATACTCAGCCTGACTATTCTCTTTTAACGCCCATAGTCTTAAAAACTCGGCTTCCCTGTACCCTAACTCCAGCTTACGGTTAAATTTCTTAACGAACGCTTGAGAAGTATATGTTCCGCGATGGTATTCAAGATACAGTTCTCCGTCCCATGTATGAACATATTCATCCGTATTTTCTACCGTCTCGCGCAGATTTTCAAAGTATTGCTTAGCAGAACCTGTCTTCACAAATGGCAGGCCTGGGATTTTATCCAAGCGTCTCCGCTGTTCAAGCATTTCTCTATTCACACCGCCGCCGCCATCTCCATGGCCATAGCAAACAAGCATTTCTTGATTAATGTTCTTATCGATATAGTTATCATAGACACCTTTCACCGTCTTTGGCTCTAATACGGCGTTATACGTATAATGGAAGGAATCGGTCCCATAATCTTCAGGTTCAGGTGTTGTAATAAAATGACTTAAGATTTTGCTTCCATCAATACCCGTCCACCAAAACGTATCATGCGGCATCCGATTAAATTGATTCCAGCTAATCTTCGTTGTCATAAAGGCCTTGATATTGGACTTCACCAAAATTTGCGGCAATGCCCATGAATAGCCGAAAACATCTGGCAGCCATAAGAAGTTCGGTTCTTTATCAAATTCATTTTTCATGAACTGTGTTCCGTGCAATAGCTGTCTGACAATCGATTCACCCGATGGTATATTACAATCTGCTTCAAGCCACATCCCGCCGTCAATTTCCCACGAACCATCAGCAACTCTATGCTTAATTTGCTCGTAGATTTCCGGATAATCCTTTTTCATATAGGAATATAATTGCGGCTGTGATTGCAAGAAAACGTAGTCCGGATAACGTTCCATTAACCGTAAAACTGTCGAAAACGATCTTGCCGCCTTTTCTCTCGTATGTTTCAATCTCCATAACCAGGCCACATCGATATGAGTGTGTCCAATCGCTGTCACCGTTACAGGTGTATGCTTGTCCAGTTTCTCCATCTCACGCTGCATGATTTCGTTTGCCTCGATGCAGGATTGATAAAAAGATTCACTTCCCGGTTCAGACCAATCAATATATTTAAAGGTCTTCGCCAAAGCTTGTTCTAAAATCACTTTATTTGGATCATTTTTATCAAGAATCTCTGCCGTTTCCAAAACCATTTTGGCCGTATAATATAAATCATCAACATCCGGCTGCAAGCTTGCGATGTCGCTATATTTAAAGTCATGTTTGATGGTTCTTGGCGGACCGCCGCCTTCTAACCCAGACCATAATTTCAAACTCAAATCGATTGTTGTTCCATAGAATCGTTTATCGATAAATACTTCTTTATGATTCGCATCTACTCCTTGATAAGGAACACCATTAATAAACAGCAAGGATTCAAAACCTGAGTTCGTTCCTCCATCGGTTTTCCCGAAATCAAACAGTAAAATGAATTCGTCGTCTTTTGAATCAGGTATAGACAATTTGCTAGATAGCCAAATATAATAGTCCCGTCCTGACCATGTTTCGCCGCGGCGGAACACATTCCATGTTTCATCTACTTTAGGCGGATATTTTTCTGATTTTGTTTCGTCTTCTTTATAAAACCATTCATTAATGCCTTCTCGATTTTGGTATCGATAGCCATTTAATTCTTCAATCCTACTTTTTACTTTATCAAGCAAGTAAAACATATAAAACACACCTTCCATTAACTATTTGATGCTTATCTTAGCTGAAGGAATCTATGGAGCGATCAAGGCTTGACCAGTTGCATTCCATATTTTCTTTCCAAACCTTTGATGGATAAAACTTACTGTTCCGATTGTAACGATCATAATCGGAGGAAAGATAATAATCGATAGGACTAAAGCTACATAACAGATACTTATAGTGAAGGAATAGGGAAATTTAACAAAAGTCATAATTAAGCTATTTCTTAGCATCACTTTCATGGACCGTTCCTTATCGGGCATCACAATCATATAATTGATCGCAGTTAAAGTGATCACCAGCATGAAAAAGGCAGTAATAGAATAGATGAAAATACTCATCGACTGACCAGCTGTTCTGGCAATTTCGATATTGACCATCCCGATGTAATAAAACAAACCTAGAACGAGCTCACCGATTAAGCCTTTGAAAAATACAGCTTTAAATGAGATAAAGAACAGCCGAAACACATTATCTGACACTTGACCTGTCTGCTTATACCGAAAGACTTGAATTCCTGCAGAGAAAGAAGCCAGCATCGTGATCACAGGTAAAGAAAATATAAGAATTACCAGACTCAAGAGTATGATGTCCATTACTTTATCCAGCCATAACCAAAGTTTCTCTTTCATCCTCAGGTACTCCTTTCCTTACTCTTTAACAGCTCCATCCGTAATACCAGCCATCAGCTGTCTGCTAAAGAAGACAAATAAAATTAATACTGGCACCACAGTGATTAATGTACCTGTGATAACAAGTGGATAGTTGGTAAAATACAATCCTTGTAATCTAGTTAACGCCAGCGAAATCACATATTTTGCTTCATCATTTAAGATAATTAATGGCCATGTATAATCGTTCCATGCCCCAATAAAGGTGTAAATGGCTAAGAAGGACATGGCAGGCTTTAAGATTGGAATCCCTATTCTCCAATAGGTTCCAAATTTACCGCATCCGTCAATCGTTGCGGCCTCAATGATACTATCCGGAATTGCATTTTCACAATATTGCTTAATCCAAAATATACCGAATGCATTGGCCATTCCAGGAACAATCAAGGCCTTATAGGACCCTACCCAGCCGAAGAAATCCATCATGATAAATTGCGGGATAATGTTGATTTGTCCGGGAATCATCATCGTCGACAATAACGCGACAAACAAGAATTTTTTTCCCTTGAACTTCAATTTGGCAAATGTATATCCTGCCAGGGAGTCGAAGAACAACACCAATGTCGTAGCGACGACGGCATAGAATAAGGTATTTAAAAAGGCTTGAAAAAAGTTTGTTTGTGTAAATACAATATTTATATTCTCTATCAAATGGGTACCAAGTGTGAAATGAGGCGGTATCGCGAAAATCTCACTATTGGTCCTGCTTGCCATCACAATCATCCAGTAAAAAGGGAATAATGAGAAAATGGCACCAATGATTAAGATAACTTTAATAACAATATTGGAAAGTGATAGTTTCTTCATTAGTCATCCTCTCCCTTGATTCTGTATGATGTTAAGTACCAGTTGATTAAGGAAATGACCAGTATGATGACAACTAATCCCCACGTAATAGTAGAACCATATCCATATCTATTTTGTAAGAAAGCTGTTTGATAGATATAGTAAACGATCGTTAATGAGCCACCTTCTGCTGTGGCATTGGTTGGCACTAATACCTGCGCTTCTGCAAATACTTGTAAACCGCCAATGGTCGACATAATCACGGTAAATAGAATAATTGGTTTTAACAATGGGATTGTGATCTTAGTAAACAATTGATATTTAGAAGCTCCATCAATGATGGCTGCTTCATAATAGTCAGCCGGAATCCTTTGTAAGCCGCTAAAGTAAATAATCATGTTGTACCCCAAGTATTGCCAAATACCAACTAAAGCAATGACAATCCTTACCCAAAATGGACTATCGATAAAAGCAATCGGTTCACGGCCAAACATTTCCAAAACAGCATTGATCAATCCGCTTTGATTCGAGAAGATCAATCCAAATAGGATTGTGACAGCTACAACCGATGTAACATATGGCAAGAAAAAGGTTGTTTTGAAAAATTCCTTACGCCTAACAAACTGAAGATTAATAAGGAAGGCCAGCACTAACGCGATCACTAGCATTGGAACTGTTTGAATGACCCAAATGATCAACGTATTTTTGATCGATAGCCAAAAGTCTGTATCCGCCATTAACCTCTTAAAGTTTTCTAATCCAGTAAACTGTACATCCCCGATACCATCCCATTGACTAAATGCTAGTATTCCAGAGAATACAATCGGAAATAGGCCAAAAATAAGAAAGAGTATATAAAAAGGGGATATGAATAAATAAGGAGTTACTTTATCGGCAAAGCCTTTTAATGTTCGTTTCTTCTTAGAGCTCTTGTCATCTGGCATATTATTCGTAATAGCCTCCATGTCTTTCACCTCATATAAAGAGAATAGAGATTAAGCAAAAATATGCTTAATCTCACCCTTTCCTTACAATCCTTCTGCTTTTTTCACTGCATCTTTCCAAGCTTTTTCAGGATCTTTACCTTGTGTTTCAACTAAAGTGATTTGATCTTCAAAATATCTGAATGCAGATGTATCTCTAGTATCTCTATACACATAAGAAATGTTATTAGCAGCATCAATAAAGTACTCGTTGATTTCTTGACCGCCAAAGAAGTCATCTTTATTCACCATTTCTGGTTTGTCATAGATCGATTTCATTGAAGGGAAAAGGCTATTTTCAGTTAAGTTGGATAATTGACTAGCTTCGTTTGTTAAGAATTTCACTACTTCAACAGCCTCTTTAGGATGTTTGGTATTTCCTAATACAGCTAAATAGGAGCCGCCTTGGTTTGAATAGCCGCCAGGGGTTTTTGCAATACGCCATTTACCAGCTGATTGATCAGCATCCTTAACGTCCATTACACCCCAAGAAGCTCCAATATATGCACCGTACATTCCTTCGTTTTGAGCATTGACGTTGTCAACAGAATTTGATTTTGTTCCCAATGTATAACCTTCATTAATCGCTTTTACAACAAAATCCCATTCTTCTTTCAATTTGCCGTCAGCTAAAGTTAATTTTCCGTCTTCTTTATACATACCAGAATCAAGTGCTCTGTAGCGTTCTCCAAGAATGCCGACAGCGGAAAGGAACATTGGCTTGTCAATCTTTTCTTTCATTTGTTTAGCAGCTGCTAAATAATCATCCGCAGTAACAATTTTCGTAGAAACTTCTTTAGGATCGGTCGGTAAACCTGCTTCTTTAAACAAATCCTCGCGATAGAATAAACCAGTAGGACCAATATCCAGAGGCATGGCAATCATGCTTTTCTTATCACCAGTTTTGGCTGATTCCCATTTCCACTCAACATACTGGTCTGCCAGATCATTTGCACCATAATCCAATAAGTTTACAAACTTATTAGCATACGGAAGGAAGTCTTGAATATTACTATTGACTGCAGCAATATCCGGCGCTGATTTTGAATTCAGGCTCGTTTTTAACTTCACATCATAGTTATTATCTGCCGGTAGCTCCACAAAGTCTAAATTGTATTTTGGAAAGTTCTTTTTAGCTGCATCAATAGAACCTTTACTGATGGCGCCCACATAATAATGAATAGTTAATTTCGTTTTACCGTCAGCTGATTTGCCGCTTGCCTCGTTAGAAGAACTACATCCAGCCAAAGCGAACATTAAAACTAGTAAACCGCTGAAAAGATATAAAAACTTATTCCTTTTTCTTTTACCCATTGCCTTTTACCCTCCTAATGTACTTATACTTGCAATCTATCTAATAAATTGATTACAACTTAATCATACAAACTTGTGATTGCGCTTTCAAAGGCTCTAATGACATTTTTCGTCACGGACAAATCATTTAAAAGTTATAAAATTCTATATCTTTCTACTTTTTGGCGATCATCCCTTCTTTGAGCCTATTTGTAGCTTACCTTATAGCCGCAATAATCCAGCACTAATTCACAGAACATCGCATTTGACCAAGAAAACCACTCTCTCGTAAATTGAGCAGCATCATTACAATCAAACGATTCATGCGATTGGTTTGTATTGGCATCATTCTGACAAATCAACTGAATCTTTTCCCACTTTTCATTTTGACTATTTCCCGTAATCCCTTCCACTGCTAGAGCGATCGGCCAAATATAGCCATTTGGTGTATGCGGGCTGCCAACGCCGCTTGCACAAGTTCCTTCAAAATAATAGGGATTCTGTTTACTTAGGACAAAATTCCGTGTCGTTTGATATTTTACATCTGTCTTTTCCATGTTTATCAGCATCGGCAAAGATAATAGACTCGGCATATTACTATCATCCATTAACAGGTGATTCCCTAACCCGTCTACTTCATAGGCGTACATCGATTGGCCGGCATCATTCTTGATTTCCCCATATCGTTGAATACCATAAGAAATTTCTGATGACAAATTCTTGGCCGCTAATTGTAAAGCCCCATCCTGGTAAATCTCTTCAAAAATTTCTGACATAATTTCTAAAATTCTTACCGCAAATAGATTACTAGGGATTAAATAATGGTAGACACAAGCATCATCACTCGGCCGAAAGCCCGACCATGTCATCCCTGTATAGCCAACCGGCGACCCTTTCCCCTCATTACAAAGATCCTCGGTTTCTGGTCTTTGAAACGAATAGGTAGAAAAGTCGGTATGATTTTGCTCGACCTTCCATAGTGATAGCACTGTTTGTGCCGCCTTTTTAAATGTTTCTGTAAAAATGCTAGTGTCCCCGGTATACTTCCAATATTGATAGGCTAATTGAAACGGGAAACAGACGGAATCTATTTCATATTTCTGTTCCCAGATGGAAGGTTCCTGCAGCGGAATATCATCATCCCATCTGTTCCCATTCGCCGTCTCATTAAACGCATTCGCATAAGGATCTTTCAAAATGAAATCGATTTGACGATTGATCACACCTTTAACCAATCGGTCCAACTCCTTGTATTTGCCAAGGAAAGGTAAATAAGGTCTTAATTGAAGCGACGAATCTCTTAGCCACATGGCCGGGATGTCACCCGTCACCAAAAAGACCGTTCCATCATCCAAATACTTAGTTGTTTTAGTCAATGTATCACCAAAACAGTTTTCAAACATCGATCTCACTTTTGGGTCATCAATAGACTCCCTTACAATCTGATTGGCTTCGGCAATAATATCTTTGTACAAAGAGCACACTCCCCTACTAATATCTTACTTAACAGTTAAAAACCTTTCTGTTTCGATGATACTCGTCTCAAACGCTTTGTCATCATAAAGAGTAAACACACGGGCACCACGAGTCAGTTCTCCATAGCAATTAAACCCGCTGATTCTTCCAAAGCCTAATTTGATTCCTTGATAATCAGCAACAAAGTCGTTATCGTGATCATGACCGCAAAATACGCCGGCAACCTTACCGTTAATCAATAAGGATGTATAAAGACCTGTATTAATCACTGGTGAAGATATGTCTTCATACTTTGTCCCGCTTACTTGCCCATTGCAAAATGCTTCTTTATATTCAAGAAGTGGAATATGAAGGAAAAGCATGTCTGGCTTAAAACCATTTGTTCTATTTTGATATTTACGTGATACTTCATTAAACCAGGTAACTTGGTCCGGATGAACATACTCATACTGGCCGATTTTTAAAGGGTCCTCGGCCCCGCTGTCGAGTAAATACAATACATTCGACACCGTTCCATCCTCTTTTGTAATCTCGACACAGTAAGATTCCCGGTCCTCTACCACATGGGAATATTTCTTTTCCGCTAACAAATGGACCTGGCTTTCCAAGCTGCGTAAATCGGAACGGGTAATTCCCTCTTCTGTATCATGATTCCCGTAAGTGACGGCGATTGGTGTTTCCAATTCGTTTAATACAGTAACTAACGCCTTAAAGCTGTCTTGTGGATTTGGAACGCCTTCCGACCAGACTAAGTCGCCGCTGATGACAATCAGGTCGGGATTTGCTTTTTCCTTCATATCCTTAATGTGCTCAAATGTATGTAAGTCTTGTTCATTAAATGGCATGGAGCCAACGTGTAAATCTGTTAATTGTAAAATTTTAAATGTGCCGTCTTTCCCCATTTTTAATTGCATCATGAATCACTCCCTTTAAATTTTCACTGCGGCAGAAACTGGATAATGATCGGATGGATACCTGTTATCCACCTTCGAATGAATAATCCTGCCACTCTTGATTTCTATGTCTTTTGAAACAAATATAAAGTCAATCGGCGCGCCTTCCAAACTGCCTTCGAAATCATGAAAGGTTAGTTCCTTACCTGTAGTCTTCATGACAGAATAAACACTTGTGAACGGTTTGTCCTCCCAAAACTTCACTTCGTCACTGTCTGGTTCAGCATTAAAATCACCTGTCAAAATCGCAGGGAGATGTTCACTCTCATTTAAGGCAGACATATATTTCTCTATAACCTGTACACCCTTTATCCTCGCTTCTTCACTGATGTGATCCAGATGGGTGTTAAAAACCCTAAATCTATGTACGCTATTTAAGCAGACAAATTCACCCCATGTACAGATTCGCGGCAGTGCCGAATTCCAACTGATGCTTGCCTTTACCGAAGGGGTTTCTGATAACCAGAATGTGCCATTTTTCACAAGTTGAACCATATCTTTTTTATAAAAAATCGCACAATGCTCATCATCGTTTTGTCTTGGCTGGCCAAACCAATCATAGTCGGTTAGCAATTCATCTAAATCTTTGATCATCGCAGGAAGCAACTCCTGTGTACCAATAATCGCAGGCTGCTCTTGTTTAATGATTTCCGCCACTTTCGCTTTACGATTAGACCAGCTATTTTCACCGTCTTCTGGGTTATCATATCTTAGATTAAAAGTAATAATGAGTAAATCCAATCTATCACCTGCTTTCCTACGCTTTTAGGCTAAAACCGTATTCATAGTTTAGTATAATTCGCCTCCCAGCCTATTTCATTAGGCTTTATGACAAAAAACGTAACAAACAAGGCGAAATTATGGTGGATACCTGCGATTCGATTGCAAAAAAAGGAGGCGACAAAGGACTGTCACGGAGTTTTTTCATGCCCCTGATTTTTGCGAATCCCTTGCTGTTCTTTGTTTTCTTTAGACAGTGTTTGCCTTTTTTCGATCAATAGACCGATTTTCGCCAATATAAAGGTAATGAACACAGCTGCAAAAACAATTCCATAAAATCCCGCACCAATTCCGATTCCCACGCCACCGGCAAAAAACACCATCGCAGCCGTGGTTAAACCTTTTACGCGGACTCCATCTTTAATAATCAGGCCGGCCCCAAGAAATCCTAAGCCCGACACAATTTGGGCCGTCAGACGCATCGGATCCATTCGATTATTCGTATTCGAATTCCCAAAAACCTCAGCACTATAGATGGAGATAATCGTAATTAATGTACAAGAAACGGAAACATACATAAATGTTTTTAACCCGGCTGGCTTGTTTTTGGCACTTCTGTCCCAGCCAATAAACATTCCGAGAAGCGCACTGATGACAAGCCGAAGATAGATCTCGATATTTTTTATCAAATGATCTTCAAATAGAATTCCCAAATGCCCCATTTCGATATCCTCCTTCACAGACAGTCCATTTGTCTATCCATAGGAGAGGCTGCTTTTGATGTATGATTAAACCTTTGCGGTATGTTTCACCCTCTCGCCCAATGGCTTCATGATTCTTTCGCGTTTTTCAAAGGTTGCTATTTTCGTAACTCCCTTGTTTAGCAGTGTTTCAGTATTTAAGTCAATATAGGCGCCAATGTCATCAGGGAAATGAGAATCTGATGAGGTAGTAAAGCTAACCCCTTTGCCCACGAGTACATCCAGAAATTTCGGACTTGGACACATTTCCTTGACAGGATAGCGATAATATAATCCCGCATTGATTTCAGTAGCTGTATCGGTTTCCACTAAGGCCTCAGCAATTTTTTCATAATGCGGAATCAGGCTGCTTTCATCTGGACGGAAATTGAACACTTTTAAATTATCCAAATGAGACACAAAATTAAAGATGTTACTGCGGATGGCTTTTTCGACAACCTCGAAAAAGTCCTTATAGAGCGTGTTCAACTCATAATTGGCAAAAAGGTGCTGTGTCTCAGGATTATCGAAGCCCCAGCCGTTGAAAAAATGAACGGATCCATTCACATAATCCCACTCATAGGCACTCAGGAGCTCCTTTAATTCCTTTTCGCCGCCTGGAAAATAATCGGCTTCGATGCCCATGCGAAGGGTAATTCCCTCAGCAGCCCAGCGTGGTTTTGCTTCCGTAATCGCTTGGACAAAATCCCCCATCGATTCTGTCATAACCTGGTTTAACCATTTTCTTTGCAGATTCCCAAGCTCTGTATCACTGATATCAACGTATTTTTCAAAATAAGCCCTTGTTTCTTTAAAGCGGTATAAGTGATCGACAATCCCTACCTCATGCAGGCCCTTACGTTTCGCTTCCTGTAAATAGAGGTCAATCCAAGAGGCATCATACGAACCCTTTTGTACTCGTTCATTTAAACGCTTCATACTTTCATGAAGCCATTCCATGGTATGTCTCTCGTGGTGTATAGGATAAAAATGATCTAATGCAATGTTTGTTCGATCGAGCCAGCGCAATGAATACGGCCCTTCTTCAAGATGTAAATGGTAATCAACCTTCATTGTTTTCTCCTCCTGTTGGTGTGATCCATTGAATCATGGTATCCAGCTCCTGTTTCTGCCAAGATAACGGCATGTCCCCATCTGAAATAATATAGCTTCCAGCATCTTACAAGTAAATGCCCCTACAATTGACTTTTGCTCCGGATTCGCGAAAAGGTCTTCATTGGGTTGATGAAGACCTTTTTCCTTGTTTAATAGATTTCTTCGTTTAATTCTGCTGCTGTTTTTAATTCCGCTGCGTTAAAGCATCGAGTGACGGACCCCAGCAAATTACTTAACCTTTACAAATATCGGATTAGAATAAAACCACATGCTAGTGTAACTCCGGTCATTGATATTGTTAAAACGCTCTTCATTCTGCTCAGGTGTAGGAGTTCCTTCATAGTCAAAGGATTGATCCATCAATGGCTCCCCGTCCTTCATATAGCCTTCCACATTCATACCGAGGTTGGTACCGCGCAGACGATAATAACGGTCAGTATCAGCCTTTACTTTGTATTTTACTGTATAATAGCCATCTTTATCCGGCTTGCCCCAGTCTTTTTGAGTAAAGCGCTTGACAACCTTAGTCGTATCATTCGTCGTATTGCTCGCATATTGGCTCTTGTCAATCTTGCCGGTTACCTCACCGGAAATTAAATCAACATGATCAACCTTGACCTTGTTCGTAACAGAAGTGCTATGAGCAGTAATTGGCATGTAGTTATTGTACTCTGGACTTCTAAAACGAATAGTGATAGTCGTTTGATCACCCTTTGACACATGCAAGTCCTCGCCCATCTCTGCTTGCTTTTTCTTTCCTTCTACATTGAACTCCAGTGCATTAATGAGATCGCCATATACGCTGTACGATTTACCTGAACGCATTCCCTCAACAACATCCTTAAACTCTTTGCCTTCAACCCATGTATAGCTTCTTTGATACTCGCTTGGCCAGTAGCCGCTTGAATATTTGCGGTTGCTGCTAACTTTGAAATGAAAGTCTGAATTGGTGAAATTCCAGAAATGCCGGCCTTCTCCAAGCATGGCATCCCATGCACCTCCTACCTTGGCTACCATCGCATCCACACCACCATATATATCAGACAGCTCGGATCGATTAAAGCTGGCGGCCATCTGATTTCCTGGCATTCCTTCCATACCAAAGACAATTGCTGGTGCAATATCATTCATCTTACGAAGATCTTCTACGGTAACTTCTCCACCGCCCCCATTGTGACGGGACGGATGATTCGGCAATACAAAGCTTTCAGGATAATTGTCCTTTAACCATTTAATCGCTTCAAAGGTTTTGCTTTTATCTGATTTCAGCTTATTCTTATCCGGTCTTTCTCCCCATAGCTCGGCTTCGTTCGATTTAAACTTGTCCGTACTTGTATCATAGCTGTATAGCCATTCAAACTGACGGATCGCATCAAATGGTACGTTATTACTGTTGGAATCAATAATGGCGACTGCACCATGATCTAAATCCATCATATCCCACTCAAAACCGGGATAAATTATCTTGCCAGTGTATTTTCCAGTCGCCTGCAATAAACGGATTTTTGCCAGCTGATCTTGCATGGCTTCAAAGCGTGCTGTAGGTTTTTCATTACCATCGGGATCTCTCGGTGAATTACGCAAATGGTCAGCCAGCATAATATAGTCAAGAGGCTCGCCGTATTTTACCTTTACCACCGTTTCAGCAGGCATTTGGTTAATATCCTCACGGAAGGCAGCATTCAAAATATTTTCCAGTTTCATAAACGGCTCTGATGCATCACTTGATTGGATGGTATGGATATGGTAATCCCCGGACATCCATTTACCGGCATCCTTGTGAGAATCTGTTGACTTTGCTGATACGGTCATCATCCCTTGTGAAAGGACTAAAACAACAGCTGAACCGCAGATGAAAGATTTTAGTTTCCTCTTCATGATTCCACTCTCCTCTTTTTTACTTTTTTACAAACCTATTATTTTTTCAAATTAAATCTCTTTTTAAAATTAAGATCTAAATCAAATAAGTTATATTCATTTGTTAAATATTCGAAATCAACATACGTTCTTTCCTTCTTTTTCATTTCATCAACAAAAGGTGAGAAGGTACGGAAAAACAATTTATTTTTCGCTTCATCAAACTCTACAAGTCTCAGCCAGCCATTTCCCCCTCGATAATCATACTGGTAGTTGACTAACATTTGAATAACATCGTTACCTGCTGCATTTTGCTTGACCCGATGGGTGACCCCAAAGAAATGTCCATTTACCGTCATAAATACTTGATTATTATTATTCACAAGTTCATCCCAAATGATTTGGCCCCTGCTTGACTCAACCGCTACAGTTTTATTGTCTACAGTCTCCGGATAGATCACATCATGAGATACAATAATAGTTGGTTTATCTTTGTGTTGATCTAAGACGCTTTTCGACCATTCTAAGTCTTTTTGAAGATTTTTCATATCAACCATTAAAAACAAATATTCATAGCTGCCGCCCTTTACCAACGAATACGAACCATATCCCGAAGGAGAGGATCCTTTATAGTACGTTTTATCCGCAAAACGCTGCGGTCCATAATAGGTTAAGTAAGGGTCTCCATTTGCATAATCATGATTTCCCGCCGTCATCACATAAGGAATTTCCTTTTTATCTAAATAGGATATAGATTGAAGAGAATTTTCCCATTGCTTCACAGCATTACTGTCAACAATATCTCCAACAAATGCGTTCATGGCAATATTGTTCTTCTTTGTGTTTTTAGCAATCCATTTCATTTGACTGTCAAATATTTCTGGGTTCATATTCGAGTATTTTTGTGGATCTGGGACAAAAAGAAAATTATAATTCTTATTATTTGTCAAGAGTGGAAGTTTATCGTTTGTACCTTCAATCGGCTGATCATCACGTGCATCTGGGATAAGCCAATCTTTTTTATCCAAAGCCTTATCAGCAACCCGTATTTCTTGAATTTCGCCTGCAAATAAGGCATCTAATTCATTTCCCCACTCGGAAGCACCAATATTCCAGCCTTTTCCCTCTATAGAATCAATTCCTTTGACCATAATTGATTTTCCGTAATCGCTTACGCCATTCACCGTTAAATTCGTTGATTGCCCATCATTAACGATCGCCAAATGATACCATTCATCTGTATTTAAGGAACGGGACCAATTCGTCTCATTATAGTTTAGATTAGTTGGGTGGCTTGTCCATTGAATTTCCTTATCATTTGATATGGATAAGGTAGTCAGGATTTCTTTCTCACCGTCCATTTTATTAATGTCTGCAGCCTGTCCCTGTCTTGTTAAAATCCCCATCCAGCTATGTAAACTACTATTAAAATTACTTGGTAATTTAAAAATAGCCTCAATCGTAAATCCATCTTCAAATTTCTCCGAATTGATCGGTGCTTTGTTGATGGTTCTTAAATATCTTCCCACTGGAGCTTTCTTAGAATTAGAGAATTGCAGGCTATCTACATTTGCTAGATTATAATAATCATCTTCAGACCATTTCATTATCCCATCCAGTTCCGGTGAAGATGAGTCCCCCACTGTCACCAGCTCCAGATCATTTCCATTTTTACTTGCATCATTAATGACAAGATTCCCGTTTTCAATTGCTCCGCTTTTTACATATTCCTTTGAAAATTTCCAATCTGCCACAATACTGCCGTTCGTTTCTTTTTTAGCTTCATAACTCTTGGCCTCTGCACGTGCAGCAAAGCTTGGAGCTATCATACAAAAGATTGATAAACCTATTAACACTTTTTTCATACCCATAAATCGGTCCTCCCTTGCTATAGTTCAAAATATTGATATTTAGTAATCTCTATTTTAATTTTTTCACCAGCAGGAAATTCTCTCCTTGATTCAATTGCAACTCATAAACAATACCACCAATCTATTAGGTTATATCTAATGCCTTAGTTCACTTGCTGCTTCTCCATCTAAAAACACATATAAATTCTCATGATTCTGTAATAAACTTGAAGGTACCTGAATGTTTAGTTCCTTCGTAAAACTTTCTTTTATAATCGCTGCCTTTTTTAAGCCATTAGCCATTATCATAACTGTATCAGCTTCCCTAAAGTGTTTGATTCCAAGCGATATTCCCTTTGTGACCTCCTTTTTTCCCTCAAAATACTTTGATGAAACTTCTGTTGTCACCGGATCTAATGGAACAATATGAGAATATAAATCCGGATCAGTTCCTGGCTCATTAAATCCAAGATGTCCATTCATCCCCACACCTAAGAGCACAAGGTCAATTGAACCATTCTTTCTAATAAAATCGTCAACTCGCTTACATTCAAAATCCAGATCCTTTGATAACCCATCAAAAAAACAAATTTGATCTTCATTAATGGATAATGGTTCAAACAATTGATTGTAAAGGGTTTCCTTACAGCTCCCTTTAGTGTCTCTTCCTAAACCAACCCATTCATCTAAACTAACAAACTTGCATTGTTCGAGGTTTACCAATTTCTTTTTATTCGCCTCAACAAGTAGTTCAAACGTACGCAACGGGGTATGACCACCTGCCAAACATAACAAACTATTGGGATTTTGATTAACATAATCAACAATAAAGTCAGAGACGGCTCTTGATAAATGCTCATAATCAGATAACACTTTTTGTTCCAATTTATACACTCTCCTCGCAAATAAACCCCTCAATTACTTTTAAATTACTGCATTCTTAGTTAGTTGACATCCCCTCAATATTTACGCTTTATTATTTGATTTGAATTCTCTAATTTTTGCCTTTACAGTTGCTTTGACTGCTTCCTTACCTGGTGTTAGAATTGCGCGAGGATCATATACTTCGCTATCATTTGCCAACACTTTTCGAATTGCTTTCGTCCAGTCCTGCAAACATTCTGTATTCACATTAATCTTCGCATGACCTAGTTCAATCGCCTTTTGGATTTGGTAATCAGGTATACCAGAACCGCCATGTAAGACAAGTGGTACATGGGTCGCCTCTGAAATCTCCTTCATTTCAGCAAATCCCAACTTCGGCTCACCTAGGTACGGACCATGAACTGAGCCAAGCGCTGCTGCTAAAGCATCGATCCCTGTTTCTTGAACAATACGGAAACATTCCCCAGGATCCGCATATTGAATGCCGCCAATTAGTCCGTCTTCATTACCGCCAACCGTCCCAACTTCTGCTTCCACTGAAACGCCGTAAAGTCTTGCATAATCAGTTACTTGCTTGGTCATTTCAATATTTTCATCAATCGGATGATGTGATCCGTCAATCATTACGGACGTATATCCAGCATCAATCGCCTCTTTACAGCGTTCCACACTGCGTCCATGGTCGAGGTGTAAAGCGACTGGTACGGTAATATTCTTTGTCTCTACAATACTATTTATCATTGTGGCGATCGTTTTAAATCCCCCTAAGTAATCTACAAGTCTATCAGAGGATGCTACAATAATCGGAGATTGTTCTTCTTCCGCCGCTTCTAAAATGGCTTCCGCCCATTGGAAACTATTTATATTGATTTGTGCAACCGCATATTTTTCTTCTTTCGCTTTTAACAGCATATCTTTCATCGAAACTAATCTTGTTGCTACTTTAGTCATTAGAATCTCACCTCTCTCATCAACCAATATGCCATCCGTTCTTAGTACTGTTTTGCCGTTTCTAATTTTTGCTTTCTTAATTCATATACCTTTTGGATGCTTTCTTTATTGGATACTTCTGCCACTCCGACATTCCACCAGCTGTCATAGCCTTCTGTCATTGTTTTTGGAATTACTTTAATCTCAATTAAAGTGGAGACTTCCTGCTTCTTCGCATCTTCTAAAGCTGCTTTCAATTGTTCAATGGTGTTTACGCGGTAAGTTTTCGCACCATAACCTTCCGCTACCTTTGCATAATCAATATTTAGAATGTTATTGTCATGTGTTCTGAACTCTGTGAAATAAGTTCCCATGCCGTTGCCCATTTGCAGGTTATTAATGCAGCCGAAACCAGAGTTATCAAACAACACAACATTGATTTTTTGGCCATATTGAATCGCTGTGATCAGCTCAGAGTGCAGCATTAAGAATGACCCGTCACCGACAAGAGAATATACTTCCTTATCCGGGTTAGCTAATTTAACTCCCAGCGCTCCTGATACTTCATAACCCATACAAGAATAACCGTATTCTACGTTATACGTATTCGAAACCGTTGGATTCCAGATACGCTGTACATCGCCAGGAAGTGACCCGGCAGAAGTAACAATCGTACTGTCTGGATCAATCGTATCATTTACAGCGATTAGCGCTGTCGTTTGCGCCAATTCCGTGTTTAATGCATCGGCATATTCATTAAGAATTTCCTGTGTGAAATGGCTTCTAATTTCCGATTCAAAGTTTTCACGAGTAAAGGTTACTTTACTTAAGCGGTCACGTTCAGCGTTCCACTCCTGTTTCAATTCGGCAATTGTTTCGCCAAATTCACTTTCATATCCTTCTAATAGCGGTGCCAATTGCTCTAATACCGTTTTCGCATCTGCCACTACCTGGAAGGCATCCAATTTATATGCCTGCATGCGGCTGACGTTAATATTTAAAAACTCAGCATTATCAAAGTCAAATGCTGTTTTAGAGGAAGTGGCGAAATCTGTGTAACGGGTACCGATTCCGATCACGAGGTCTGCCTGACGGGCTGCTTTATTTGCTGCCAGCGTACCAGTAACACCCATACCGCCTAAGTTATTTTTAAAAGTAGATTCTACCGTCGCTTTACCAGCTTGAGTTTCTACTAATGGAATATTATGTTTTTCAGATAAAGCCACTATGATGTCGCGTGCTCCTGAATATTTAGCACCGCCGCCAACTAGGATTAATGGCTTTTTGCTTGCTTTGAACAGCTCAGCTGCACCTTTTAGTTCACGCTCTACCGGTGCTTTGCGGTCTAAATAGTGGACGCGCTTTTCGAAGAATTTCTCATCATAATCATACGCTTCCCCTTCAACATCCTGCGCAAGGGCAATCGTTACAGGGCCAGCTTTACCCGGGTCTGTCATCACTTCAAAGGCACGGATTAGACTTGACATTAACTGCTCAGGACGGGTAATACGATCCCAATATCTGGAGACAGGTTTTAAGGCATCATTCGTTGTAATCGCTAAGCTGTATTCCTGCTCCACTTGCTGTAATACTGGATCAGGCTGTCTTGTTGCAAACGTATCCCCCGGTAAGAGCAACATTGGAATATTATTTGCCAGCGCTGTTGCCGCAGCCGTAACAAGATTAGCAGCACCAGGTCCTACAGATGTTGTGACAACATAGATTTTTTGACGAAGCATTTGTTTGCTGTACGCCATCGCAGCTAGGGCCATTCCTTGTTCGTTTTTACCTTGGAAGACCTTTAAGTGGCCTGGATCCTGTTCCAATGCCTGCCCAATTCCCAATACATTTCCGTGACCGAATATAGTAAAAATACCTTCAACAAACGGAAATTCTTCACCATCAACATGGATATATTGCTGATTTAAAAATTTGATTAAAGCTTGTGCGGTTGTTAATCTAATTTTCCCCATGGACATTTTCACCTCTTACTGATTTGTCACTGCTTCTTTGGATCGTTCAGCAATTAATTGCTCAATTTCTTCTACTGTTGGCATCGCTTCAGAAGAACTGTGTTTACTTACAACAATTGCTGCAGAGGCACTGCCGTATTTTAGGGCTGTTTCAATATCTTTACCTGAGATTAGCGCATAAAGAAAAGCGGATGCGTATGAATCACCAGCGCCGAATGTTTTTAATACTTTCGTTAAATAAACATGGCCTCTGAACGTTTCCCCTGATTTTGTATACGCATAGGAGCCTTCTACACCGTGCTTAATCACAATTAACTCTGGAGAATGTTTAAATAAATGGCTTACAGTAGCCTCGTTGCTGCCATCTTTAAGATTTTCCATGATATCAAACTCATCACGTGTACCCACAACAACGTCTGCCTGATCAGCAACTAAAGTATAATAAACAGATGTTTCCTCAGGTGATGCCCATGTATATGGACGATAGTCTAGTTCGAATATAACCTTCACATCATTTTTCTTTGCTAAATGAATGGCTTTTAATACCGCTTCACGTGATGGACTTTTTGCCAAAGCTGTACCTGAAACAAGAAGAACTTTTGCCTTTTTAATATACTCTTCACTCACTTCAGATGGATGTAAGTAAAGGTCTGCTACTTCGTCACGGTACATTAAAATGCTGCATTCTTCCGGGCTTTTAATTTCTGTAAAAGCTAATCCAGTTTTATGGCCTTCATGATCTACTGACATTTGAGTGGTATCAACCCCAACACCTCTCATATATTGCTCAATAAAACGGCCATGCTGGTCATCAGCTAATTTACCGATAAATCCTGCTTTTAAGCCCAATTTAGACGCTCCAATGGCAATATTAGCTGGTGATCCACCTACATATTTTTTAAATGTCATGGTTTCTTCCATTGGTCGGTTGTATTCCACCGCATTTAAATCCATACATGCACGGCCAATGGCAATTAAGTCAAATTCTCTTTCAGATTTAAATTCAATCTTCATGTTGTTTAGCAACTCCTCATCATTTATTTTCGCTCAAGGATCCATTCATGAGCAGGTTCGTTATGGAATTTCCAAATTCGTTTTGGTCCTGCCATGATGTTTAAATAATAAGATTCATACCCATCTGGAACCGCTACAGGATGATACCCTGCTGGGACTAACACAACATCTCCATTTTCAACTGCCATCGTTTCATCAAGCGAACGATCATCTGTATACACACGTTGAAAAACAAATCCTTGTTTTGGATTCATTTCATGGTAGTACGTTTCTTCTAAAAATGACTCATGTGGCAGGTTGTCTTGATCATGTTTATGTGGCGGATAGCTGGACCAGTTGCCGCTTTCTGTAAAGACCTCTACCACTAGTAAACTATTTGCAGACAGATCCGAGTCAGGCAGAATATTGTGTACCAGTCGTTTATTATTATATTTCCCTCTATGTTCAATGCTGTTATCTTCTGCTTTTATCAGTCTAGTAGGTAATTGCTTTTCAGATGGAGAATAGCAAAGAATAATACGCGCTTCTGTAACCGCTTCAACGGCAAACGAACGGTCATTAGAAACATAGACACTATCTGTTGGTTTCTTTTCAAAAACACTTTCTCTTGTACCAATATTTTTAAATATTTCTTTATCGTCTGTTACATTTATTTTTCCAGTTAAGGCAACAATACAGCACTCTACTTTTCCTAATTCTTCTCGGTAGCTTGCTCCCGGAGCTAAATCTATCACTTTCATGGCGACATATTCTAATGAAGAATTTTCACTTGTTACTTCATGTATAATCGTAACTCCTGATGAGGTTTCTACTAAACTGGGTTTTCGGAGTAATTTACTCACTTTTTTCAACTCCTCATTTATGTATAGCTATCATCCCAACTAATGATAGTTGGGATGGTAACTTCAAAATTTTATTCAAATGTTGGTGCTTTGTAGTTTGCTGTTACGACTTTCTTCCGAGTATAGAACTCAACACCATCTTTTCCGTTTGCAGGTAATGTTCCATAGAACGAAGATTTCCAGCCAGAGAAAGGGAAGAATGCCATTGGTGCCGGAACACCTAAGTTAATACCTAACATACCTGCATCGATATTTTCACGGAAGTAACGAATAGATGAAGCGTTTGAAGTATAAAGACATGCACCATTGGCAAATTCTGATTTATTGGCTGTTTCTACTGCTTCTTTTAGGTTTTTAACACGAACGATTGATAGTACCGGAGCGAAAATTTCGTCTTTCCAGATTTGCATATCAGTTGTCACACTGTCAAAAATGGTTGGTCCAACAAAATATCCTTCTTCCGGTTGTCTTTCACGGCCGTCACAAACTAATTTCGCGCCTTCTTCAATCCCTTTTTGGATATAGCCTAATGTACGTTGATGGTTTTGTTCACGAATAACCGGGCCTAAGAACACGCCTTCATCTAGGCCGTTACCGATTTTTATTTCTTTTGCTTTTTCGATTAATTTTTCAAGGAATGCATCTGCAACGCCTTCTTCTACTGTTACAACAGAGCAAGCCATGCAGCGTTCGCCAGCAGATCCAAATGCAGAAGCAATAACATTTGTTGTAGCATGATCTAAATCAGCATCATTTAAAACGATCGAGTGGTTTTTAGCACCTGTTAAGGCTTGAACACGTTTAAGGTTCTCGCTGCCGCGTTTGTAAACATACTCACCAACTGGCTGTGAACCAACAAATGAAATAGCTTTCACTTGTGGATGATCAAGAAGTCCGTTTACCACATCGTGTGCACCATGAACAACGTTGAACACGCCTTTAGGAAGACCAGCCTCTTCTAATAGTTCTGCTAATTTTTGCGCTAACAACGGAGTTCTTTCAGACGGCTTTAATACAAATGTGTTACCAACCGCAATCGCCATTGGGAACATCCAGCAAGGCACCATCATCGGGAAGTTGAATGGTGTGATACCGCCGACAACCCCAATTGGATAACGATAGTTCGTTACTTCTACGTCCTTTGCGATAGTTGTCAATGAATCACCCATCATGAGCGTAGGAGCTCCTGCAGCAAACTCAACATTTTCAATTCCGCGTCCAACTTCACCTAATGCCTCAGAAAGATTTTTACCATTTTCAATAGTAATAATCCTTGCTAACTCATCTGTATTTTTTTGTAATAACTGTTGGAAGTTAAATAGAATTCTAGCACGTTTTTGAACAGGGACGTTTCTCCACTCTTCAAATGCCTTTGCTGCTACTTCTACAGCATAATCAAGATCTTCTTTTGTAGAGATCGGAACTTGAGCAATAACTTCTTTTGTTGCCGGGTTGTATACATCTTCGTATTGAGCAGTTTTGCTTTCTACCCACTCACCATTTATATAGTTTTTTAGTTTTTCAACTTTCACCATTACTTCGGTCATTTCTTGTTCCTCCTTAAAGATCGTTACTTAAAGTTATTTGTGCTTGTTGACTAAAATCGTTTCTTATAGGTTGATAACCTTTTGATTTATCGCTTTAATTTGATGATTTTATTATATTTTGGTTATCTTTTGGTTATATTCGATTTCATCTTAATACTAAAAACGCTTTCAGTCAACTTTTTTTTCTTGATCAATGAAATCGATTACAATTTAACTACTAATCAATTAGCTTTATTGCAGAAGATTCTCTAAAGACAACTACAATTACCCCGTTAAAAGCTGGGCCTCACCAAAGCCAAAACTCCAGTCAGCCGCTCCATTTGTAATAATGGATATCATAATATCGTTAGGTTCTATTCCACAACTTTCCCCTAACTCATGAACTCGATGGGCTGCACCATTAACTCTTTCAAAGACTTTTCATCTCGACCTTCTATTACATCGAATCTTATTACGGCTTATAACCCCCTATTCGTTAACTTTTGATTATATTTTGGTTATATTTAATTCCGTCTTAATACTCAAAATCAATTCAGTCAATGTTAATGGAAGCAGAGGACGGTTCTTATAGCGGACAATCGGAAGTTTTGCGCGTAAAAAAGCACAACTAGCTGGTAGGGGCTGGTTGTGCTTTACTGTTTTCTTTGCGTAAGATCTATACGCAAAATTTTTCATTTTTTATGCTTTTTTTGGAACTGGAAGCCTTTTAAAGAACTATCGCGTAGCGATTTCGTTCTTCTTATGGCTTCAAAATGAAAATGAATAAGGAGATCATGACTTATGTCTGAATGCACATTAAGTCATGATCTCCTTTTTGTCTTTTACTAACTAATTTTGGGTTCTAAAAAATTGTTATTTTTTTGATTCGCTGATATATTGCTTTGATTCGCTGATAAAACTAAAAATTCGCTGATATATTGCTCAGATTCGCCGATAAACCTATAAAATTCGCCGATATATTATTAGAGCCCGCTTTAAATACCCCAATAAGCAAATCATTTAGTGTAATATTACCCCTTTTAAGGGGAGAACAATAAAATTCACAATATTTTTTTGATAAAATGCGCCGAAATTCCTTAGATAAAACAATTTTCTAGAAAAAAATCCTTTCAAGGCATGACTGGGCATGGAATGAATTCAAAATGAATAAACATGTACTACTGAAAGGGGCTAAAAATGGATAACCACGGAGCTTTTTCCTTTGTCACATATAAACTATTAACACTTTCAATCCAATTTATAATACTTTATATTCTTATCTTACTTTGTGAGTGGTTTGCGGAAAAAAAGGGATACAATCTATTCGAAAGAGCATGGTTAATCACCATCGTCTCACTACCATTATTAACTTTAATACTTTGGACAATCATAATAAATAGATTTAAATTGTTTTGAATTGAAACAAGGGAACCGTCCCCTTGCTTCAAAAAAGCCAAGAGAACCGTCCCCTTGGTACAGTAGCATTAACAACCAGAAAGGGAAAAAGCCGTCACCTCTTTGACAGTTTTACAATAGTCAAAGAGGCAACGGCTTTATTTTTCTCGGAATCTTAAACTAGACACTTTTACTATCTTACTGAATAGTTTCTAACAACCTATAAGCTTCTTCTTTAGAAGTTACCTTTACTAATTGCTCTCTAAACTGGTCGTCCATTAACTTACGGGATAGCATTTGTAAAATTTTCAGATGAGCATCCCCGGCAGCTTTTTCCGGTACGGCAATCATAAAGATCAGTTTCGCATCGGTTCCGTCTAAACTGTTCCAGTCAACACCGTCACGCTTAATCCCAAAGGCAACAGCCGGGCGTTTCACCGCATTTGATTTTCCGTGCGGGATGGCAATGTTCATCCCAAGACCTGTTGAACTTTCACCTTCACGATTTAAAATCGCTTGTTTATATTCCTGCTTCGAGCTTAAAATACCAACTGCATCAAACTTGGCAATCAATTCATCAATCACATCATCACGTGTGTTTCCTGCTAAATCTGTATCGATTAATTCTATGCTAGTAATATCCGTTAACTTTTGTATCTCGGCATTGTTAGTGGCTCCCTCTTCCACTTTCACCGTAACAGTCTCGTTCCGAGGCGTAGCTGCTCCAATGACTGGACCTACACCAGTCGCTGCCGGCACAGCAGCACCTTCAACATTTTTCTTCAATGCCGTTACCATGATCGCAGTGACAATGACCCCAACAATGACAGCTACAAAGAACATAACGACATGATCAACTGCACCTAATACCGCAACAATCGGACCACCGTGTGCCACTCTGTCACCCACACCAGCAAGCATGGCAATCACGGAACCCACCATTGAACCGACAACAATACTTGGAATAACGCGCAGCGGATCTTGCGCCGCGAACGGAATCGCCCCTTCGGTAATACCGAATAATCCCATCGTGAACGATGCTTTGCCGGCATCTCTTTCCGTTTGACTGAATTTGCGTTTGTTGATAAATGTAGCAAGTCCAAGACCAATCGGTGGAATACAAATGGCCACAGCTATAGGTCCCATAATTTCATAGTTTCCTTCTCCAATCATCGCCGAACCGAATAAAAAGGCCACTTTGTTGAATGGGCCGCCCATATCAACCGCAATCATTGCACCTAGAATCATCGCTAACACAATCGAGCTTCCGCCTTGCATACCGGCAAGCCAAGTAGTTAATCCTTCAAACACACTTGCAACCGGATTCCCGATCACGTAAATGAATAATAAACCGACAATGACCGAAGAAAGAATCGGGATAAAAATAATCGGCATTACAGGCTGAACTGCTTTTGGTACTTTAATTTTCTTAATGCCAAGGGCTACATAACCTGCCAAGAAACCGGCAATAATTCCGCCGATAAATCCGGCACCTGCTTCACTTCCATAAAAACTGCCATTGGCTGCAATATAACCGCCAATCATACCTGGAACAAGTCCCGGCCGGTCAGCAATACTTACCGCAATGAATCCGGCTAAGATTGGCACCATGAACATGAATGCAGTCCCGCCGAGGCTTTCAACTTGCTTCCAAAAGGAACCATCCGGAATCTTAATTCCACCCGGTGTTTGCTCACCGCCAAGCGTTAACGCAATCGCAATCAATAATCCCCCAACGACAATGAATGGAACCATATAGGATACACCATTCATTAAATGCTTATAAATGGGATTCTCCTTTGAACCACTCTTTTTAGCACCACCGGCAGAGGCTAATTCCGGTTTATAAACAGGCACCTCGCCGTTTTGAATCTGTTTAATTAATTCTTCCGGTTTGCGAATGCCGTCTTGAACACCGGTTACAATGACCCTTTTTCCGGCAAACCGGTCTTTCGAAACCTCTTTGTCGGCAGCAATGATAATCCCATCCGCTTCGGCAATATCTTGGTCCGTTAACGCATTTTCTACCCCAATCGAACCTTGTGTCTCTACCTTTATATCGACGCCAAGCGTCTTGCCCGCTTTTTGCAAATTTTCAGCGGCCATATACGTATGAGCAATACCAACCGGACAAGCCGTAACAGCTAATATTTTCACCATCCTGGTTCCTCCTATTGTTAAAAATAATTAAGAAATCGCTTACTTATATAATAGACCCTGCTTGTCCATTAAATTTTTTATATTTTTACCGGAAGTTGCGGTAAATAAAAATTAATTGTGCCAATGTACCGAAAAAATACGGCACATCGGGCACAAAAAAAGAGCAGATATCCCGACCGCTCTAATTTCCTTCCAATATTCGCAAAAACTCACTTTCATCACGTACGGTTGTTAACGTATTTACAACCATTGGCGACTCGCTTAGTGAAGCAATTTTTCCAATGATCCCTCGATTGTCTCCTTGATTTTCCTTTGAAATTGCGAGCAAAAACACGAGTGACACCTTCTCATTGCCCCAATCAATCGGATCCTTCAGGATTGCTGCAGCAATCGCAGTCCTCTCGACTAAGGATGGATTTCCGTGGGGAATCGCAATTCCTCCGCCAATCGCTGTTGCTGAGGTCCTCTCTCGATTCACTGCACTATGGATAAACTCCTTACTCACATAGCCTTTTTGAAAAAGCAATGTCGCCAGCATTTCCACCACTTCATAGCGATGCTCACGCTCGACCTTCATAAACACAAGCTCTTCTGTCAAGTATTTCGAAAAAATATACGGACCCTGAAAATCAGGTTTTTGAAGTTTCAGCTTCTCGACAAACTGACTTAACTTCCTCTGATCCTCTTGTCCAAAAAGCGGCGAAATGACGATGTGCTCGACCTTTATTTTTTCAAGTGGGACGGTCGAAATGATAAAGTCCGGTCGATGAAGTCTTACATATTCGCTCACTTCCGCCTTCCCTATACAGGCAAGGACCTCAATGTCCTGATACTGCTGTTCAATTTTCGCCTCTAGCAGATAGGACATGCCCATTCCAAGATGGCACACAATGAGTGCTTTCTTCCTTAAAGCCTTCTTACTTTCCATCCGTTCAATCGAGGCTTGAAAGTGAAGGACAAGATAGGCCGCTTCATCCTCAGGAATGTCGAACTGATCGGTTTGCTGGATTTCCTCGAGCGCCAAAATAACCATATTGAACATGTATGGATACATTTTCTTAATATTGGACAGCAGCGGGTTGGTAATCGGAAAACCGTATTTCATTCGATTAATGACAGAATGTAAATGGACAGCGAGCCCATTCGTAAGTGTCGAGTCGATTGCAAAATCAACTAATATCAGTTTGCTCAATCTATCAATGAGAGTAAGAACGACTGAGGCTGTCTCATCATCATATTGGTAAACCTGCCCGGCTTCTTCCTCTGTTCGCTTACTGCTAATCAGGTGCCAGGTAAAATAAACCCGCTCTTCTTCCGGAATACTCACTTGAAAGATGGGCTCGAACTGTTCAAAAAACCAGTTTGCATAGTGATATTCCTTCCGCTTAGCAGCCATTTCCTTTTCAGTCGGTTGAATCGATACAGGTGACCGCTGCCTAATCCGTTTCAGCATAATCAACGCATGGATCTGCAAGCTTTCTAACGCTTCATCCCTAAAGGCAAGCGAATATTTGTCTCTCATGTCCACCAGTGTCTTCTTTACGGCGCTGATCTCATAGGGCAAAAATAATTGTAATACATAGTTCTTTTCCTGCGTACTTGATGGAGTCAGGTCGGACAAGCGCGCCAAGGCATTTCGTTTTTGCCGTTCTGACCCTCCAATCACATGTCCAAGTCGCTGCTTTGAGACAAGCACCACGTCAAAGCGCTGCAGCCACTCGGTAATGGTCTCCAAGTCTTTTTTTATGGCTGCTTTTGGCATAAAGTACCGATCGGCAAAAAACTGTAACGTAATCGCCTTCTTGCTGGTTAACAGCTGAAAAGCCATTTCAAACAGTCTCTCTTCATTCGTTTTTGGCTGGCTGGAAAATAAGCTGATTAAAATTTGCCGTCTCTCATCTTCGTTTATATCTAGAGAGATGCCAAAACCGGGCCTGCGAGTCAGTTTAGCATTCGGGTAATCATGCAAAAACTCTTCCAATCGGTCCAAATCGTTCCGCACCGTTTTCTCGGCACAATCAAGCTGCTCCGCTAAATCCTTAATATGTAAGGCCACTTCCTCATTCATCAAAATGATTCTAAGTAATTCTTGTTGTCTATTATTCATTCCTTGCACCTGCTCTAAAAACGATATAGGTAAGTGTATCTTTATATTGGCTGCTAATCAAATGATTGATTGACTAAACGAAAGGGTTCTTCAGCCTATTTTTTCGCAAAAAAAAGAGTAAGGATCCTTACTCTTTTGATTACGTATGCGAGACAATCAATTCGCAATCGCCATCTATTTTAAACTCGCCAAATCCCACTGGAATGATGAAATGGGTTCCTTTTTTCAATTCGTATTGGTTGCCCGTATGCGAAAGGGTTCCCTCGCCGTTAATCACACTTACAAGCAAATAGTGATCGCGTATTGAAAAAATAGACTTACCACGAACTTCCCATTTATACACAGAGAAAAAGTCCGATTCCACAAAGGTGGTGATCCGTGCATTTCCACTCTCCTGAATGACTGGTGTACTAACCGCATCCCGATGTGGAACAGTCGTCACTTCAATTGCTTTTTCTAAATGAAGATCCCGTAAGTTCCCCTCGGCATCGCGGCGATCATAGTCGTACACCCGGTAGGTTGTGTCGGAGCTCTGCTGTGTTTCTAATACCAGCGTTCCTTCGCATAAAGCATGGATCGTTCCGCTTGGCACATAGAAAAAGTCGCCTGGTTTAATTTTGACACGGCGCAGCAAATCGCTCCAGTTTCCTTCATTCATTTGCTCAACCAGCTCTTCTTTTGAACGCGCATTATGGCCAAAAATCATGTCAGCATCCTCTTTGCAATCGATGATATACCAGCATTCGGTTTTGCCTAACTCGCCATTTTCGTTCACCATCGCGTAGGCATCATCCGGATGAACCTGCACAGATAAATCCATATTCGCATCCAAAATCTTCGTTAAAAGCGGAAAAACCTCCCCATCCGGATTTCCAAACAATTCAGGATGTTCCTTCCATAAACTGTCCAGTGTCATTCCCTTATGGGGTCCATTCTCTATCATCGAAGGGCCATTCGGATGAGCAGAAATAGCCCAGCATTCCCCAGTATGTTCTGTTGGAATATCATAGTCAAATTCTTTTTGTAAAGCCGTTCCGCCCCAAATTCTCTCTTTAAAAACGGGTTTTAAAAATAATGGTTCCAAATCAAAATACCTCCATCTATCATTTTTCAATTTGCATATGTAAGATTACTCTACCAGAATACTCTTTTTTGGAAAAAGAATCAAAAGGATCGTAAGCGGGAATCGGCCGACTTGTTTTTCAAGGGAATGAGCTATTTCCTTCTAAAAAGAAGGGGATTTTTCGAAAGTCACATAGTTTCAGCTATTAAATGGAGGGCGCTGGGCCTTCCATGAGATTTTGTTTGCGAAACTTCGCCGCTTGTTTGCGAAAGTAACCTGTTTGTTTGCGAAACCTCGCTACTTGTTTGCGAAACCCATTTTGGCTGCCCTTTACACGGGCTTAAAGCTTTTCAAACATTTTGTGAAAAAAGGCCTATTCCATTCTTAATTTCGTTCCCATTTATACCAAATCATGGTATATTAATCTAGTAATAATTACTAGCTAGGGGGGATAGAAATATAATGAAGAAACTAGTATTTTCAACTATTTTTGCCTTTGTTTTATCGTTCGCCATGTATTCACAAGTTTCTGCTGCGGGAACTGATGGGACTCAGGGCACTGTGAGCAAGCAAGCCGTGAACGGATGGAAAAGCAGCAACGGGACTTGGTATTACTATACAAATGGAACGAGTTACAAAGGTTGGCTGTTTGATCAAGGAAGATGGTACTATCTGGACACAAAAGGGGCAATGAAAACCGGATGGCTTTATTTACCTGAAGGGCCGGATGGGTACACATGGTACTTTTTCAAAAGCAACGGGGAAATGCTGACCGGCTGGTACAAGGAAAAAGGAGTTTGGTATTTTTTCGATAACAAAGGAAGAATGTCAACCGGTTGGTTATACTTTACTGCAACAGATAAGTTCTATTACACCAACAAGGATGGCAAAATGCAAACCGGCTGGGTGAAAATCGGGATTGACTGGTTCTTTTTTCAAAGTGATGGTTCCCTCCACAAAGGTTGGATCAAGGACAATGGGACATGGTATTACACAAGTAAAGACGGGCTCAAAACGGGCTGGCTGAACGATAACGGGACTTGGTATTACCTGAATAACGCAGGTGCCATGCAGACGGGCTGGATCAAAGATGACGGAGAGTGGTATCTTTTAGATAAAAATGGCGCCATGAAAACCGGCTGGCAAAACATGAGCGGAACTTGGTACTACCTTGGCACAGACGGAGCGATGCTGACTGGCTGGGTTGAGATTGACGGGCGTAGCTATTTTCTTGATTGGAACGGGGCGATGAAAACCGGTTGGCTTCAACTAGGCAGAGATTGGTATTACCTTTATCCAAACGGGGTCATGGCCGTTAATACCATCATCGAAGGCTATGTAATTGACGAAGACGGTGTATGGGTGAAAGACCCAGATAATACACCAAGGGCCATCTACGAAAAGAAACTTAACGAAATCGCAGCACCATATGGTGTAACAGTTGACTATAATTCAAAATTGAAAGTGTTTGAGTTATTTAAGGATGGTTGGTCGATTGGGGCCGTTGGCGTGACCGGTTCTATCGGTGATCCTGGATACGTATGGGGTTCCTCTTCCGACAAGGAGCTATTGATCAAACTGGCCATCGCCATTGGTGCACCTGCCTCCGAAGCAGTGTTAACTGAATTAGTTATGGAGGCCAGACAAACTGATGTGTTAGATAAGGATAACTTTACGATTATCCATAATGATGATGGCCTTGTCATCATGTGGGGATTTGAGCATTAAATTTAGCTTTATAAAACAAAACCAAGGCGTGGAATTGGTCTCACGTCTTGGTTTTGTTATGCATAGAAATGCTCCATCCTGCCGTGCTGGAACCTCATTTAATCCGTTTTTTACCGCCGCAAAATCCGCCCTTATCCCAAAAGCCATTTTCCGAGCAGCCGATACAGGTGAATCCTGCTGCAATACAGCGGTCAACCCCCATTGATTCACAGGCATTGAAAGCTGCTGGACCTTTGCAGCCTAATTTAAATAGGCAATAACCTTTCCGCGCCCCTTCATCATCATAGGATTCGGCAAATAATTTTTGATCGAAAAAGGATTTGCGGTGACAGGTCATATGAACGGTTTTCTGATAGTAGGCTTTTGGTCGAAGCTTTTTATCAAGCTCCGGCAACTCGCCATGAAAATGCACATGAAGAAGTGTCCCGATCATCGCCTCAGGAATGGGCGGACAGCCTGGAACAAGCGCAACTGGGACATTATCAGGAATAACCGACCGAATATCCCCAGCATTTGTAGGATTCATGCCGGCGGCGGGAATACCTCCCCATGAAGAACAGCTTCCAAAGGCGACCACGGCCTTGGCATTTTTTGCAGCGTGGATAATTTCCTCCCTGACAGATTTTCCGGCAATCATCAGAAATTCATCACTTTCAGGGATCCCGCCTTCAACGGCAAGGATATATTCCCCCTTATACGTTTCGAAAATCGACTCTTTATGTGCCTCCACCTGAAAGCCGCCCGCGGCAGAAAGCAGTTCACTATATTCCAACGAAATAAAATTCAACATCGCATCCAATGTAGTTGGTTCAATCGAGCGGGTAAAAGCCTCCTTACACCCTGTACAATCCAGCGCACTAATCCAAATAACAGGCAGGCGCTGATCCTTCCTCTCCAGCATATCCTCGGTAACACGAATTGTATCAATCCAATTATAGGTAGACATCTCATTCTCTCCCTCACTATCATTTTTTCAATAGAGTAATATTCATATTTGAAGTATATTGCTAATTTACAGCACATGCCCATAAAATTCAGAAGCGTTAACAAACTGTTCTTAGTTGTGTATACATATTGAAAATAATGAAAAAGAGAGAGTTGCTAATTCTAAGAGACTAAATATAAAGTGATTACGTTGTAGTTGGAGGAAAGTGCGAAGTAAAATACTGAAGTTCGTTTGATTTCTAATTAATTTCCAGCAAATTGTTGTAAGTTTTAAAAAATAGGTCATAAGTGTTCGGATATATGTCGTAAGTACCACAAAATATGTAATATGCGGCTGAAAACATGTCGTAAGCGGAGAAAATTGAGCCGTACCCTCCCTCAGCAAGCTTATGAAGACCAAAACTCTGATCGAATGTAAGCAAAATGGTCTTCAGCAAGCTAATGAAGACCAAAACTCTGGACGAATGCCAGTAAAACGGTCTTCATAAAGTCAATGAAGACCAAAACTCTGATCGAATGCACGCAAAATGGTCTTCATAAAGTCAATGAAGACCAAAACTCTGATCGAATGCCAACAAAATTGCCTTCATCAGGCCGTTAAAGACGATTAAGTCGCACTTGGCCCAAACTGCGACGGCAGTCGTTCATCAAGCCAATGAAGGAAGGATTAATCTCGGGGCGAGCTGTCACCTATTTTAATCGATTATACCCTTTGTCCCCGTAGGGCTGCAGTTTCTCCAGCCACGGCTTTTTCATTTGCTTGGCCTCCCAGCGCTTATCTGTCACTTCGCCAGCGTCCTTTTTCTCTAGCACCTCGTAGTCGAATGCCTCCGCTCCAAGTTCATTCCAATCCTTTTGCAACTGAAAATTGGCGAACATCCCCATTTCAAGTTGTGCCTGTAAGGTCAGCCACTTATTTTTTAAATTGGGACAGCTATCAACATAGATTTTACCATTGGCTTTGTTTAATATTTGGTAAACTCCCATATAGGTTTTAATTTCCTTGTATTCCGCTTTTAGCTCCTTACGCCTGCTCTTATCCATAGTTTCCTCTCCCTTCGAGCACTATAACTAATAGCCCATCTCTTTTAACATGCTTGATAAGACACGCAATCGTTCACCCATAAGCTCATCATCTTCACTGAGGGCTTGGCGGAATAATTGAATATCCTCATCAATTTTTTCATTGTCCGTACATACTGCCACCGACATGGCGTCCCCCTGCAAACCTACTCGATCAATAACAGGGTTTTCGGAATCATATAACTTTTCATAACGGTAAGCATCTCGGAAATGAAGTTGTGTTCGGCAAACGAGAATTGCAAGATCAATAACCCGATGCAGCGGCAGTTCCTCAGATTGCCTTGACCACTTTTCGCCAGTATGTCTCCACACTTTAGCGGAAATATCAATTTTTCCCCGGTCATTCCACTGCGCCAAGCCTAATGAGAGACCTTTTGCGTCGGTTTGATACGCATTTCTGCCATCAACATTTTCGTAATTTTCGGAGACAATAACAGGTTTATGTTTTAATGTAGTTGGAATTTTCATGATAACCTCCAGGAACCGTTCGCGATTTAGTAATTTAGTAAATTACTAATTTACTAAATCTAATGTAACACTTCTAAACCTTTCTTGTCAATTTTTGTTAAAAACGACAAGTATCGTTCAGTTTCATTATCAATTGTTTGTTTGAAAGCTGAATACACTGCTGTATAGGGATTCGAGGAATCTGGAGAGAAAATATTTGTCGATGATTTGAATCGAAAAAACAACATTATTCCCCAGAAAATGATTCCATTCTTCGGCTCCTACAGCGTTCTTCTCTTTATCACTTTTTTCTACATCAATTAATTGTTTGATTAGAAACGCTGGATCGCTTGATAGGTGCGTCTTTTGTTTCATGAAAAGGTGAAAAGTTTGTCGGAAATAACCAATAAAAAAGCAGCGAGTCTGAAGTGATTCACGCCGCTTTCACACTATACAATTTTATACTTTTGCTAAGCTGAGAGTATTCCCCTTAAATGCTATTGTTACCTTTCACACCATTAATGGAGTAGCTTACGGTTATTTCCGCATTTAACGAATGAGAAACCGAGCAATATTTATCTTTTGATAATTGAATCGCCCGTATGACCTTATCTTCCGGTAATTCCCCATCGAACGCATAATGAATGTTAATGGATGTGAACTTTTTCGGATGCTCTTCGGCACGCTCACCCGTCACATCCATTTGGAAGGAGGCAGGCTCCAGCCGCATTTTATGCAAGATCGAGATAATATCCATTCCCGTACAGCCGGCAACGGCCTGCAAAAGTAATTCCGTAGGCCTCGGACCTGTATTCTCACCTCCCACTTCTGAAGCGGCATCCATTATAAAGTCATGCCCGGATGGGGTAACCCCCGAAAATGCCATTTTTTCTTTCCAGTTAATTGTAAAGTCCATATACAAACCCCTTTCACCTTATTATTCTAGCCAATTAGTGCGTTCCTTATTTATCCCCATTTACCTAGGCATTTCCTATATAGAGTTCATGGTCATAGTTACTTCATCTATAAGGCAGGAGGGCCCATATTCTCAGCCCCATTTATCGGACGATAAATCTTATTTAATAAAACCTAATAAAATAGCCGAAATAGCAGTATTTAAGAGTAAAGCTTTTATGACCACGTTTACATTAGGTTTCACAAAATGGTCATATTCAGTTATACTTTCTATTATTATTAACGGACCCGGCTTTCATGAGAGTTGAAAGTCAAAATAATAATATATAAATGAGGTGTCTATTGTTGAATGTAAATACAATTAAATATGAATGGTTCGGGAATATGAAGGGAGATATTCTTTCAGGTACTGTTGTGGCTTTAGCACTTATTCCAGAAGCGATTGCCTTTTCGATTATTGCGGGTGTTAATCCAATGGTTGGTCTATATGCCTCTTTTTGTATTGCCCTTGTGATTGCTTTTGTCGGTGGCAGGCCTGCTATGATTTCAGCTGCAACTGGAGCAACCGCCTTATTAATGGGTGGTTTAGTGAAAGATCACGGATTACAGTACTTATTAGCTGCAACAATCCTAACAGGGATGATTCAAATTATCTTTGGTTCTCTGAAAGTAGCTAGGTTAATGAAATTTATTCCTCGTTCGGTTATGGTGGGTTTTGTGAATTCATTAGCTATTTTAATTTTTATGGCGCAGCTAACCCATTTTAAAGGGCAATCATGGGTGATGTATGCAATGGTTTCAGGAGGATTAGCCATCATCTATCTTTTCCCTCGATTAACAAAGGCAGTTCCTTCACCACTTGTAGCGATTATTATCATCACCATTATTTCGGTGGCAACTGGTGCACACGTCAACACAGTCGGAGACCTTGGTCAATTAAAACAAGCCTTGCCTACATTTTGGCTCCCCCATGTTCCATTTCATTTGGAAACACTGCGAATCATCTTTCCTTATTCACTTGGAATCGCTGTTGTTGGATTAATTGAATCTCTTTTAACGGCACAAATTGTAGATGATTTGACAGATACAACTAGTGACAAAAATCGAGAGGCTCGTGGTCAAGGGATTGCCAACATTGTCTCTGGATTTTTTGGAGGAATGGCTGGTTGTGCCATGATTGGTCAATCTGGGATTAATGTAAAATCAGGTGGACGTGGTAGGCTTTCCACCTTTTGGGCTGCTATATTTTTAATGATTCTTATTGTGGCTTTAAATAATGTCCTTGTTAAAATCCCAATGGCTGCATTAGTAGCTGTCATGTTCATGGTATGCATTGGGACATTTGATTGGTCTTCATTAAAAAAATTGCCGATTATGCCTAAATCAGAAACTGCGGTTATGCTCATTACAGTCATTACCGTCGTAGCAACGGATAATCTATCTATTGGGGTATTGATAGGGGTAATCTTGAGTGCCATTTTCTTTGCCTCTAAGATTTCAAAAGTTGATATTAAAACTTTTTCAGTAAAAGGTTCCTCGAAAAAGATTTATCGTGTATCAGGACAACTCTTTTTTGCTTCTGTTACCGATTTTGTGAATTATTTTGATTTTAAAGAAGAAATAGCTGAAGTGGATATCGATTTATCCCATGCCCATCTTTGGGATGACTCTGCCATTGGCTCAATAGATAAAGTAGTGATGAAGTATCAGCAAAATGGAGTTAAGGTTAATCTGATAGGGCTAAATACAGAGAGTACGAAACTGCTTGATCAACTTTCTGTTCATAATACTGCAGGCAGTATAAAAGAAGCCGCTAATCAATAGGCTACTCTATTTTATTAATAGTGAATTATTGCAAACGCTCAGAATCTATTTCTGGGCTTTTGTTTTATATCAATTTGTTAATATTTATCTTTTAAATTTAATTGCTACTATTAAGATACAAATAAAAAAAGTCACCAGAACCGTCCCCATGAAATCAACAAAATGAAGCAAGAATAATTGCTCCCTTGCTTCAATAAAATAAAATTTTTTCCCTTATACAAAATGTGACAAATTCCACACCATACCATTTAGTAGTATAATAGTTATAATTAAAAAGTAAGGCAAAAGGTTGGTAGCTGGGTTACCATGTAGCGGAGGGAATGTAGATGAGCACGGCAAAAGATACAGTTGAAGAAATGAATACTGGACGGAGTAACCGATTCAAACGGCCTAAGAACCGGAAATTTATTGTAATTGGAGTTATCATTATTATTGCACTTCTATTTACGGGGATGAGCTATTATCAGGCAACCCGGTTCAATTCGCAGATTACGATTAATGACACAAAAGTCGGTGGACTGACTGCTGATCAAGCAACAAAAAAATTAAAAACAGCTGTATTAAAAAACAGAGTATATGTCGGAGAACAGCTCATTTTAGATGAAAAAGATACGCAGATGGTATTTTCAGATAAAGATCTTTCTGAGGTACAAAAATTACTGAAAAGCCAGTGGACGTTTTTTCCTTCCTCAAAGGAAAAAGGTTATTCGCTATTACCCAAACAGGCGGATGAGTTTCGAACCCAAACGATGAAAAAGCAAGTAGAAGAAAAACTCCGATCCATGAATAAGAAATTAAAAGCACCCCAAGATGCTGAGGCGAAAGTGGAACAAGGTAAAATTGTCATTGCAGATGGCATTAATGGAGAACAGTATGATATCGAAGGGCTATTAAAGGATTTTAATAAACAAAAATATACTAGTGATATCCATCTGAATCCCGTATTACTACAGCCGCTCAAAGCGGACAGTCCGATTATAAAAGAAGAGGAGAACGCGCTAAAGGATCTCCTTGGGCGGACCGTTGAGTATAAGGTACAGGACAAAGTGCATAGTTTAAAAGCCAGTGAATTAATTAAAAATGCCTATGTGTCAAAAGATAAGAAGGTTACAATCGCCGAGAGTGACATTAAGACCAAGATAGATGAAATTAATCGTTCTCAATCAACCTTAAATAAAGATTTCACATTTAAGACTCACTCAGGTTCGGTCATTTCGGTAAAAGGACAAGGCTATGGCTGGGCATTGGATGTGGATAAAGAAACAGCGTTGGTTAAGGAAACTTTTGAAAAAGGAGAAAAATCGATCGCTGCTTCAAATATTTACGGAAAAGGCTGGAGCAATGAAGGCATCGGCTTTGAAACGACTGCGAATAATGGCATTGGTGACACGTATGCTGAAGTGTCCATTGCCGAACAGCGGATTTGGATTTACAAAAATGGACAATTGGTACTCACAACAAATGTAGTGACCGGCAAACACAGTACCGGTGAAGACACGTCAAAAGGAGTATGGTATATCCTCTATAAACGAACAGGGTACACACTTACGGGTACTGCCGTAGGTAAAGGAGATTATGCTGTTAAAGTGGATTACTGGGCTCCGTTCACAAACAGCGGACAAGGATTTCACGATGCCAGCTGGCGGTCAAACTGGGGAAGTACTGCCTATCTAACGGCAGGATCAGGCGGCTGCGTCAACACGCCCCCTAGTGTAATGAAAACCTTGTATAATACTCTAAGCACATACGACCCGGTTGTGATTTATTAAGAAGGATGGCTCAAGTGCTTCCTGCCAAGGAAGGACAAGAGCCGTCCGTTTTTTTTATAGTAATATTTTGCAATGAATACCTAGCACAGCTTTTTTGCGAACATTTCACTTAATCGTTCTAGCCACACAAGTCCTGTCACTTTTTTCTATTGCAAAAGTAACCGTTATCATCTATAATAAAAATCAATCAGAGGATTGTTACTGTTCGGCAGGCAAAACCTGGATTAATTAAAGTTATAGTAGGGAAACCTATCTATGATTTTGTTAATCCAGGTTTTTTTATTTAAATTTTCGAAGGAAAAGTGATAAATATGGAAATCAAGAAAATATTTAATAATAATGTCGCTTTAACAGCGGATTCAAATCAAACGGAGATGGTCGTCATGGGTAGAGGCCTCGCTTTTCAGAAAAAGATTGGCGACCAGATCGATCCGGAAAAAATAGAAAAGACATTTATCACCCCTTCTAAAAGCTTTGCTGAAAAATTATCTGATTTACTCGATGAAATTCCATATGAAATCATGGCACTCTCAAAAGATATTATCGAGATGGCCAACAGGGAACTGCACACTGAACTGAATGATTCTCTTTATTTATCATTATCTGATCATATTCATTTCGCTGTAACAAGAACAAAAAATGGGCTCTCAATCAAGAATGCACTGATGTGGGAAGTGCAAAAGTTTTACAAAGCGGAATACCGTGCTGCTCTTAAAGCATTGGAAATGATCCAAGCGAAAACGGGTGTAAGTATGCCCGAAGATGAAGCGGCATCCATTGCCCTGCATCTCTTCAACGCAAGGCAAGATAGTTCCGGGATGGAAGAGACAATGGCGATGACGAACATCGTTCATGATGTGACAAATATTGTGAAGTATCATTATGGATTTGATTTTGATGAAGAGTCGATGAATTACAGCCGCTTCATCACCCACCTGCGCTATTTCGCCTACAGAATGCTGCGCGGTGAGTTAAATGACGATGCGAATGATGCCTTGTATCAGCAAGTAAAGCTGCAATACCCGCAAGCCTATGAATGCACGAAGAAAGTACAAGCGTATTTGAAAAAGCAATATCAAATGGAAATGACCAAAGATGAGTTAGCCTATTTTATGATTCATATTCATCGGGTTTCAAGTCGAGAAAAAAATTAAACCATTCCTAAAAGGATTGTTACTGTTTGGCAGGCAAAACCTGGGGAGAACAACGAGTAGATGTATGTCTATTTCTGTTCTTTTCAGGTTTTTTATTTTTCAAAAGGAGAGAAAACAATGGAGAACAAACAATTAGGCAATCGCATTGTTGAATTAGTCGGCGGCGAAGAAAATATTCATTCCCTCGTTCACTGTGCAACGCGGTTAAGATTTAAGCTGGATGACCATAGTAAAGCTGATAAGGATGCCTTACGTAATGTCCCTGATGTTCTGACTGTGGTAGAAAAAGGCGGTCAATTTCAAGTGGTGATTGGAAATAAAGTAGGAAAAGTTTATACAGAGATTATGAAGAACCACCATATTCAGTCTGGAGAATCGGCCTCTAATAATGAAAAAAGCGAAAAAGTTGGCGTCATGGCTAAAGTCTTTGAATATATTTCCGGGACGTTCTCCCCATTAATTCCGGCTCTAGCAGGGGCAGGTATGATCAAGGCATTGCTAGCAATCCTTGATATTTTAAACCTGATTAATATAAAAGGATCAACCTACGCTGTTTTAAACGCAGCCTCAAGCGGCCTCTTCTATTTCTTACCGATCTTTGTGGGGATTTCCGCGGCTAAGAAGTTGAATGCCAATCCCTTTGTTGGCGGCGCCATTGCAGCCGGGTTGCTTGACCCTAATTTCGCAGGATTGTTAAAAGCAACTGGGGATGTCAGTTTTATCGGGATCCCGCTGATTGCATCGGATTATACATCCACCGTATTCCCATTATTAATTGCCATGGCCATCTATGCACCGTTAGAACGGTTCGTAAAAAAACATACACCAGATACGATTCAATTGTTCTTTGTTCCAATGGTAGGTATTTTGGTCATGGTCCCATTAACGGCTTTAGTGTTCGGGCCGTTTGCCCAATACATTAGTTTAGGAATTGGGACAGCCGTAACTTTCTTAATGGCAAAATCGGCCATCGTCACTGGGATTATCATTGCATGTATTTGGCCGATATTAGTCATCTTAGGTGTGCACTGGGGCGTAGTTCCCATCATGATTGATAATTTCTCCCGCGGCGGCGATATGATTGGACCGATTACTGCAGCGTCTACATTTGCACAAATGGGGATCGCCTTTGGGATATTCTTACGCTCGAGGAAAAATAAAGAATTACGATCTTTATCCTTTGCGGCAACACTATCCGGTTTGTTCGCTGGGGTCACCGAACCAATACTTTACGGCTTAGTATTACGATACCGAAAGTTATTACCATTATTATTAATAGCTGGCGCCATTGGCGGTGCGATTGTTGCCACATTTAATGTAAGAGTATTTGGGTTTGTATTTAATAGTGCACTGACCATCCCAGCCTATACACCGACACTCGGCTATATTTTCGGTATTGGCGCCGCCTTCCTTGCTGCAACCATTTTAGCGTTCATCTTTGGTACGGAAGGGAAGAAAAAAGCTACTGAAAACTCAGTGGAAGCTGCACCACTTCATACTGATGAGGATTCAAGCAAAACCTATGAATTACCTGCACCATTAAAAGGTGAAATGATCCCTTTAGAAAAAGTAGATGATGCTGTATTTTCAAGCGGGGCAATGGGTAAAGGTGTTGGGATCGAACCAACTGAAGGGATTGTGTCCGCACCCTTTGATGGGAAAGTAGCAACACTATTCCCGACGAAACATGCAATCGGCTTAATCAGTGAAGATGGCGTTGAGGTCTTAATCCACATCGGCCTTGATACCGTTCAATTAGGCGGGAAACACTTTGAATCCCATGTCGAATCAGGCTCAATCGTTAAAAAAGGCGACAAATTAGTAACCTTTGACATTCAAGCTATTAAAGAGGCCGGCTATAAGACGACAACACCTGTGATCATCACCACCACGGCCGATTATTTAGACGTCGTACCAACAAATCCAAGACTTGTTACTGCAGAAGAAACAATACTAACAATTGTAAAATAAAGGAGAGTTTACCATGGCACAATTTGAAGCAAAATTTCCAAAAAACTTTTATTGGGGCGGAGCAACGGCTGCCAACCAGATTGAAGGCGGCTTTGATGAAGGCGGCAAAGGCTTATCTGCTGCAGACTTTGTCGAATACATTCCGAAAGATCAGCGAACAAAAGACAATGCAATGGAAATCACCACTGAACAAATTCGAAAAACTTTAAGTGGTGAATCGACCGCACGCCATCCGAAACGCGAAGGAATTGACTTTTATCACCGTTATAAGGAGGATATTGCCTTACTTGCTGAAATGGGCTTTACGGCTTTTCGTCTCTCGATTCATTGGTCACGGATTTTTCCTAATGGCTATGATGAAACGCCAAATGAAGCAGGATTACAATTTTACGACAATGTATTTGATGAATTAGCGAAATATCATATTGAGCCAATTGTAACCTTATCACACTACGAAACACCTTATGGTTTAACGGAAAAATATAATGGCTGGGTTGGCCGTGAATCCATTGAACATTTCGTTCGCTATGCCGAAACAGTATTCAAGCGTTATAAAGAGAAGGTAAACTATTGGATCACCTTTAACGAAATCAATATGATTACCATTAGCCCGTTTACCGGCGGCGGCGTTTTATCGGATCAAGAAGCAAACTCGATGCAAGCAAGATATCAAGGATTACACCACCAATTTGTCGCAAGTGCGCTTGCTACGAAAAAATTACATGAAATAAATCCAAATGGAAAAATGGGCTGCATGCTGGCACGAATGAGTCATTACCCGAACACACCAAATCCTGCAGATGTATTAAAGGCGCAAAGGGATAACCAGGAAAATCTGTTCTTTACAGATGTCCATGCCCGCGGGGAATATCCGAAATACATGGATCGTTTCTTTAAGGAAAATGGGATTGAGATTGTCAAAGAAACTGGTGACGATGAGATTCTGAAACAGCATCCAGTCGATTACATTACATTCAGTTACTACATGTCGATGTTATCTTCAGCCTCCCCGGAAGGAGAACGGACCGAGGGTAATTTAATGAACTCACTTAAAAACCCTTACTTAGAAGCATCTGATTGGGGTTGGCAAATTGATCCGATTGGCTTACGCGTCGTCTTAAACGAACTGTATGACCGTTATCAATTGCCGCTGTTTATTGTTGAAAATGGCTTAGGTGCTTATGATAAGGTGGAAGAAGATGGTTCCATCCATGATCACTATCGTATTGATTACTTAAGAAAACACATCGAACAAATGAAAGAAGCCATTGGCGATGGCGTTGACTTAATGGGCTACTTAGCTTGGGGGCCAATCGATTTAGTATCGATGTCAACTAGCGAAATGTCTAAACGATACGGCTTCATCTATGTCGATAAAGACGACGAAGGCAACGGTACATTGGAGAGAAGCCGGAAAGACTCATTCTTCTGGTATAAGAAAGTAATCGAAAGCAACGGGGAAGAACTATAAAGGGAAATTGCCATGGGGACGGTTCTCATGGCTTTTTTGGTTTCTTTTGCATTGGAAAATGCCAGGAGAACCGTCCCACTGGTTCTACCACTGGTTCTAAACATCTATTAATCTACGCATTTATATCTTTTTTCTACTTTTAAACTTACTCCGCCTTTATACTTTTTGATGAAGCCTTCAATTTCTTTTTCACTTGGATAGTGATCTAATTCTTCACTATACCGTTCAAAGGTACTCCCCATTACAACAATATAATAAATTTCTTTTATCATTTTTTTATCTCCCTTCTCCTATCACGATCGTAGACTGGACGATTTCGTTGTACAGGCTGAGCCCATTTAACTGCATTCACAATTAGTCTCTTATTTACTCCTAACAAAATTTACAAAACGAAATTTATCGGGCCGATGGCGTGATTCTGTGTACTGGAATAAGCTAGCATCTTTAAGATAGTTATAGTTCTTGACAACAACGATACTGTGAAAGTCTTCTAAGTCTAATTGGCCACGGTCTTCTTCCGTTGGTACTTCTATTAAAATTTCTCTTATAACAAACGAGATCGTTAGTCCTAATTCCCTGTCAAGATATTCGTGGATAGAGTCTTGACAAATTTCTTTTGTTAACCAAGGGACATATTTTTCAGCAAGAAAATCTTTATCTAAAGTAATCTTTTCACCTTCAATCTCCCGCACTCGGAAGATTTTCCACATGGCATCTTCCTTACCTAATTTCATTTTCTTTATCAAATCCTTTGTAGGTCTTATTTTTTTTAACTCTTTTACAACCGTTTTTGTTTGTTGACCCGTCTTTTTAGACAATTCTTTAAAGCTAATGATCCCGGAAGCGGGAAATTCAAAATTTGCCGCTTCCAGTACAATTGATCCTTTACCCTGTACTTTATGTATGTATCCACTATCAGACAATATTTTAAGTGCTTTGCGGATCGTTTCTCTTGACGTTGAATATATAATGGCCAATTCCTTTTCTGAAGGCAACATTGACCCTGCTTCAATCTGATCTCGAATTTGTTCTGCCATGTCTTCATATATTTTTATGAACTTATTTTTCACCATCTATTAGCAAGCCCCTTACACAATAAAATCGACTCTAGTGCAAAAAGGATATTAAAAGTTTCGTACTATTCGCACTAGAACCAATAACTCTTTTATCGTCTATTTCCTTCCATATCTACGTACTCGGATTAAAGCTTGTTCAGCATGTCCAGCAAAGTTTTCCAATTGACAAAGTCGGGCAGCATACTCCCCAATATATGCACTTGCTTCTTCAGTAACTTTTTGATAAGTACAAGTTTTAAGAAACTTACCTACCCATAGTCCACCTGTATATCGAGCAGCCCCCTTAGTAGGTAAAGTATGATTTGTTCCTATTACCTTATCTCCATATGCTACATTTGTTTCAGGACCAAGGAAAAGTGCTCCATAATTTTTTAAATTATGCAAGAAATAATCAGGATCTTCTGTCATAACTTGTACATGCTCATACGCCAGTTTATCCGCTTCTTCTAATGCTTCCTCAATTGTATCAACAACGATCAATGTTCCATAATCTTCCCAAGCTACCTTAGCAATCTCACCTGTAGGTAATAACTTAATTTGTCTTTCTATTTCTACTAAAGTTTCCTCAGCTAGCTTCTGAGAGGTAGTAATAATAGCACCTGGTGAAGTTGGACCATGTTCAATTTGGCCTAAAACATCAGTAGCCACAATTTCTGCATCAGATGTCTCATCAGCAATGATTAAAGTTTCAGTTGGACCAGCAAATAAATCAATTCCAACTCTACCAAATAATTGTCTTTTTGTTTCAGCTACAAATGCATTTCCGGGTCCTACAATCATGTCTACAGCCTGTATAGTTTCTGTGCCAATTGCCATTGCCGTCATTGCCTGAATTCCACCTAAAATATAAATTTCATCAGCTCCAGCAAAATGCATAGCAGCCACTGTAGTGTCTGGAATTATTCCATTAATTGGTGGTGTGCATGCAATGACTCTTTCTACCCCAGCCACTTTTGCTGTTAATACACTCATTTGTGCCGATGCCAACATTGGATAACGACCACCCGGAATATAACACCCTACACTAGTAATTGGGATATTTTTATGTCCTAAAATAACACCTGGCAGTGTTTCTACCTCAATGTCCACCATTGATTTTCTTTGTTCTTCAGCAAATCTGCGTACATTATTTTGAGCAAATTTAATATCGTGGATGATCTCTTCTGATAATCGATCTATAGATTCTTGAATTTGTGCTTCAGTTAATTTAAAGCTCTCTGGTGACCATTTATCGAATTTTCTTGACAATTCTCTGACCGCTTTATCACCATTCTGTTCAATCTCTTTGATTGTCTCAGAAACTATATTGGAAACTTGCTCATCATTTAATGCAATATCTTCTTTTGCTTTACCTTCTTTTAAATACTTAATCACTGTAGCTTTCCTCCCATTTAGTAGTAAATATTTTAATTTTATACTTATATTCAGAGCCTTTATTTAGTCTCTATCTAAAAGAAAGTTCCCAGAAATACCTGGGTTTGTCATTTCATACGGAATTTGTTATTCATTTATCTCTACGTTTACCAAGGTACTTCCTCCTAGTTTATTACCTCTAAATTCCAAAGGTATTTCCACCATTAACTGATAAACATTGTCCTGTGATAAACTTCGCTTCATTTGATGCCAAAAATGCAACAGCATTTCCAATATCTCGAGGCTCACCCATTTTACCAAGAGGAACTCCTTTTTTATATTCACTCGTATCTATTCCCTCATGTCTTTCCACTGGGATAAAACCTGGATTGATTAAATTAACCGTAATGCCAAAAGGTCCTAACTCATTTGCCCAAGAACGTGTCATTCCAAGTTGAGAAGACTTTGCTGTTACATAATTCGAAAAATTTGGATTTCCTATCTGAACAACTTCGCTTCCTATATTAATAATTCGACCTTCATTTTTTTTCTTCATTCCAGGTAAAACAGCTTTTGTTAATAATAAAGGTGCTTTTACGAAGAAATTAAGTTGATCTAAATAATCGTTCCATGTACACTCTTCAATAGGTAATTCCGGATGAGGGCCAGTTGCATTATTAATTAAAATATCTATATCTCCACCAGCTTTTTCTTCAGATTGTTTAACAAGGTGCTTTACTGATTCCTCATCTGTCACGTCCGCTTTGACGGATAGAGCTTTTCCTCCAGTAGATCGAATAAAATCAACGGTTTGTTGTGCTGCTTCTTGATTATTTGCATAGTTTACAATAACTGTTGCACCTGAATCGGCTAAAGCTGCACTAATAAGTTTTCCAAGTCCTCTTGAGCCACCTGTAACTAATGCAATTTTTCCATTTAGATTGTGAGCCATATTACCTTACCCCTCCACTTTAAAAAAACCTACCTTAAGTTGAGCTACATAAAAATTTGAAAACAGAGTGGATTTTTAGACTAGTAAGCTAGAAAAAATCACACTCTGTATTTTAGGGGAATCTTTACTTCCCATTCACTTTCCTAAAGAATTTTCTAGTAACGGGCCGTGAGCATTTTCTTTCTTGTATAGAATTCAATACCATCTGTACCATTCGCATGAAGATCCCCATAGAATGAGTCTTTCCAACCAGAGAATGGGAAGAAAGCCATCGGTGCTGGAACTCCAACATTCACACCTAGCATACCGGCCTCTATATTTTCACGGAACTCCCGAACACTTGCCCCACTGTCTGTATAAATACAAGCACCGTTTGCAAAACGAGAATTGTTGGCCACATCAATAGCTTCTTTCAGCGTCTTGACACGCACAATCGATAATACGGGTGCAAAAATTTCATCTTGCCAGATTTTCATCTCCTGTGTCACGTTATCGAAGATAGTTGGTCCAACAAAGTATCCATTCCCTTTCACAGCTGCATCTTCACGACCATCACGAACTAAATGAGCGCCTTCTTCCACACCTGATTCGATATAGCTAAGCGTACGCTCTTTATGATTCTCGCGAATAACAGGTCCTAAGAATACATCCTCTTCTAATCCATTACCAATCACAATATTGTTCGCTTCTTCTACTAATCTTTCAATTAATTGATCTGCAATTTCTTCTTGCACAGTGACAACCGATGCCGCCATGCAACGCTCACCAGCTGAACCGAAGGCTGCACCAATAATTTGTTTCGTTGCTATATTTAGATCTGCATCGTTCAGCACAATGGAATGATTTTTCGCACCGGCCAACGCTTGAACTCGTTTTAAGTTCTCTGTTCCTTTTTTATACACATACTCAGCTACCGGCTGTGAGCCAACAAATGAAATGGCTTTCACTAATTTATGTTCAAGAAGACCATTTACAACATCATGGGCACCATTGACGATGTTTAGTACTCCTTTTGGTAAACCAGCTTCTTCAAATAATTCTACTAATCTTGCAGCTAAAAGTGGTGTACGCTCAGACGGCTTTAACACAAAGGTATTGCCGCAAGCAATCGCTAGTGGAAACATCCAACACGGTACCATCATTGGGAAATTAAAGGGTGTAATACCGCCAATAACCCCAATTGGATAGCGATACATACCAGACTCAATGCCTGTTGCAATATCTGGAAGCTGTTTCCCCATCATTAACGTAGGAACTCCAGCTGCAAATTCCACACATTCAATTCCACGCTGTACTTCTCCATGTGCCTCAGTAAAGGGTTTCCCATTTTCGATTGTGACTATTTTCGCTAACTCATCCCAATGATCTACTAGTAATTGTTGGTATTTGAACAGGATACGTGCACGTTTTGGCACTGCTATTTTTGACCAGCCTTTAAAAGCTTCATTAGCTGCTTGTACAGCTTTATCTACATCTTCTTTTGTTGAAAGTGATACTTGGGCAATGATTTCACCCGTAGCTGGATTATATACAGATTCCGTTTTGGTTGTAGATGATGCCACCCATTCGCCGTCAATATAATTTTTAATTACTTCTGTATTAGTAATCGTTGACATTTTGCATTCTCCTTTTTAAATAAGCTCGTAAAATTTTATGATTGAATCGTATTTTTGCTGACCAAAAAATCATAATCATAACAGTAGTAATATAAATCTACTATTTCTTGATGGGATGGCACTTTTGGGTTATTTGCGGGGCTGCCGCTTGCTAAAGCATCTGTTGCCATTTTATGAACTACTTGTTGAAATTTATGTGCATCAATTCCCCAAGTTTTCATATTTGGTATATTTAAATCACAGCAAAGCTGCTTAATCTTATTTATAGTTACATCTGCTAATTCTTCATTTGTTAAAGCCTTCAATTCAGGGGAAATAATACGTCCGATTGTCGCTAATGCATCGATGGCAGATTCTTTAGTAAATTCAAGTACTGCTGGAAGCAACATAGCATTTGAAATACCGTGCGGCACATGAAATAAAGCTCCAATTGGACGTGACATCCCATGAACTAGCGTGACGGAAGCGTTTGTAAAAGCAAGGCCAGCTTGCATAGAGGCAATCGCCATTTTTTGTCTTGCATTCAAATCCTCTCCATCTTTATAAGCTACTCTTAAATGATTCATAATAGCTTCTATTGCCGAAAGAGCCAAATCTTCTGTTAATGGTTGTGATAAACGTGATATATAGGCTTCAATTGCATGACAAAGTGCATCAATACCTGTTGCCGCGGTAACTGGGGGAGGTGTAGAAATTGTTAGAACCGGATCCACAATAGCTACATTAGGAAGAAATGCTGGATGTTTAATCATCATTTTGATATCTTCCGTGGTATTAGTGATCACTGTAACATTTGTTACTTCTGAACCAGTTCCAGCCGTAGTAGGAATGGCAATAAGTGGAATAGGGTGTTCTTTAATTGTAGAATTTCCTCCCATATAATCACCAATATATCCACCATTTGTAGCTACTACTGCTACAGCTTTGGCAGCATCAATGCAACTGCCTCCGCCTACCGCCACAATGACATCACATTGCTCTGTCAAGCAAAGATGAAGTGCTTCATTAATATGCAAATCCGTCGGTTCCGTGTTGACATCCAGGTAGGAAACACAAGAAACATCATAATCTTCTAAAATCTTTTCACATTTTTTAACATGACCTATTTTCTCCATTATACGATCACTTATCAGGAGTACTTTCTTTCCATAGGCTACAACTTGCTCTCCAAGCTGGGTTAAAGAATTTTGACCGTAAAAAACGGGGTTAGGCATACGAAACTCTGAAAATCCTGTCATAAATTCCCTCCTAGCATTTCAGTTCACAGTAAAGTATTCGAAACATTAATATTATGATGAAAATAGCTTTCTACATCCTCTTTACTTACCTCAGCTAATGAATTTGGCCTCCAATGCGGATTACGATCCTTATCAACCAACACAGAACGGACCCCTTCATAGAAATCATGATTCTGCATAAAATTCATACTCAAAGCAAGCTCCATATTTAAACATGAAGTAAGTGACTGGTTTTTTCCCTTCTGTAATTGGCTTAGAGTCACTTTCAATGAAGTTGGAGATTTAGATTGGATGATTGACTTTGTTTTACATGCCCAATCATCTCCTAAATCAGCTGCCATACCCAATGAAGTCACAATTTCTTCTACAGTTTCATAGGCAAAGTGTTTATCTATTTTTGCTTGCAATACAGATAGAGGAGATTCTTCTCCTTGATGAGAACAAAAGGAATCTAGTAACTCACAAATTTGCTTCCTTGTATTGTGCAAACTCCAATTTTTCTTTTGAATCTCGTTAATGAATTCCTCCCAAAGAGTACTTTTCATATAACGATTCGCAGCACCTCCATAAATTACATCAGGAGCCTGTATGGTTTCTCCCGTAAGCGCAAGATAACGACCTACATGACCAGGCATTTGATTCAAAAAGTAACTTGCCCCTACATCAGGGAAGAAACCGATATCCATTTCCGGCATCGCCCATTTGGTTTTTTCTGTAACAATCCTTTCACTTGCCCCGGCAGATAATCCTACACCGCCGCCCATAACAATTCCATCCATATAAACAAGGATTGGTTTTGGATATTGATGAATCATTAAATCCATCCGATATTCCGTAGTAAAGAAACGTTGAGCACACTCTACCACGTTAGTGTTCCGGTGATCGTAGAAGAATCGCATATCTCCCCCAGCACACAAACCTTTTGTTCCTTCTCCTGAAATACAGATTAACGACACTTTTGGATCTGCTCTCCATATATCTAAAGTTGCATATAGACTCTCTACCATTTCTGCAGAAAGAGCATTGAGTGCCTGAGGACGGTTCAGTTTTAACCACCCTACACCTTGGTTAATAAAACTTATAATATTCGTTTCCATTTAGCCCTCCATTGACTTAAGGATTGTTAATAGCACCGTGAACGTCTTTTCGAAGTACCTCTTTTGCCTTAAGAGATGAACCACCAAATTTCTTAAGATTCATCTCTTAAAGTCATTATGATATGATCGCAAAATAATTGGGTTTACAAATGTGTGTGTAGGCAGTCCAATTTTTTATAACCTACCTATTAATTATCATAGCTAGATTACCTCGTGGCCCAACGTATTCCGCGTATAGTTAACTCCATTACCTCATGTATCTCAAAATCTTTAGGGCTATGTCCTAGTGTATGATAGAATACTCGTCCTTTGCCCCATTGCCTCTTCCAAGCAACCGGCATTGGGTTACCTTTCAACCAAGTAAATTCAGCTCCATCCATTTTGGTGGTTGCAATTACATCATTACCTGGGTCTGTATGCATATAGTACTGTTCGGAGGAAATTTTAAAACTCGAGAGCCCTTCTGTTAAAGGGTCTTCTTTTGGAAAATTTACCTCATACTCAATAAAATCACCTGGGTGACCAAGGACATGTCCTCCTAAAACCATCTTAAAGAACTTATGAGGATGTTCACTATCAAAAGCTGCAGCTAAAGCATGCCAACCTACTAATCCTACCCCTCGCTCAACAGCTTTAACGATTGACTGTTCTTGCATAATACTGATTCGATCAGCAGTCCAGATAGGGATCATAACATCAAATTCATGTAAACGATTTGATTCTAGGATACTCACATCGTCGGTACATTCTACTTCATATCCTTCAAGTAGACGATTAGCAGTTAATTCAGCCAATTCATTTGGATAATGCCATTTCCATCCTCCATGTAGTACTAATGCTTTTTTTCTACTCATTGGTTTTCCCTCCTGATAAATCAAATAGACTTATAGATGTTGTTGAAGAGATCGATGCTTCGCATAGTCATCTCGACGCTCTTCATCCATGTATTCTGCTACCGGGAAGTCCCACCAACCTGGAGTAAATGGACCTGCTGCATCCCTTGAGGTTATTGCCTCTACTAGTGTAGGCCCATCAGCTTCTAATGCTTTTGCTAATGCTTTTGCTACTTCATCTGGTGTTTCTGCTCTCCAAGACTGGAGTCCGAAATTCTTAGCTACTTCAGCGAAATTTGGAGTGTATGGCTCCCCATTTTTCAGACTAAATTCAGCACCAATATGTCGAGTGGTCAATTTGCGCTGGCCACCGCGAATAGACATATAACCCATGTTGTTTAAAATTAAGAAAACAACAGGAATATTGTGCATAACTGCCACAGCAATCTCAGGTAATGACTGCATAAAATCTCCATCACCAACGACACACACTACTTTTTTATCTGGCCTTGCTAATTTTGCTCCAAGAGATGCTGGAACAGCCCAGCCCATTGGAGACCAGCTTCCTGAGTGAATATAAGTACGTGGTTCGTATAAAGGAAATCCTTGTTTAATTACACTTTCACAGTTACCTGAACCTGCAGCTACAATTCCATCACGAGGAAGCACTTTGCGTAATTCTGCTACTACACGTTGTTGGGTCATCGGTGATTTATCACTATCACGGCGAGGAGCAAGTTTTTGTTCCCACTCTTCCTTTTTCTGTTCAATCTCAAGGTGATAACTGCCACGACGTTCATTTATTTCCTCTGCCTGTTCTGGCGTTATGATTGCCAATAGTTCTTGAAGAGCAAACTTAGCATCTGCTACAATCCCTACTTCGGTTGGATAGTTCTTTCCGATCTCCTGTGGATCAATATCAATGTGAATAAGCTTAGCCGGAGGGAAAGAATATGTTACACCCTTTACATAACTTGAAGAAGAACTATCAGTAAATCGGCACCCGACCGATATGACTACATCTGCATTTGCTGCTAGGTAGTTGCCACTTGTTGTTCCAGTATGGCCAATTGCCCCTGCAAATAGAGGATGATCTTCTCGCATTGCTCCTTTTCCGTTCCATGTTGTTACTACAGCTGCACCAACGACTTCTGCTAGCTGACGCACTTCAGATGAAGCTTCTGCAGTGATGGCACCACCACCGACAACAATTACTGGTCGTTCGGAAGATAACAATAACCGTGCTGCAGCTTCGATTGCCTCTGGATCAGGATGAGGTCTTCCCATCGGCATTCTTTTCTTAAGTTCATGAATTTCAACCTTTGCACTCTCAGCTTGAACGTCCATTGGAACCTCTATATGCACAGGACCTGGTCTCCCACTCAACATAGCGTTAAAGGCACGGTGCATAACAAAGGGAAGCTCATCAACCCGGCTGACTTCCCAATTTCGCTTGGTTACCCCCTCGGTAACACGTGGAAAATCGTTAGAATGGTAACGATCCAATTCCTGCATGCATCCGTGACCACGCATATGGGTTCCGATTCCACCAGTAAGCAGAATGGTTGGTGTCGAGTCAGCATAAGCTGTGGCCAATCCAATTATCGTATTTGTTGCACCAGGACCAACGGAAGTCATAGCAGCCATCGGTTTTCCCGAAGCACGGTAATATCCATCGGCAAGATGAACTGCACTTTGCTCGTGCATTACTTGGATAAAAGGGATTTCACAACCTTCCTGATGAAAAGCATCCATTAGCGTCCAGCTTCCGTGACCAGGAATACCTGCAACATAAGGGATTCCATAATTTTTTAAAGCCTTTGCAATAATTTGACTACCTGTTAATGTTTCACGATTACTTTCATTATTACCCAATTTTTCGAGTTCATTTTTTACCATATCGGTTGATTTGCTCATCATTTTTCTCCCTTTTTTGTTTTTGTTAACCGGTTCACCTTTCAGAGTGTAACAAATCATTTTTTCTTTGTTGACCGGTTCACTTAACATAAGAGGTTTAAAATTGAAGCACCTCTTACTGGATCACTTTCCACTTTTGTTTTACGGAAAGTGATGATTTCTTACTCTTAATATGCTTACTAATAAAGCTAACATTTAAATAATTTTTTGTAAAGATGGTTTTCTAAACAATTAATATTTTTAGACGATTTAGTTAATTATGATAATTGGACGCATGAAAATAATCAGACTACAATCACACATAACAATTCCTATTTTACTTCTCAAAAAGCTGTTAACGCTCTTCCTTTAACAATGAATTACTTATTGAGGCTTCCGCTATACGGGTCTCCTATTATTTAATTCGCTAAGAATTTGTCCATGATATCTGTCCAGCTTATAGAACAGGAGTGGAAGGATCTGAAGTGCTGTAAATAAAATACCACTAGTAAACAGGACAATAGAGATCATGCTTCGTGCTCCATCCGTAATTGCGTTCGGATCGTACCCTCCCCAACCTAATGCATATCCTACAAGTGCAGAGCCTAGTGCGATACCAAATAAGGAAGCGAAGCTATATGAAGAGTAAAGTAAACTTTCACTTTTCTTCCCAAATTTCCACTCTTGATAATCAACTGTATCACCCAACATCGCATAAATTGCAGCAAAACTCACTCCCATTAAAATGTAGGTGATAAGCATCAAAATAGTAAACAGAATAACTTGTTTTCCAAAGAAGACTAAAAGAATAAAGGATGATAGAGCTCCTCCAAGCGTGAGAAGATTTCCATTTCTATTTCCAAATCTTTTTAAAATAGGGCTTGCAATTAGACCTCCGAGGAAGTTGCCTCCATTGACCACTACCAATAAAACTGTAGCCATTGCAGGTACTTGGAGAACATACTGTGCATAATAGATAACGATACTAGACACTGCGCCTATTCCTAAGTACTGCATTAAGCAGCTAAAAGCAAGCAATACCCACGGTTTATTTTTAAACATATTCATTACTTGTTTCCCTGTTTCATGCTTCTCTCCTACTTTTTTATACTCTGTATAGCGTTCTTTACAGTTTTTAAAAACAAGGAAAAACATGAATGTACCGAGGATAGAATATACGGCCATTACAAGAGGAAACCCTAACCGTTGATTTCCATTTCCTAAAAGGTCAACTAATGGCAAGGTACAAAAAGCTACAATGGTAGCACCTAGTCCCATTCCCATCGTTCGATAACTACCTAATTTTTGCTTTTCATTCGTATCCCTTGTCATCATTGTCAGCATTGAACCATAAGGAAGATTGACCGCTGTATAACAGATTCCTAGTAAAAAATATGTTACATATGCATAGATTAATTTTCCAGAATATGATGAGAGATCCGGTGTAATAAAGGTTAACACGCTTAAAACTCCAAGTGGTATGGACAGGTAAAGCAAATAAGGCCTAGCTTTTCCATGTTTACTTTTGGTCCTGTCCACTATAACACCCATCACTGGATTAGAAATGGCATCAAGTATTCTTGTAACCAAAAACAAGGTTCCCACTGCAGCTGCTGATATACCGTAAACATTGGTGTAGAAAAAAAGTAAATAACTCGTGGTCATACCCCAAATAAAATTTGAAGCAGTATCTCCTAATCCGAAGCTTACCTTCTCCATCACACCTATTTTCTCTGTTCTGGCCTCCAAAATTGAATCCGCTTTCAAATTTCTCGCAGTCGAAAAATGACTCATTCTTCTCACTTCCCTTCATTTCATTACGTAACTTACATGCATTCATCCTTGATTACTAGTACACTTGCATCCACATTCCGATGTTGGTAGAAGCGCGGTCTTGGACATCTTCAAGAAAAAGTAAGTTGCCCAAGATCATAGACCACCTAGCATTGCACAAGAATCTTTTCATTCAATTCTACTTGGAAGAGATTTATATACTTTACTCTTCAATGATTTACATGATTAGATCGTTTCTACTATCCTACTTTAACTCAAACATACTTTCACCAACTGGTAATAGGGTCTTTTGTTTAAGTAGATGATCCCCAACCCGTAATGCTTGTGCAACAATAGTCAGAACTGGATTAACCGCCGCTGATGACGGAAAAAACGATGCATCCATAACATATAAGTTTTGAACTGTATGAGCCTGGCAGTATTGGTCAAGGACAGAGGTGGCAGGATCATGACCAAAACGAATCGTACCACACTGATGGGAATTTGTTTCAATCCCCCCCATTGGCTGAGCCGCTAAGATGGGATATCCAGTTTTTCTAAGCATTTTTTTTGTCTCTTTAATTAACTCTTTATGAGCATTCATGTTATTTACTCTATACCGAACTTTAATTTTACCGTCTTTTGTTACAGTTACACGGTTTTCTCTGTCGGGTAAATCCTCGGACATCACTAAAAAATCTATACTTCGCTTTGCAATACCATTAAAAATTGGAGAAGGGATAAGCGGCAATTTATCTTTCATCATGGAACCTTGTAGCTTCCCAAGCATTTGGACATTCCCCATAGGATATGGGAACGTAGGGCTGCCAAAATAAAAATCGTTAAGAGCAAATGTTTTTTGAAAAACAGTCGAGTTTTCTTTGGGCTCTAGAGCAATAATTGCTGTGTTAATATGCATCATGTAATTACGACCAACCAAACCTGATTGATTGGCTAGTCCATCAGGATGTTTAGCATTCGCTGAACGGAGAAGTAAAGCAGCTGAATTTATAGCACCACATGCAGAAACAATCGTTTCACCATTCACTGTATATACCTTTCCATCCTTCTCATATTCAACTGCAGTGGCACGATTTCCAGTTTCATCGGTCAATATTCGGCGGGCATAAGCATTTGTAATCATCGTAATACTGGGAGATTGAAGTGCCGGTCGTATACAGCACACATCGGCATCACCTTTAGCATGAATATTGCATGGAAATCCATCACAGGTTTTACAGCGAATGCAATTCCCTTCAGCATGAAAGTTAACAGCCATAGGAAGATGCGAAGGGTTAAGTCCTTGTTTCTTTAGTCTTGACGCAATTTTTTCTAATACTGGTTCATGCGGAATTTCTGGATAAGGGAAGGGTGCAGACCTTGGTGGGTCAGTTAGATCCTCCCCTGTCTTCCCATGTACCCAATACAATTTTTCAGCACGAGCATAATAAGGTTCTAAGTCCTCATATTCTATCGGCCAAGCTGGAGAAATCTTTCCTCCTTCATGCTCAAGCGCTTTAAAGTCTTCCTTTCGCAATCGATACATAACAGCACCATAAACTTTTGTATTCCCTCCTACACAATAATTAGTTCCTGGCGAGAATGGCTTTCCTTGTTCGTCGTACCAGTGTTCTTTTGCTCTATAGCGCTTATCCGTAAAGACAGCTTTCGTATTCCAATTTTCTGGTTCCTGCGGTATATAATCGCCACGTTCTAAAATTAGAACTTTTAATCCACTATCTTTTAATGCGTAAGCTAAAGTCCCACCACCTGCGCCAGTACCGATGATAATGATGTCATAGTGCATTTCCATTTCTTTTATCCTCCTGTTTTTTTATGTATGCCAATTGAGATTAATTTTTTTGTCAACCGGTTCACCTAACACAAAAGACTCAAACTAACAACACCAGTTATTAAGTTCACTGTTCTTTGTTGACCGGTCAACAAGAGGTTAAAATAAAAATAACATCCTATTATTTTTTTGTAAAGAAAATATTGAGATAATTTATTTTATTTAGAAAATTAATTTTATACAGGCGTATATTATTGCATTAAAATGAATCAATCTATATAATTTAAATAGTGAGTTAACCGGTCAACGGAGGAAGTATGAGAAAATGAAAAAAAAAGTTACTATTCGCGATGTAGCAGCATACTCAGGTGTTTCACGGACAACTGTTTCTAACATTCTTAACGGTATAAATAAAACTTCCGAAGAAACAAAAGAAAGAGTATTAGAAGCAATTAAAGAGCTTAATTACCAACCTGACTTCACTGCAATCAGCTTAACCAAGAAAAAATCAAATATTATAGGCGTTGTCATTCCTTCATTTGATAAATCTCTTGCCCCTATTTTCAGGGAAAATCATTACTATACTGAAATTTTAGGTGGAATGGAGTATGTCTTTAAGAACCAGAATTATGACCTTCTCATTTCTAGCATGATGGGTCCGGTTGAATGCAAAAATTGGGTTCAAAAAAGGAATTTAGACGGTCTCATTTTTTTAGGTTTATTTCCTGAGAGTATATATAACGTAATAAAAACGTTAAATATACCGATTGTTTTAATAGATAATTATGAAAAACACGGGGAAGGCTATCCAAATATTAGAATTGATGATGAAATGGGTGGATATATTGCCACAAAACATTTAATTGATAAGGGTCATACATGTATTGGTTTTATGGGACATGCTTTAAATAAAATCTCAGTAGATGAAAAACGCCTTCATGGGTATATGAAAGCACTACAGGAAAGTAATCTTCCTTTGAATGAGGATCTATTATTTGATGGTCAAGGTAGTTTTTATGAGGTTGGCTTTCAAATGGGGAGAAAACTATTAGAATTTGGGGACAAGGTAACAGGTATTTTTGCAACTTCAGATATTCTAGCCGTTGGAATTAGTAAAGCACTTCAAGAGCATGGAAAAAAAGTTCCAGAAGATTATGCCATCGTTGGCTTTGACGACCTAGTCATTAGTCGTTATTCATTGCCCAGTTTGACGACAATTGGTCAAAATGTATTTAATAAAGGCGTCCTTTCGGCTCAAACTATTTTAAATGTAATTGAACAAGGAACGTCTGACCCTGCAAACATTGACCTTCCCATTGAACTTTTAGTAAGGAAGTCTACATGATTTTTATAAACATTCATATAAATGTTTCTTGTAATCTTAAGTAAATAACCTACTGCGAACATTAAAAATAGGTTAATGGTGGATATTGATCTATTTTCGCTCTGTGGGAGTTGAGATTGTAAGTAATGGTTTAAAAAGAAAAGCAGAATCCATGTTGTCCTGCTTTTTTTTATATTATATATCCCTGGTCATTATTGATCAGACCATTCCCTTAGGTCATATTTATTTTACTCACAGCATTAGAGTAATGACTAAAAAAGAACCACCAAATAGACGGTTCGTAAATGGAAAATACAGAACCTTCCGGATGGTGGTATGATGTAACTAGAATCACATTAATATATACTGATTTTCGATTTGTTAATGCATGGTCTGACCACCAGTGACATTAATAGCTTGGCCTGTCATGTAGCTGCTGTAGTCTGAAGCAAGGAAAACTACCACCCTCGCAATGTCTTCTGCCTCCGCAAGACGATTTAGTGGGATAGCATCCTTCCATTTTTGTATGTGTGATGCTGGAGTTCCACCCAGTTTTTCTGCTGCCCATATCGCTTCTTGTGCTGTCATATCCGTATTGACCGAACCAGGGCATACACTATTTACCAAGATATTATAAGGCGCTAACTCCATTGCTAGACCTTTAGTAAATAGGATGACAGCAGCTTTTGTCGCACAATACGTGGTTACCAACGGTAGCCCGGTTTTACCTGCTTGAGATGCAGTGTTAATGATCCTACCACTTCCTTGCTTTTTCATGAAGGGAATTACAGCTTTAGAGCAGAGGAATACTCCTCGACAGTTAATAGCAAACTGAAGTTCCCAATCCTTAAGTTCGGTTTCCTCGATAAGGCTCATTTTGACAATACCGGCATTGTTGCACAGTACATCAATTTTACCAAAATACTCAACAGCTGCTTTTGCCATTCTTTTTGTATCTTCTTCATTTGTTACATCCATCTTGAATGAGAGCGCTTTCCTTCCAAGTGCCTCAATTTCCTTGGCTGTATTTTCGGCTGTTTCCATATTGAGGTCACAAACCATAATATCCGCACCATGACGGGCAAAAGCCAGAGCAATTCCCTTCCCAATCCCTTTACCTCCACCTGTTACGATGACAGATTTACTTTTTAAATCCATTATATTTCCCCTTTTCATAAACGTTTTGTCTAAAAGGAATCTCATTAATTTTTTGTTAATATTTTATTTCAACTTCATTTATAGTAGATTTCAAAGTCTCTATATCCTTTTTGATAAGTTCAACGGGATTATCATTCTCTAAGCTTAAAGGCAATTGATCATAGTAGTTCTCAATATTTATCCAACCCGAATATCCGATTTTTTTCAAAACTTCCATCGACCTAAAAAATCCTGAATCTCCTTCACCAAGCAATGAACCACTCACATAGCCGTATCTTCCATCTTTCACATGAATTTCATTACAAAATAGTGACCCTAGCTTTTCTATCATTTCAGGAATATCGTATCCCTTACTTAAATAGTGATTCTGAGTATCAAAATAAAGCTTTAAATTGGAACGATTTACTCCATTAAATAATCTAAACATTTCATCAATTGACAACAGATTTTCGGTAGCAATCGTAATTCCCAGATCCTTGGCATAGTCACAAGCATCTTGTAATGTTTCAATGCTGCGCTGAAAATCAAATTCATTTTTGATGTCACTCGCTTCAAAACTTGGAATCATCACTAGTGGGATGTTCATTATTTCTGCTGTTTCAATTGCTTTCGTAATTGCTGTCATAATAATTTGATGTTCTTGTGAATTCTTGGGAGTGGTCATGCTCCAATTTGATGTCTCATTCACAGCGATTGAAGGAAAGCTCACACCATATTGGTCACCAAGCTCTAAATAAGATTCCTGAACAATTTTTCTAGAAAGAGGAAATCCTCTTTCATATCCACCAATATCTAATTGTATACCATCAATTCCTAACTGAGCAGCTAGTTTACATGCATGGGGTCCATCGATAGGTAAGGACCATTGACAAATACCAATCTTCATTTAAGACATCCTCAAATTCTTTAGATTCTATTCAGTATTCTCACCTAGAGATAGCGCACTAAGCGCTTCAAAAACGAACCGCTAAAGTAGCAGTTCATTCATGACTACTTGAATAATTCCGGGTACTTCTCTTTGGCAACATCAAGGTTATCTTTATTGACAATCGAAATCGGAGTGTACCAAACAGGTGTACCGTCAACGATCTTGTCATACGTTGGTTTTTCGCCTTTGGCTAATTTCACTGCTGCTTCAGCCAGCCTATTTCCTTGCAGTGAAGCGCCTTTATCTATTGTCGTTACTGGAGTTCCTTTTATGATTTCTTCTACTATATTTTGATCATTGTCACCACCATAGAAGAGAATATTATTTAATACACCATTATTTTTTGCAGCTTTTAGGGCACCAGTGAGCATTCCGTCATTATTGGCAAATACTGCTTGAATATCGTTATTTTGCTTTACTAATACATTTTCCATCATATTCATGGCTAACTGCGTGTCCCAGTTTGCGATATACTGGTTCGCAACTACTTTTAAATTTTTGTGTTGGTTAATAATATTAAATTCTCCTTTGGTGATCGTTTCCGCACCTTCATTTCCTTTAGCTCCGGAAATGACGATCACATTGGCAGGTTTATCCCCCCACTCTTTCAAAAAACTATCAACTTGCATCTCGCCCACCTTCTCGCTGTCAGCCACGATTCTTAAATCTGTCGTCGTTCCCATAATTAGATCCTCTAAATTTATTACTGGGATCTTCGCTTGTTTTGCACGGGCCACCTGCTCTTTTGAAGTATTTGCATCAGCCGGCTCAATAACAATGACACTTACGCCTTGAGCGATGAAGTTTTGCACTTGGTTGGCCTGAGTGGCAGGATCATTTTCTGCGCTTTGCCAAATTACCTCTGCCCCAAGTTCTTTTGCTTTCTTTTCCGCTTTCTCTTTCATAATTTGATACACGGGTGACTTTAAAGTAGTATTCGTAACACCGATTACAATTTTCTTTCCACCATTGCCAGATTCGACTTTTCCGCTACTTGCCTCTTGTTTGTTCCCGCAAGCACTTGCAATGATTAACATACATCCGATTAAAAAACTTAAAAAGACTAGTCTAGATTTTTTCATGGTACACCCCCGTTTTTTTTAAAAAAAGAAAATACTAGAATTGTTAATCAAACTTATTCATTAACTCCTATTGACCCACTTCCTAAAAATAGTTACCTATTTTTTACTAAGTTTTCCATCCAAAATTACGGCGCCCAAAATAATGGCACCCTTGAAAATCATCTGCATATCCGCGGTAATATTCAGTAGCGATAATAAATTGTTTAATATTCCTATGAGAATAACACCAATAATCGTTCCTCCTAGTTTACCGACCCCTCCCATTAAACTCGTACCACCAATAACAACTGCTGCAATAGCATCCAATTCACCTAAGTTTCCAACTTGCGGGGTTCCTGAGCCCAGCCTAGTCGCAACCATGATTCCTGCTATGGCGGATAGGAGTCCCATAATAGAGTAAACAATCACTAACCCCCGGTTAACTTTCACACCCGCTAATTTCGCTGCCTCAGGGTTTCCCCCAATGGCATAGATTTCACGGCCAAAAATGGTTTTGTTTAGAACAAACCAAACTACTGCAAAGATCAGAACAAATCCAAGAACTTGTACAGGTATTCCTCCCACCTGAAAAACGAGATAACCAAAAAATAACAAGCACGCTATGGATACCAAATTTACTACTAATTTTTTAATTTTTTCACTTGCTTCATATTTTCTGAAGGATCTCAAATAATTTACGAGGATTAATCCACTTATAATGATTGAGATAATGTATGAAGTCATGCCATCGATTCTACCTGCTCCCAAGTAGTTTAAGGCACTCTCTTTGATAGGAACCGATGCCGCTCCAGTCAAAATCAAAGCCAATCCTTTGTATCCGGTGAGACCGGCTAACGTGACAATGAAAGGTGGAACATTTAATTTTGTAATGACCAGCCCATGTAACAATCCGATTGTGATAGAAACGATTATGGTAAGCAATAAGGCCATTGGCCAACCGACAACCGGAGTCGCCAGTGCTAATACAACTCCTGTAAGAGCTATCAAACTACCAACTGACAAATCAATTCCAGCAGTTAAAATGATCAACGTCATCCCGATGGCTAAAACACCAGGCGCTGCAATCTGTGAAGCTACATTGACAATATTAAATGGGGACAAAAATGTAGGACTCATAATTGATGAAATAATAATTAAAAGAACTAAACCAGCTAATGATGTATAATTTTTCCAATTAATGGTATGAATCCGCTTACCACGATTATCGCTATAAGTTTGTGGAATTTGGTCCACTTCAATTTTACGATACATGTTGAACTCCTCCCATTGCGTAACGAACTAACGCTTCCTCATCAGCTTTTCCCTGAAGTACTTCACCGGTTATCTTTCCGTCCTTCATGACCAGGATACGGTCACTTACTCCTAGAATTTCAGGAAGCTCGGATGAGACCATGATTATAGAAATTCCCTCATCTGCTAAGTTCCTCATAATCTTATAAATCTCTGATTTCGCCCCCACATCAATCCCCCTGGTAGGTTCATCGAGAATCAAGAATCTAGGTTTCGTTAAGAGCCATTTTCCCAACACCACTTTTTGTTGGTTTCCACCGGATAAATTTTTTACCAAGTGTTTGACATCAGGCACTTTAATACGAAGGTTTGTAACCATTGACCGCACTCTTTCATCTTCTTGTTGTTTATCAATGACACCCATTTTATTGGCAACTTGCTTTAATGAGGCGAGCGATACATTGCTCTCCACACTTAACCCCAGAACCAAACCCGTTTTCTTCCGATCCTCCGTAATTAAAGCAATCCCATTTTCAATTGCATGTGCAGGATTTTTTATGTTGACCGGTTTACCATCCAAAAACATTTTCCCTGAATAGCTTCCATCTCGGCCTTGAAAAATGGATTCGACAAGTTCTGTTCTCCCAGCACCTACCAGTCCATAAATCCCAAGGATTTCTCCTTTTCTCACGCTAAAAGAGATATCATCCACAAGCCTTTTGCCCGTCCCTTGCGGATCAAATACACTCCAATCCTCTACTTTCAAAAGGACTTCACTCTGGATATTAGCGCTTCGCTTGGGGGGATACAAATCCTCGAGCTCCCTGCCTACCGTCCATCGGATAATGTCATCTTTGGTGATATCTTTCACGCGGGCTGAATTTACATATTTCCCGTCTTTCAAGATAACGACTGAATCACAAATATCAAAAATTTCATTTAATTTATGGGAGACATAAATCATTGTTGTACCTTGTTTTCTCAAGGCATTAATAATGTCATACAGGGTAGAAACTTCATTATTCGTCAAAGAACTGGTTGCTTCATCGAAGATCAATACTTTAGGATTTTTAGCAATCGCTTTTGCTATTTCAACCATTTGCCTTTTACTTACCGTTAAATCTTTAACCTTAGTTCTTGGATCAATGGTTAAATTAATTTTTTCAAGAAGTTCCCTAGCTTGTTCATTCAACACTTGAAAATCTATAACCCCTCCTTTGTTGGGCATGTTGCTAATGAAAATATTTTCGGCAACCGTCATCTCATTGAATAAATTCAATTCTTGATGAATGATAGCAATCCCCTTCTTCTCGGCATCTAAAGTTGATGAGAATATTATCTCCGAGCCTTTGAAAAGAACTTTACCCTGATAGGTACCGTATGGATTGACACCAGCAATAATTTTCCCCAAAGTTGACTTACCAGCACCGTTTTCTCCACAAAGTGCCACCACCTGACCTTCTTCTATTTCAAGTGTTACCTCATTTAAAGCCTTTACGCCTGGGAATTCTATAGTTAGATCAAAAACCTTAATGATCGCCATGTTTTTCACCATCTTTACTAATTTAATAATTTTTTTAATGAATAGATTTCTTTGAAAACAGAATCATCGCAGATTGTTAACCGGTCAACTTACCTTGCTATAGCTGTTCTTAGGTGACAGAGATTATGATCCACTTTGAAAAAACGTTTAGTTGACCGGTTCACTTTCCGTTTTTAGCATCTCTCGTATGTCAACAACAATAGAAAGATGGGAAAGATGCGGTTCTTGCTTTTTTAAACTTGCTGCAAGTTTTTCTTATGTAGGTTCATGAGGAACTTCTGAAAAATTTTAATTGAAAGGAAACTAGAATGATAAATTGTTAACCGGTTTACTTGACGCAAGAGACTCAATCTTGAATCACCATAATCAGGTTCACCATTTATTTTATTATGTACACCGGTTCACCTCCATACTTTTTAATAACATTATCATTTAATTAATTTTTTGTAAAGGTAATTTTTAGACAATTAAGTTTATTTAAAAAATTAATTCTAAACATTCTTTTCATTGCATTAGAAACAACCAGTCTATACAATTAAATATTAAGTTGACCGGTTAACTTACGGATTAATAGAAAGGGAGAAATATAATGTGTATTGCACAACAAAATAATAATATTAATACAAATTTACGTTTATGGCGTAATGCACTGTTCATTATTTTCTCTTTACCTGGCCTTTCTTTTGCTTCTTGGATTTCTAGAACGCCGGAAGTAAGAGATGCACTTAATGCCTCAAACGGAACAATGGGATTGATTATTTTTGGGTTAGCATCAGGATCAATTATTGGACTTATCAGTGCAAGTCGATTTATTGTACGCACTGGAGCTCGTTATGCTATAGTCTTTAGTTTTTTATTGATAGTAGTGGGTTTATTGATAGTAGGAATTGGTTCATTTATACTTTTGAAATGGATAATATTTATGGGGCTTATCGTTTTTGGTATTGGATACGGACTTGCAGAAGTAGCAATTAATGTTGAAGGATCTTCCCTTGAGCACGCAACTAACAAAACATTATTACCAGCACTTCACGCTTCATTTAGTGCTGGTACTCTGGCTGGTGCAGGGTTAGGTTCATTAGCCATTTCCATTCATTTATCCATTATCATGCACCTAATTTTTATTAGCGCCTTAGTCCTTACCATTATTTTACTTTTATACAAGTTCGTACCTGAAGGGACAGGAAAAGAAAACGTTCATTCTAATAAAGCAATAAACAATTCTACACCTAAAGTAAACATTTGGAAGGAACCAAGAACATTATTAATCGGAGTAATTGTCCTTGGAATGGCATTTGCAGAAGGCTCAGCAAATGACTGGCTTCCTTTAGCTTTTGTTGATGGCTTTCATGTTAGACATGTAACGGGCACAGCTATTTATGGAGTATTCTTAGCAGCAATGTTTATTGGTCGTATCACGGCAGGTTTATTTCTTGATAAGTATGGCCGTGTTTTCACCCTACGTGTTTCAGCCACATTAGCAGTGATAGGTATAACCCTTGTTATTTTTAATTCAAATCTCACGATAGGTGTAATAGGTGTTTTTTTATGGGGTATAGGAGCTTCTATTGGATTTCCTGTTGGATTATCTGTAGCTGGTGATGATCCTAATGGTTCAGTGGCAAGAGTAGGCGCGGTTTCAATAGTAGGCTATTGTGCATTTCTAGTCGGCCCTCCTGTTTTAGGAAAGTTAGGAGATGTTGTAGGTCTTCTGAATGCATTTATTATTGTATTAATCTCAGTTATCATTGCAGGATCAGTATCACATGCTGCTAGAAAACCTGCTATTGCTACGAAATGATTATAATCAAAGAATTATATAAATATTTGGGTGAATTTTATTTCTGAACGAATACTGTATAAAGTTCTGGCACAAATTCTTTAACACTTTATTTCTTGTTTCATTCGTTCACGTGCCATGGCTTTATATTTTGAGACATAGGCTTTTAGTCTGGATCCTTCTATCCTTACATGTCTGAGAGAAACCATAAGGCCGTTCTGAATTTTCTTTTTCAGTCTGAGCGAAATGAATCCGAACTCACGGGGACGGTTCTTTTAGGGAACAATCGGAAGTTTTGCGCGTGAAAAGGTCCAGCTAGTGAATAGAAGCTAGTCGGGCCTTAGTGTTATTTAGAGGGTAAGGTCCTTTCGCAAAATTTTAGATTGCCCAAGAAGAATGAAGTCGCGGTTTTGGCCTGTGGGGTTTCAATCCTTGGGTATTCCGTATTTTTTGATTAAAATGGAGATTTCCATATTCAAGGAACTATTTGTTTGTAATTTTTATCTGTTTTTAGATACAGTTTCCCCCTCCCAAATAAAGAGGCTTTTAAAAAGGTATTCATTTTGCGAAGTTATGGTACCACTCCTCCGGAGGCTGATTTTAGGTGTGACTTATTATAGGAGGGACAGATCGTTACGTCTTTCCTAAAAATAGAGAGGATATGAACAGAAACATCCCCTCAATTAGAAGATTTATTGAAAAAAATCCATACTTTTCAGATTCAAACAAAATATTCAAACATTTCATAAAAAATGGTGCAAAAAAAGTTTAGTTTATCACCGGTCTCGAACCGTCCCCTTGGTAACCACAGGAAAGCCCCCCTTAATTATTTTTTTAAGGCGGGCTTTTTTCCTCTATTAATCTGACAAATCCATATTTACAAACCGTTTTTTCTACTTACTTAGTACGCTTTTTCTTTAAAGTAAGCCTCGATTTGTTCATCCCCTCTTTTAGCCGCCATCATTAGACTCATGGTAAAGAGCATAGCAAAAGAACCGACAATTGAACCTGCAAGAAATAGTAACATAGATTCCCTCCACAATAATATATTTCATAATTCGTAGGAAGGTGTCATATTCGGTATCTGGCTGGCATAGTTTTTTAAACCTTAGCCCCTATAGCTTTGCGCCACCATCTTTCAATGGATTTGCCCTTTCGTACGAACTATGTGTTCGTTTATATTATACCATCAATTACCATTGAAAAATAGCACTATTAACCCATTAATATTATTAGAAATAGGACTAATACCCCCACCACCTTGGCTTAAGACGTTTAAAACATTCTACGGAAATCCCTACTTTTGTATCGCGTTACTAGTGATAAACATCCTTATTTTGGACCATTGTTTTCGTAAACGGTTTCATTTATATTTATTGAAACACAATATGATCTACAGCAACTATCAAACTCGGGCGGGAGTGGATTTCATGGACAAGCAAGGAAATCTTTTAGTTGGATTGTTTTGGGGAACGTCTCTAAGCGTCCCGTTATGGGTTGCGTTTTTCGGTTGGCTTAAACTAATCACTCATCTTCTGTTGCGTTAAAAGTATGAATGAATCACTTTCGCGATCATTTTAAAAAAGCGTAAATGTCCTGAGTTCTAAAGGGCCTTTACGCTTTTATTTTTAAAAATGTACTTTGTTTCGTTCTAAGAATAAAAGTCAAAAATAAAAAAAGAAATGCACCAAACGAATCAATTAAGACATCCATAAAGGCCGCAGTGCGACCAGGCATAAAGGATTGGTGGTATTCATCCGTTATAGCATAGAGAAAAGTAAGCACCCATGAGAGAATATACGGGAAACGCATGTTTTCTACTACCTTAAACAAGAACAAGGCAAGAAAACCAAACACAGTGATATGCGTTGCCTTTCTTACAATAAAGTTGAGCACATTCACTTCTTCCTTATCAGCACTTGGGGTATGAATGGCCTTATGCTCTGTTACTACAACCTTTTGGATTGCATCTGAAGTGTTTTTCCCTGTAAAATACGGCAGCTGCGTAAAACAAAAGATAGCGGCCATCCAAAGAATCGCGGGGATTATCCACCATTTCCTATTTCCCATACGGTTAACCTCCTCTCTATTGGATAACGGCACCCATGTCCCCATTATAAGAGAAAATCGTGCCAGATATACCACTACGCTAGAACTTCATGCTATTCATGGTGCGCGGGGACGGTTCTTATGTTTCATTTGGAGTAAACGCCGGAATAAAGTCACTCAAATACGCAGGAATTTCAAATTTATACCAGAAAATGTCATAAGTTTTGAAAAATAGGTAGTAAGAGTCCGGAATCATGTCATAAGCGCCTAGAAATATGTAATAAACTACTGTAAATATGTCGTAATGAGAGGATATTCTGATAGAAACGCACCCAATAAGGGCTATTGGATTCACTTTGGGCCAAAATCCTAATTGAAATGCATCCAATAGGAGAAACAGTGAATTTCGAAACATAAGATTCCTCTCCAAAACTATATAAAAAGGGTCAGTCCCGCTGCCGAGAAACAGCGGATATGACCCTTAATGGTTGCGATTAAAATGAAAATGTACCACAAGAACCGTCCCCTTGGGCTTACCCCCGCTACGCTGATTCCTTTTCAGTCAGCTTAGCAGCAGTTTTCCTAGAAAATCGTCCCTTTACTGATTTCAATACATGATACGTGGTTGGTACAATGACCAGGGTTAAGAGTGTGGATGTTAACAGTCCTGAGATAACCACAATCGCCAGAGACCGTGAGATTAATCCGCCTTCGCTTGAGAGGGCCAATGGTAATAATGCACCGATTGTCGCGAGGGCCGTCATGAGAATCGGGCGAAGTCGGGTTTTTCCAGCTTCAAGTAACGCGGCGCCAACCTCCATGCCCTTCTTCTCATTCTGCTTCACACGCTCCATCAAGACAATCGCATTTGTGACAACAATCCCGATTAACATCAGGAACCCAACTAAAGCCGGCATCCCAAGTGCTTGATTCGTAAGATATAATCCTAGTAAGCCACCCGAAAATAAGAATGGTAACGAAGAGAGAATGGCGACTGGCATTAACATATTCCCAAATGCGATCAGCATCACGATAAACACAAGCACAACCGCAACGGCCATCGCCAGCATCATATTGGTAAACCCTTCATTCATCGCTTGCGCTTGACCTTCTGAATGATAGCTTACCCCTTTTGGTAAATCTAAGGTTTTCAGTCGTTTATCGACCTCTGCCTGCACGCCAGAAGAATTATCCGTTGTAATCCGGCCTGAAATCTGCACATATGGCTGCTGATTTAAACGATACAAAGCGGACGGACTCGGTGTTTTCGTCAAGGTAGCCACTTCTGAAAGGCCTACTTGCTGCCCCATCGGATTGGTCATTTTTTGACTCATAATGTCATTGATCGTGCCCTCGGAAGTGCTAGCCAATGACAAATTGACACTCGTTGTTTTTCCTTCTACTTGCATCTCAGCGACATGATCACCTGAAATGAGCTCTCTCACAAATCCCGCAATCATGATCGGACTTAACCCGTTTTCGGCCGCTTGCTGATCATCGATTTTCAATTGAAGCTGTTCCTTCACTCCTGAGAGGTTGGATTCGACATTTTCTAAGCCATCAATATCTTTAATTTTATCCGTAATCATTTTTCCAGCCGTCTCTAAATCTTTGGCATTCCCGCCCTCGACCATTAACGCTAAACCGCTTGTTCCAACAATCCCAACAGGTGAAAGGGCAACCTGCATGTCATCGTCCAATTTTTCAACTTTTGCTCTTACACTTTTTTCAAAATTACTAGTTTGCCCCTTCGTGATACCATCCTTTAAATCAATCGAAAAACGAATATGTTCCCCATTCACAATTGTTTGTGTATGTTTAATATCCTTTTCATTTTTCAAAATGTCTTCCACTTTAACCGCAATCTTGTTTGCTTTTTCTAACGAAGTTCCGGCTGGTAAATCGCCTGTTAAACGATAGGAGACTGCTTTTTCCTGTGGTAAAAAGTTTTGCGGAATCCTTGGAACTAATGCTAATGATCCGGCAAATAGGATAATCGCTAAAACAATCGTGACAGCCCGTTTATTTAATACCCATGACAATACATGCTTATAGGCTTTTTCAAAAAATGTTTCTTTCACCTCTTGGTGTTTGATCCGCAGTAAAAATAATTTGGCCAATAACGGTACAACGGTTAACGAAACGATCAAAGAAAAGGCGAGAGCCACGATGACCGTAATGCCAAACGGAGCAAAAAAGCGGCCAATAATCCCCGGAACAAAGGAAAGCGGCCCGAATACGGCAATGGTTGTAAGGGTGGAAGAGGTAATCGCCCCACCTACTTCTTTGGCAGCCGTAAGAACCATTCTCTCATCACGCTTCGGGCTAGATAAGGTTCGCCGGTAAATATTTTCAATCACGACAATCGAATCATCAATGACCCGTCCGACGGCGACGGCAATTCCAGCAAGGGTCATCATGTTTAAGCTATAGCCAAAATATTTCAAAGTAATCATCGAGGCTAATATCGATAAAGGAATCGAAAGAACGGCGACAATCGTTGCTCGTATGTTACGAAGGAACAAGAACGTGACGATCACGGCAAACAAGGTACCAAGCAGCACTTCCCGCAGCATCCCATCAACAGATGTTTTTACTTCTTTTGATGTATCATATAATTTCGTTAATTTGTAGCCGGCAGGAAGATCTAATGCATCCAGCTTTTCCTTTGCCTGCTCCACCACTTCAACTGTATTAGAGCCGGGCTGTGCTTTCATTTCGACCAGAACGGCCGGCTTTTCATTCAATCTTGTATAGACCGTTTCCTTTTTGTTGCTATAAGAAATGGAAGCGATGTCCGACAAGCTCACTTTTTCGATTCCAGTAGGTCCTTGGGCCAAAATTTGTATGGTTTTAACATCCTCAACGGAATTGAGCTTGAAATCGGCTTGCACATTGAATGTTTTATCTTCAACATTTACCTGCCCCGCCGGGAATGAAAAATTATGTGCTAAAAATGTTTGCTTGACTGTTTCATAGGTTATTCCATGCTGCTTCATTTTTTCCGGATCGAGTTTAATCGCTACTTCCTTTTCCGTCTCACCTGAAATATCAATGCTTCCGGCCCCATCAATCCCTGTCAATGCCGGCTTGATCCGCTCATTGATGTATTGTGTCAGATCGGATTGACTCGCTGTTTCCGATGAAAGGGCAAACGAAAATACAGCCATGGCCGATGGACCGTCCTTTAAAATTTCCGGTTTTTCTGCCCCTGCAGGCAGTTTGATGGAAGCGACGGCCGTCGTGACATCCTTTTCCGCTTCGTCCATATCCTTGCTCATGTCAAATTCAAGAATCCCCACGACCATATTACTGTGAGCTTCAACATACAAATTATCTAGTTTCTTGATGCCCGACAAATTTGTTTCCAATGGCTTGCCAATATCCTCTAATCCTTGGTCAGGAGTTGCACCGATATAGGGAACCTGGACGACAATATAAGGAATGTCGACATTAGGCATTGACTCCATCTTCATCGTTTTGACTGAATAAATCCCCCCTGCTATCACCATTAACATGGCAATAAAAATAACCCCAGCGTTCTTTAATGAAAATTTAATCCATGATTTCATTTACTCTCTTCCCCTCCGTTTTTTCTTCCATTCCCCTGTTTTAGTCTTGTTGATTGGATAATTCCACCTGTTTATTATAAGTTTTCCATTTCGCCCTCAACATCGGGCAGGTGATGTAATATAATCTACGACCTCAGCCCTAGAGCATTACCCTGCAAAATTTAGTTTAATTCTCCCAGAACACACTTTATAGTGACAAAAGTCATTCCTAAAGTCATATTTTGGGAATAGAAAGTCATATTTGGGGGAAGCTCAGTAAGTCGCAATTGGCCCAAAGAGCAACAAAGTACACTCAATAAAAGAACATAAAAAATCCCAGTTGATTAACAACTGGGATCTCTGATACCTCAATTCAATTCCTTTAACGCCTTAAACCTTAGCCGAGTGGGAGTCTGCCCCCACTTAAGCCCGCTTCTTAAACGGGTCCTCTCTATAATCAGCTTTTCGTTTATACACTACTTTTCCTGATTCTTCTTTTCCGTGAATGGAGGTAATAACTGCTCTTACACCCGTAACAGTTTCTCCAAGTTTATATGACTTTTTGTCTACTTTTGATATCACTGCTCTTTTCATGAAGATGCACCTCCAAAGATATTATTTATTGTGCTTAAAAGGTTATAATTATCGAGAAATATATCGTCAATCTCTTCTTGACTTAATGCCCTTCTTCCCGTTATGGCAACGGTCAAAACCAACTGATTTCCTATAGGATAGCACAACACATACGTATTATCAAAGGCTGAATTAATTTTTTGGAAAACCAGCTCGTTGCTTTGTAAAAAACAATCAATGACGATGATTCTATCTGTTTCTCCCCTATTTTCATTCACATCAAAGGGGTAAAATTGCCCTTGACCATCATTTCCAGCTATTTGTTTCAGACCATCTCTACCCTCCGCCAGCCAAACGCCTATCCCTTCAACGTAATAAGAATTTGGAGCTTGATAAGCGTTCCTAATAGCTTCTTGGAGATATTCAAACTGCTTCGATGGGTCTGCTAAGAGTCGTTTTGCTAAGGTTCGCAGTATACGAATTAAGGAATAGTCTTTATCCATGTTTGCTTGTGCTTCTGCTAAAAGCTTTGCTGGATCTTGAAAAACGCCCAACTCTGCCATTTTTCTTTTTATAGCCCTGCAAGCTAAATTAACAGCAGCATCATGATTATGATCACCACGAATTTCGTACCGTAATACCGTAAGACCGTCCAGATCTGAAGGTAAGCGAAACCCTATTGCTTCCTCACTTTCCGGGGTTGCATTAGGAATGATATAAAACACTCGTCCTCTTCTTAACCTTCCCCAGAATAACCCCATTTCAAACAGAGTATTATCCCTTGTCGTAAATGTAATCGTTCCTCGTATATTTACTACATCATCCGGTGAAAATACAAATACAGCAAAATCATTTTCATCTAATAGTCGTTCAAGACTTTCCATATTATATTCGAGTGGGCGAAATGCACCTGCAGTCCAAGGCGTAACCTCAGCAACATTTGTGAGTGCTTCATGAATGGCATCAACATATTCAGCGGATTCTCTGGCAGATCCAATAAATAATTTTGGTTTGATTGGGGTCATTTCTCCTCCAAAAAGTGGTCTTTATTATAATATCCATTTCCCTTTTTCGTTACTTTTAACCATAAAAATTAATATTTACAAGCAAACACCATGGTAATGATGATAATTGCAATGATGGGAAGATAAAATAAACTTAATGTAGTCGAAAAGCAAATAGAAATCCATGAACTCGTTACTGGCTGAAAAGGTTTCACATTCATTGAAAAATCGATCACCACTCCCTCACCTTTTTTTCTAACGTGATCATAAAGTTTTCTGAATAACTTTTCTTGCCAAAGAAAATAACCATCTAAAAGCCAAAAGAAAATAGTGGGTATTAATGCAATGGAAATATATCTATAGTCCATATCTTGGGTATTCGCAAAAACAAAAAGTCCAGCCACAAGAGTTACAGCCCAGCCCTTCAATAAAAAGGAATTTTGCCCCATTCGATTGATTACGCCCTGAATAAATTCAAGGTGTTTTAACTTATTTTCATTCATAATATCCCCCCAAATGCTCAAATCAACGACATTAATTTTATTCTATCATGAATATAGTAAAAATCCCGGTTGATTAACAATCGGGATCATTTGTTTCTAAATTTGGGATGCGAGTTTTGTCCTTAAGAAGCCTCTTTTTCGGTGCTCTTGAAGAACCGTCTCCAAGCTGCACCATTATTGTTCAGATATCGATTCATACCCTCTGATCTTACTAAACCAGAAAGCAACATAGAATAAAAATAAATAAATACAAAAGTCATAAATGGATAACCAATTTTTTGGATCGTAAAAATGAATCAAGACAAAAAATTTCATGCCTACGAAAGCAGAAAGTGCCGCAAGTATGGCCCCTTTTAAAAGCGAATTCGCTTTTGGCTTAATTTGTATTGCAAACATAACGGCCACCGGGACTAACGAAAAATGATAAGGAAGCAATAACAGTGGTGCAACAGGTGAAAATTCCATTGGATAGCTCCATAACCCTAATGAAACAGCAATAAGATCAATAATTAGTGATAAAATGATCGTGGTCAACCCTCCAAGAAGTAACCTTCCCGAGCTTTCTTTTTTTCGAAACAGAAGCCAAATAATCCATGGGACAATAAATAATCCAATCCCGAACCACCATTGCCATGTAAAAAGAAAGTGATTAACAACCGCTTCAGACATAATATTATTTGCTTCTATAATCAATTGTATGCCTTCTTTAGATTGTTTAATGCCTTCCGTAAATGCCATGCTTTAGCCCAACTCCTTATAGCAAAAATGAAGGTGCATATGGATTGATAAATGAACGTTTAATACGAATGAAATTTTTCCTGCATATAGGTAATCCTTTGCAATTATTCTTCTTTTTATTAGTCTTTTTTTAAATAAAGCATCCCTCTAAAATCGGGCGGTGATAAAGCACCGAAATGCGATGCTTTCTCCTACTTCCGTATTCTCGTACCGCTATTTGGAGAACATAAAGCCAACTAAAGAGGTTTGTTCATATTGAGGAGGAAGGTAAATGAAGTGCCCACAATGTGCTTATGTAATTCCGGACGAGGTGAAAAGCTGCTTAAACTGTGGCTATAGCAGTAATAGCCCTGATAAAACAGTTGAGGAAAGAAATAGCCTATTTTATGAGTTTGCTCATTTTGTTGACATGGTTCCGAGGGTTGAACGTTCGGTTGAACCTAAATTTCGAAATATATTATCGCGGGTATTCAGAAGGCATAGCGAACTGGAGGCTGAACGCCTTTTTATAGTAGGAACAGCACTTACAACGCCCAAGATAAGAGAAGTGAAGGAAACATGGCCAAAACCGTGGCTTTTTGCGCGAGTCTTTCTCTTTGCGCTCATTGCTTATTTAGGACTGTACGTAGGGGTGAGCCTGTTCCAAAATGTAAACTTTATCCCCGGTCTTATTATAGTCGGTGCCTTCGCCGTTCCTTTCACAACACTGATTTTCTTTTGGGAAATGAACGCCCCTCAAAATATTGCGATTTATCGAATCATCTATGTGGTGTTTATCGGCGGGATCCTCTCCATGCTAGTGGCGCTCGTGTTCTTTGATATTCTAAAAAACAACATCAATCCCATCACGATTGGTATAGCGGAGGAACTCGCCAAAGCCGTTACCGTTATTTATTTTGTACGAAAACTGAAGTACAGATATATCCTGAATGGACTTTTATTAGGTGCTGCGGTAGGTGCCGGCTTTGCAGCTTTTGAAACCGCCGGTTATGCATTAAGGGGACTTATTTCTGGAAGCTACCATACGCTTTATACCACCATACTTTGGCGAAGCCTATTAGCTCCAGGGGGACATGTCGCGTGGGCCGCTTTGACAGGAGCCGCATTCTGTATGATCCAAGGGGACAAACATTTCGAATTGAACATGTTGATCAAGCCAAAGTTTCTTCGAATATTTATTCTGGCCATTTTGATGCATGCTCTATGGGACACCCCGCTCCCAGGTATTTTTCCATTCGGGCAACTCATTCTGATGGCGGCATCATGGATTCTAGTCTTTCGAATGATGCGCAAAGGCTTAAAGGAAATTTCAGAAAAGAAATGGCGATTTACCTATAATCCATTTGAGCCATCGAAAATATAACAAAAAGCAGCCAAGGGGACGGTTCTGGTGGTTCTTTTCCGGGTTTGAGTAGACCACAAGAACCGTCCCTCTGGCTTTCCATTTTCTATTGAAGTGGACAAGCATGAACAACATGTCCATTTCTGCCTTTCGTCGTTACCGCTTGTGATAATGAATTTAAGATTGCTTCTTCAGCAGCCTCTGCAGCCCCGGTAAAAAGTTGATTGAAGAGTGGATGGTCTTCCCTGAGCTGACTACGTGTTTCGATTAATTCATCTGTAGAATGGGGAATTTTACGGGCCGTTGAAAAGCCGATCACGATATCACCGCTTCCATGGCTAAAGTGGCTCCCCGTTCTGCCAAGACCAATCCCGCATCGTTTGACTACTCTCTGCAACTGTCTGCTGCTAAGCGGTGCGTCTGTTGCTAAAACAAGAATAATCGATCCGTCTGTTGTTTGCGATAAAGCTGGAACACTTTCTTCTCGTCGAAGTAAATATTCCCATTCGCGAAATTCTTCTTTTTTCCCAAAATTACTTAGGACTAGGCATCCAACAGTGAACGAATGACCACCTGCCTCAACCATTCGGGAAGAGGAGCCAATTCCCCCTTTATATCCGAAGCAAACCATGCCTTTCCCAGCCCCGATTGCTCCTTCAGACGCAACATGATTGGATGCCTTTTTGATGGCTTCAATCGCATGCTCCGGTTGGACCGGGAATCGCCGGATCGAATTTAAATGGCTATCATTGCACTCCCCTACAACCACATTAATCGTTCCCGTTGTATCACCAATTTCAGAATTTTCCTCCAGCATGTATTGCAATGCCCCCTGGGTAACGGCCGGAACGCCGAACGTATTGGTTAACATGATCGGTGATTCAATCACGCCTAATTCATTTACTTGGATGAGGCCAGTTGTTTTTCCAAAGCCATTCAACACACAGCTTGCTGCTGTTACTTTTTCTTTAAAAAGGTTGCCGCCGTGCGGTAATATTGCGGTCACACCCGTGCAAGCATAATCACCCAACCCGTCCATAGGGTAATCAAGTGTAACGTGGCCAACCCGGACTCCCTCCACATCCGTAATACAGTTTTTCTCACCGACAGGGAGCCGTCCGATGACAATCCCCCTGTCCCTAACCTTCTTAGGCGTATGATACTCCAACTCCGATCCCTCCTAAGGGTGCCAGGGGGACGGTTCTCCTGGTTTTTATTGAGGTTTATGTGGACCACAAGAACCGTCCCCATGGTCTTCCGGTTTTATTCCCACGGTCTTACTTAATCAATTCTTTGAATTTCTTATGCATTTTCAAAGTTAATTCTCCCGGATTTCCCTGATTGATGTCCTTTCCATCCACTTTCACAATCGGCAAAATTTCGGATGAAGTACTTGTCATAAACACTTCATCAGCTTCGAGTAATTCATCAGGGGTAAACATTTTTTCAATGAAAGGAATTTCGAGAGAATGGGTGACTTTTTCAACCGCCATGCGTGTGATGCCTGATAAAATTTGCTTCGATAACGGTGTAGTGTAGACCGCTCCGTCTTTAAGGATATACACATTCGAGCTCGTTCCTTCTGTTACATATCCATCTTTTACAAGGATCGCTTCAAAGCAGCCACTTTCATCCGCGGTTTGCTTCGCTAAAATATTAGGCAGTAGATTTAATGATTTAATATAACAATTTGCCCATCGCTCATCTGTATGGAACATTGCCGTAACACCATTCTCCCTAACAGAATCTTCAATTATTTTCGCCGGTCGAACGGTCATGGAAACGGACAAAGGGGCCTCTGGAAAAAGATGCTTTCGTACTGCGATTCCCCTCGTGATTTGTAAATACACATCACAATCGAGTAAGTTCGATTTTTGCACGGCTTCTAAAATAATCGCTTTAAAGTCTTCCTCGGATTGTTCAACTTGTAATTTAATCGCCCTTGCACTAGTGATCAACCGCTGTAAATGTTCATCCAGCATAAAAGGTTTTCCATCATACACACGGATCACCTCATAGACACCATCGCCAAACTGATGTCCCCGTTCATCAATCGGAACAACTGCTTGATCCAGTTGAATAAATTCTCCATTAAAATAACCAATGCTCATATTTTCTAATCTCCTCCCGCTTCGTGAAATGCCAAGGGGACGGTTCTCCTGGTTTTTTTTGAGGTTTGTGTGGACCACAAGAACCGTCCCCATGGTCCTACCCATGGTCCTCCCATGGTCCTACGATAGCTTTTGTACTTCCCGAGCCGTTTCCTCAAGGATATAAACTACGGGTATTTGGGTTGTAATATTTGATTTTTTGTACCATTCTTCCGTTACATAATAGGAAATATTTATATCGGCCATTTTGGCCATAGTACAATGTTTATTATTCGTGATGCTGATTATATGACTGCCTTTTTGTTTGAGCTGATTCAGATGGGAAATGGAAAAACTGTTTTCTCCTGTGACCGATAAGGCAATGGTTGTACTATTGTGCAGATAATTCGCGTGAATCGGGATATAAGGATCCTTCACATACATCGAGAATTTTCCTAGGCTTGAAAAATACCTTGCTCCATACTCCGCCAAGATCCCTGAACTTCCCGTCCCGATAAAGATGAGGTTATCAGATTTCACAATCAATGAAGCCGCCGCCATGATGGCCGCGTCAAGATTCCCGTTTAAGGTCCGCTCAACAAATTCAGAGAGTGCATACTGGCTGCTCTTTAGATTACTTTTGACATCCTCATATAAAAAAAGCTTTAATTTCACTTTGAATTCTGTGAACCCTTCACAATTGATTTTTCGACAAAAGCGAAGAATGGTAGAAGTTGAGACATGTGTTTCGTCCGCTAAATCACGGATCCGCATGTAGATAACTTTGGGACCATTTTTACAAATATAGTCATATAAAGAAGTTTCTAATTCATTAAACGATGCAATCATATCTCCCGAAAACATGAGAACTCCTCCTAATGTTATTATCATACCACACCAAAAGAAACACAGTGTTCCCTATTTGTAACGAATTCCTTTTAACGATATAAAAACCTAAATGGCCGAAGGATATTTACGCAACACACTTGAGCCAATAGAATGGACTCAAGAACAGTAAAAATTCATTTCTGGGGGTTTTGTAAATGTCAAAAGGCGTGAAAATCGTAACAATTGGCGGAGGGTCCAGTTATACTCCTGAGTTAGTGGAAGGTTTTATTAAGCGTTATCATGAGCTTCCGGTAAGAGAACTATGGTTAGTGGACATTGAAGCGGGGAAAGAAAAGTTAGAAATTGTTGGAGACCTTGCAAAACGAATGATTGCTAAGGCAGGACTTCCCATTGAGGTTCATTTGACACTAGATAGAAAAGAAGCATTAAAGGGCGCAGACTTTGTTACCACACAATTCCGTGTTGGGCTTTTAGAAGCACGAGCGAAGGATGAAAGGATTCCATTAAAATACAATGTGATTGGGCAAGAAACAAATGGACCTGGCGGTTTGTTTAAAGGGCTCCGTACCATTCCTGTTATTCTTGAAATCTGTAAAGATATTGAGGAGCTTTGTCCTGAGGCCTGGCTCGTTAACTTTACGAACCCTGCTGGGATGGTAACGGAGGCTGTATTACGGTACAGCAACATTAAGAAGGTAGTTGGCTTATGTAACGTGCCAATCGGTATGCGGATGGGCATTGCGAAATCATTGAATGTGGAACCTGAGCGTGTTCAAGTAAACTTCGCCGGTCTTAACCACATGGTATTCGGGCTTGATACATTCGTTGACGGCGTAAGTGTTCAAGACCAAGTTATCGAAGCAATGGCGAACCCGGAAAATGCAATGACCATGAAGAACATTTCCGGCTTGTCATGGGAGCCTGACTTCATTAGAGGTTTAGGGGTCATCCCATGTCCCTACCACCGTTACTACTATAAGACGGACGAAATGCTGCAAGAAGAAGTAGAAAAGGCAGCAACAGAAGGTACTCGTGCGGAAGTGGTGCAAAAATTAGAAACCGAATTATTCGAACTATATAAGGATGAGACCCTTGATATTAAACCGCCTCAACTAGAAAAACGCGGCGGCGCCTACTATAGCGATGCTGCCTGCAGTCTGATTAACTCGATTTACAATGATAAAAGAGATATTCAGCCAGTTAATACACGTAACAACGGTGCCATTGCCAGCATTCCAGATGATTCCGCGGTTGAAGTAAACTGTGTGATCACAAAGGATGGCCCTAAGCCCATCTCTGTAGGCGATCTTCCTGTTGCCGTTAGAGGACTAGTGCAGCAAATTAAATCCTTTGAGCGTGTTGCGGCAGAAGCAGCCGTAACCGGTGACTATAACACAGCATTACTTGCCATGACCATCAACCCGCTCGTTCCATCCGACAAAGTGGCCAAGCAAATATTAGACGAAATGCTAGAAGCACACAAAGAACATTTACCGCAGTTTTGAGTCCAGGTAGTCCAGGGGGACGGTTCTCTTGGTTCTTTTCAAGATTTGAAAAGACCACAAGAACCGTCCCTTTGGCTTTTATGATATAATTTCCCCAAGAAGAAATTGGAAAGAAGTGAAGTGGAGTGGCAGCGGATTATAAACCGGCTGTACATTTTCGGAATGTCTATTATTCCGTTAGCAATCAGCCCATTTTAAACGATATTACCGGATCGTTTCCTGAAGGCAAAATCACCACGTTGGTCGGGCCATCAGGAGCCGGGAAGACGACACTGCTCAAATTATGCAATGGACTGCTGTCACCGGATTCGGGAGACATTTTGATGAACGGCAAAAACATCGACAGCTACGAACCGGTCCAACTGCGACGGTACGTCGGAATCGCGCTTCAAAGTGCGCCCATGATAAGCGGCAGCGTACTCAAAAATCTGTCGCTGCCAATGGAGCTGCAGGGAAAACAATTAATGGAAGAAGAGGCGAAGGAGTTATTGGGCAATGTCGGTCTTCATGAGACCCTTTTACACCGAAATATCAAGGATTTATCAGGAGGTCAGCGCCAAAAGGTTTCGATTGCCCGGACACTTGTTAACCGTCCCCGGGTTATTTTGCTCGATGAGATTACCTCTTCACTCGATCTGGCATCACAGAAGGAAATCGAAAACCTGATTGTAAAAATAAACAAAAAGTTCAACACCACCATCATTTGGATCACGCATAATCTAGAGCAGGCGTTGACAATCGGGGAATACACCTGGGTAATGATGGACGGGAAAGTTGTCGAAACCGGGGAAAGTGGCTTGCTGAATTCACCTGAAAATGAAAAAGTCCGGCGTTTTGTGAAAGGAGAAGGACAATGAGTTATCTTTCACTATCTTTCGCACTTATTTTCGTCCTCATCCCGCTTCTATTATCGAAAACGCTAAAACTGGGTCTGGAAAAGGACACAATCATTGCAACGATCCGTTCGATTATCCAGCTGCTGGCTGTCGGCTACATTCTCCATTTCGTGTTTGAAACGGAAAGCTATATGTTTATGCTTCTAATGGTAACGGTCATGATTGGCGCCGCCACGCAAAATGCCCGAAAAAAAGGAAGTGTGATTAAAGGAATCACGTGGAAAGTGGCGGTAACATTACTTTTTATAGAAGTGCTGACGCAAGGCATTTTACTCGGTTTCAACATTACGCCGCCAACCGCCCAATATATCATCCCTATCAGTGGTATGGTGATTGGGAACTCCATGGTCCTTGCGATTTTGTTCCTTAACCGGTTTTCTGCTGAGGTAGAAGCGCGGCAGGAAGAGACCGAACTCATCCTATCCTTGGGCGGAACACCCAAACAGGCCATCCGCACCCAGCTGATCACTTCGATAAAAGCTAGTATGATTCCGACAATCGAAAGCCAAAAAACAATTGGACTCGTCCAGCTCCCTGGCATGATGAGCGGCCAAATCATCGGAGGCGCCGATCCCATTCAAGCCGTGCAATTCCAATTGCTCATTTTATTTTTACTCTTAACCACCGCCGCCGTCACAAGCATCATGCTCGGGTCTCTATCCTATCCGTCTTTGTTCAACCAGCGGATGCAGCTTGTAAGGGTGCGATAAATTTTGAATTTCTGCCTTTAAGCCAAAATAAATAAGCGATCAATTTTATTCTCCCTGAAATAAAATTGACCGCTTTTACTTTTTTGTCCTTATTAATTTTTCATCCATCGTTTATTCACCCGCCATCTTTTCTTCTACTTGTTCCGGAAACTGATTAAACAAATAAGCAAGATATGCATGAAGTTCAAATCGATCTCCCTTTAAAAAATGGTCGAACAAGGTTTTATTTTTCTCCACTTGCCTTCTCCCTTCTTTAACCAAGCTTTTAAATTTGCCTTTTCTTATAAAAAAATAATACATGATTTACTATAAGTAATATTGGTTATTTGTCTCTACTTAGCTAGTAATCATGAATAGTATCGGCCCCATCCTACGCACAATACCACGATAGCCACACGTGCTATCCACCTGTCCTTATTATAATTGAAAACGCTTACACTCTCAATTAATATGATACTACAAATTTTGACAAGGGCCGGCACCCACGCTTCCAAGAAGGAGATTTTCGTTATATAGGGGAATTTGGTATATTAGATAGTATCAGAATCTCCTAGAGGGAAATGTTGTGTACTTAATGGACTATCATCATCATACAAACAATTCATTTGACTCCACTGCCATGATGGAAGAAGTATGTTTGAAAGCAATAGAAAATAATATTAAAGAGATTTGCTTTACTGAGCATTTCTCGGTTAATCCGCTTGCACCAACCTATGGGCACATGGATTTTGACAAATATTTTAGTGAGGTTCGAAATTGTCAGGAGAAATTTCGCAGACAATTAACAGTAAAAGCCGGGATAGAACTTTGTGAGCCCCATCTTTTAACGGATAAATATGACCAAACTCTTAAACACCTAAATCTAGATTTCATTTTAGGCTCCGTCCATAATATAAACAACCAAAAGCTCCGAATTGTACTCAAAGAACATAATCAAAAAGCCTACCAGCTTTATTTTGAAGAATTGTATAAAATGGTGTCAGCAGCCGACATAGATGTGATCGCCCATTTAGATTTAATGAAGCGCTATGGCTATAAAGAGTATGGAATCTTGAACAGGTTTGAAACAGACCCTGCCATCCATGAATATTATTCAACTTTACAAGGAGTTGGGCGGAGAGATTTTAACCATCGGATCGGACTCACACAAAGCCGAAACCGTTGGAGCCAATCTGATAGAGGCCTATAACATAGCGAGGGAATGTGGATTTACCTATATTTATAAGTTTGAACAAAGGAAACCAATAGCAATAAAAATGTTTGTTAACTGACAGCCTAGAAATAAAAATGCGTAAAGGTTCCCAATCAATAAAGGGCCTTTACGCTTTTTTTATTATTAGCTTTCGCTCTTTATTGCTTTAAACTTTAGCGGAATGGGGATCAGTTTTTCCCGACTCTTCACTGGCGTTGCCCCTATTTACAGGGTTCCTAACCTTAAGGAGTTTAATAAAATCTTGATCTCTCTCAAAAGTAATTTGCTCTATAAGTTCGTCATCATAATCGTAAATTCCCTTCCCTGTTTTAGTTCCTAATCGCCCATTCTCCACTAACTCCTGTACTAAGGAAGAACATGTCTTTGAGTTTTCTAATTCCGGTGATAGATGGTCCATGATTCTCTTCCATGTGTCTAGACCGCCAAGGTCAACCATTTGCATTGGTCCTATAAATGCCCAACGGAAGCCTGGCCCATCCTTGATAATCTGATCAATCTCCTGTAAACTGACGATATCTTGTTCTACTAAATGGAAAGCCTCACGCAATAATGCTGCCTGCAAGCGGTTCACAACTGCTCCTGGAATCTCCTTTTTAAGCCGAACGGGGGATTTTCCAATTTTCTTTATAAACTGAATGGTCTGATCAATCACATCTACATTCGTCTGCTCCTGAGAAATAATTTCCACTAGTGGAATTAAGGGGGCTGGGTTCATAAAGTGTGTGATGATAAATCGATCAGGTATTTTTGCCTGTTGGGTCAACTCTGTCAGTGGTATAGCTGAAGTGTTTGACGCAATGATAACATGGTCTTTTACGTTTTTTTCTATTTGTCTGTAAAGTGTTTGTTTAAGTTCTAAAATTTCTGGCACTACTTCAATAACCATGTCGCATTGAGATAGACATTCCTGTAAGTCGGTTGTGTAAGAAATTCTTTTTAGTATTAAGGGTTTCTCTTCCTTCGCTAATACAGATTGTTGAATCATTAAATCCAAGTTTTTTTCAATAGTACTAGAAGCTTTATCAAGGGACTCTTGATGGATATCGTATAAGTTAACAGGAATGCCTGCTGTTCCAATTACTTGGGCAATTCCATTACCCATAATCCCTGCCCCTATTACTGCAATTCGATTGAACATTTTATCTCTCCTCTAAAATATTGGTTCTACATAGTGGACACTTTATTTTCGCTCAACATATCTTCAACGGTATTGTGCTTTACTTTTTGTGTTGCGATAGTTAAACTAGGTGACCACTTGCGCGCGATAGATACTGTAATAATGTATCCAATGGCCGATATGATAGCGGTTATCAAAATGTTCAAATACTGAGTTGGCACAGTCCTATTAATGAAAAAGCCGATTACAATCCAAACCATCGCAGCTAGATTGAATCCTTTCCAATACCAATAACGGTTTGATTGGTTAAACAAAGAAGGTAAATCGATAGTCGCACGTGCAAAGAACAAATAGTGGGCTACGAATACACCTCCCATAGGTGCAAAAAGATCTCCTAATATCGACATGTACCCTATATAACCTTCGACTAATTGAGGGACTATTGATAGAGTGACCCCTACTGCACTCACAATGATCGTTCCCCAGAAACGTCCTAAGCTACTAAATATACTCGTTAACGCTAATCCACCTGTATATAAATTTTGAACATTAATGGTCCAGTTATCCAAGACGATGTAAGTGAATATGAGCACTAGAAACCACATTGCACCGTTTGATGTGGATACGATAACGTCAAATGGGTTTGAGATTTTACCCATGCTTGCTGCGACAGCATATCCACCTACAAACGAACAAATCAGTTGGCCTAAAACGGCGGCTAGGAAAGTTCCTATCCACATATCTACACGAGTTTTAGAATATCGGCAAAAGTCTGCTGCATCAGTAAAATTAGAAAACCAGGCAGCAGCCATACTCGTCGACCATAGCGCAATTAAAGTCCATTTCACTCCTTCGCCTGTCGCAAAGTTAAAGACAGCTAAAGGTTGAAATGATTCCTGGGGATAATTCATTAATACGTATACGATAATCGTAGAGAAAATAATTTTTAACGCGAAGGCGTATCGGGATAAAACCTTCAAAGTATTATAGCCAAACGTAGCTACTAAAACTTGCAGCAAGCCAAATATAAGACTTACAACAATTAAATTGACTTCTGTATTAAACATGACTTTTAAAACAGCAGTGAGACCCAAAGCTCCGGAAATGGTCTGAAACGCAAACCAATACACACTTGATATCGTCCTCAACCCAGAAGCAAGCCAGGATCCACGAATTCCGAAGACACTCCGCATACTTACAATCCCTGGAATCCCGTAATCAACACCAACAGTCGCAGCTACAAGATAGATTGCGAAACCCATTAAAATACTGAAAAAGCCCGCTAATATTGATTGTCCGAACGATAATCCAGCAGCAATTAAAGAACCACTAATTACTATAGTACCGGGATTTACAACAAAATTTAATACGATGGCCGATATATCCCACCATTTTACAGTCCTTAATTCATTAGGAATGACTTCAATGCCGAATTGCTCAATATTCTTTGGTTGCTTGTACTTTTTTGACAACGCCTCTTCAATAGTAGAATGATCTTCCATAATAATGCACCCCCATATATAATTCAGCTTTATAATGCTTCGCATTCCTACTCTATAAACTAAATAGAGGTAATTTTGGCACTGAGTAAAGGGTCGAATTCGACGACTTCTGTTACTTTACAAATCTTTCTTCCATTCCTCCAAATTTCTCTCGCGGGTGTTTGTTCCGCGAGGATTAATCGAGGATCACGTACTTCTAAAATAACGAAATCAGCTGGGCAACCGGGGGTTAACCCGTGTTTACGCTTCATCAAATGACCTGGTATAATAGAGATCATGTCTATTAGCTTGTTCATATGCATTTCTGAAGTGAGTTGTGCCCCATAGCTTCCTAGTAAAGCCATTTGTAGAAGATCAGCCTTTCCATATGGATGAAAGGGATCTTGAATATTATCAGAGCCAATCGTAACCGGTATATCTAACTCAATCATTTCCTTTACCCGCGTCAATCCTCGTCGGATAATTCCTTGATCATTTCGCCCTTGCAAGTACATGTTTGCTCCAGGCAATGTCACAATGCTTACTTTAGATTCCTTCACTCCTTGCAATATCTCATGTGCCTGTTCTTTATCCATTGCTGAAAGAGAAGTACAATGACCAGCTATAACCCTGCCATTATAATTTGCTTCATCAGTCAACTTACAAATATCCGGTAAAGTATTGACTTGCGGGTCGTCCGACTCATCAACATGCAAATCAATGTCAGCGTTTTCAGATATTGCGATATCAAAAATTCTCTCTAAGTTTTTTTGCGGATGTTCTGATAGATGAGGGGCCCCGCCAATGTGCTCAATCCCATTATTAAGCGCCCACCGAATATCTTTTTCCATTTCCAAAGTCATGTTAAATGGGCACATGATGACAGCTTCAATATGAATGTAATCTGAAAATTTACTCTTGACTGCATGATAAGCTTCCACTACATGTTTAATATATTCCGTTGAATCTCCATCCAAGTGTGTTCGAAGCGAGGTCGTCCCGTGTCGTATCGCGCTGTATATCCCTTTACACATGTTCAATTCTAATATTTCAGAATTAATGGATGGCTGATAGTCCTGAAAGCGCCTAATTGCCTCTGATAAGGTTCCTGACTTATTTTGAATAGAAGGATACGTGAATGCTTTATCTAAATGCATATGAATATCAGCAAAGGCTGGAAGTATTACTTTTCCTTCCAAATTAATGGTAACAACATTTTCTTCTTGTTTGATCGGAAGCTTAACTGATTGTATAGATTGAATAACACCATCTTCAATCGTGATATTTCTTAACTCATTCTTTCCAATTAACTGTGCGTTCTGTAACAAGGTTTGCATTTATTGCCCTTTCCCCGTTTTAATTGAAACTAATTTGCCGGATTTTCTTATCCTTTTATCGACCTTAGATCTACTAGTCTCCATAGTTGACAATTTATGAATTTACGCTAAAGTAAGCAAATAGGATAAATCAGTTGAAAGATAGAGTGACTTTAAAAAAATATTACTAATATTCAGATAATTGAATCTAGCTTTTTTCTACATAAATGGTATATCAGTTTACAATTTCACTTAATGTAACCCTAATTTTCCCCGGATTCAGCAAGGCGCGAGGGTCATTCTTTCCTTTCGTCCTTAACACTGAAGAGATATGTGCTTCCCAGCCGCCTGCTTCTAGCAGATACGTATGGGGGTTAAAAATCTTTATGCCAATCGATTCGCAAAAGCGAACCATCTCATCGAGTCTTTCCTTCGTACTAAACCGAACAAGAGGAATTGATTGAGGAACAACCTTTCCATCCATACGCATCCAGTCAAAATGCTGATAAAATTCATCCTTAAATTGTTCTTGGATAAGTGCAACCTGCTCAATATACCGATTTAAATCGAAGCTGGCTTGCAGATACGTCATTTGTTCATTTGCGTTTAAAGCCCATAATGTTGTATGGTTCCAAGTGTAGTCTGATAAAGTTAAGCCTTTATGATACTTTTCAGCTAAAATGGTATATGTGACTTCGCCATTCCACTCCTCTACCAATCTTTGCAACTCATCACTTGCTTCTTCATTAATTTCAATGATTACGACATGCTTGCCCTCTTGAATAAATTTGGACAGTGGTTTGAAATAGGACGGAATGGGCCATTCGCACGTTGATACTGACCGTTTTTGAATAGAAGATGCATACGCCAGCTTTTCAGAAAATCGAAGAGAGTCATCAAGATTTTCAAAAGATATGATTTGTTGAATCCATTCTGTCTTCTCAGAAGTTCGAAAAACGATTTCTGCAATAAATCCAGTTGTTCCATAGCTGTGGATATAGTTTAGAAGTTCGTCTCCTGAAATAGTGAGCTTATTCGGTTTTTCTTCCATCGTTAGAATGGTAAGTTCAATTACATTCCCGTCCCATAGATTCCCCCAGGTAATGGATCCAATCCCTCCAGAGCCGCCGCTGACAAATCCACCGGCCGTCGCTTTTAAATACGTACTAGGGAAAATACAAAGCTCCTGACCATTTTCTCTTAAAGTTTTCTCAAGCATTCCAATCTTAACGCCTGGCTCCACTCGCACTTCTCCAGGATTTATTTCGATAATTTTGTTCAAAAGCTTTGTGTCAATTAGGATCCCACCTTGTAATGGAACAATTTGACCATAATTACCTGTTGCAGAACCTTTGAATAGAACAGGCTGTTTATGTTCAAATGCTATGGCAAAGATTTGTTCGATTTCCTCCAAATTTTCAGGTATTACAACAGCATCTGCCTTCATATCCTTTAACTCTTCATCAAGAATAGGGGAATACCAATAACAATCTCTTGATAACTTCTGCGTAAGGACCGGATCAGTAATAATTTGTTTTTCTTTCAAAAAAGCTTGCAATTCACTTATATAAGACAAAGTCATACCTTTTAATCCTCCCTTATTTTGCGGATCCTGCCTCTGTTACTTGAATTGGTAAATGTTCAATTAGCTCGCTGATCTCGAATGTTAGAATATCCAAAAGACAGGAGGCTACTTCTCTTCCGTGCTCCCTGTAAAGCGCATCTCCCTTTTCCTTTGTCGCCAGCTGCGCATTTCCAAGAATTCCTGATACACTCACATCCTCAATTGTCCAAGCAAAGTTTCCTTTTTGAAATCGCAAATACTTCGACTTATCCGCAAGCATCGGCACTTCTTTTGGAAGCTTGTCATCTTGCACCCATTCTGGATAAGAACTCATGAGTAAGGAAGTTTCGTAATCTCCACCGTGAATCCCCATGAACATTTCCTCTTCAGAAATAATGCTTGCTGGTATGGTTAAATTTCCGACATTAATAATAAAAACCATTAACCCGGTCTCAATTCTCACATGTCTGGCTGCCAGTTTCAACGTATCAATATTTCCCCCATGACCGTTAAATAATACTAATTTTCTAAATCCATTTGCGTGAACACTTCTACTAAGATCTAAAAGGATCGAACGAAGGGTGTCGAAAGAAAAAGAAAATGTTCCGGGACGATCCATATGCTCGTCACTTTTTCCAAAAGGGATGGAAGGGAGAGTCCAAATATTTGCATCCTTGGATAGATGCTGAAAAGCTTCATCTAAAACGGTTTCTGCTAATATAGTATCCGTGTAAACCGGTAAATGCGGACCATGCTGCTCCGTTGCTCCAATAGGCAGAATGACTAAGGCATCTTCCTTGGGTAAATCCCTTACCTGAGTGGAAGTAAGCCTAGGCAAAAACCGTTCCTCTAGATGCTTATACCTATGAATATTCACCTTATAATCCTCCTTTTCTCGGTGTTTCTTCACAATAAAAGAGTACGGTAAGAAAAGCAATTTTAATCAATTGTTTTTTACCATACTCTTTTTATCTCTTTGTTACCTAGCCAGCATACAACGATCAGTTGGGACAATAATCCGGTCAATGTCAACCTGTGAAAAGCTTTCATCAATCTGCGAATAAGCCCACAGGATAATTAATTCTTCCGTTTCACTGGCATTGACAAAACGGTGAGGAATATTCGCCGGAATAAATGATGTATCATAGGGCTCTAATGCTGTCCTTACTCCTTCTACATCACAATAGGCATTTCCTTTTAAAATGGTAACGGATTCCTCGACATTATGAATATGACAAGGTAAACTTTTACCTGGTTCAAAGGTAGCCAAACCGACAATCAAGGTTTTTGGCCCCATATCCTGTATCATCATATCATGAAAGTTAACGCCTACATCTAGTTCATATGGTTTAATAGATTTATATTTACTAATTTTTGGCTGATATTCTACCTTATTCATGGTAACCTCCTCACACGAATTATTTTTTATCTTGATTGTATTGTAAATACACAACATGGGTTTGCAAATATTCTTCTAAGCCGTGCTTTCCGTCGGCCCCGCCAATTCCCGATTTTCTCCATCCAGCATGGAAACCTTGAATAGCTTCAAAATTCTCTCTATTAATATAGGTTTCCCCGAATTGCAATTCCTTACATGCCTTCATGGCAACATCAAGATTTTGCGTATAAATGGAAGATGTTAAACCAAATTCTGAATCATTTGCTAAGAGGATCGCTTCATCAAGGTCTTTGAACGTCAAGACTGGAAGCACCGGACCGAATATTTCTTGCTGAACAATATCCATATCTTGAGTAACATTCGTCACAACCGTTGGTTGGAAATACAATTCAGTCTTTGAATCTTCTCTTTTGCCTCCCGTAATGATTGTAGCCCCGCCCTTCTTTGCATCGTCTAGTAATTTTTCAATATGTTGGACAGATGCTTCATTAATAAGAGGCCCGATCTCTGTTGATTCTTCTATTGGGTTTCCGGATTTCGTGTTTTTCATAGCTTCGCTAAGCATATTTATAAATTTATCTGCAACTTTTTCATGAACATACACACGTTCGGCACAATTACAAACTTGACCGTTATTAATGATCCTTGATTGCTTAATGCTAGTTACTGCTAATTCCAAATCGGCATCATCCATCACGATTGCAGGAGCTTTTCCTCCTAATTCTAACGAAACCTTGATGATGTTATCTGCTGCAGCTTTCATAATCCGAGTTCCTGTATCCACGCCTCCTGTAAAACTAACCATGCCTATTTTTGAATTTGAGGATAACTCGTTGCCGACGACACTTCCACTCCCAGATACAAGATTAAATACTCCTTTAGGCAAATTCGTTTCAGAGACCAACTTTGCAAACTCAAAGGCATTGTTAGGAGTTTCAGTACTTGGTTTAATAACAACTGTATTACCGGTTACTAAAGCCGGCGCCATCTTTCTAGCAATAAGGAAGAATGGAAAGTTCCATGGAAGAATTCCACTTACGACACCAATCGGCTTTTTAAAGACAAAGATATGTTCATTCGGACGGTCACTTTGAACTACCTCCCCATCATATCTTCTTGCCCACTCTGCCATATAATCGATATAATCTGCTGTAAAGTTTACTTCAACTCGAGCAAGAGATAATAACTTACCCTGCTCTTCTGTAATCGTTCTTGCAAGTTGCTCTTCATTTTCACGGATCTTATTCGCAATTTCCTTCAAGTACTTCGCTCTTTCAATAGCAGGCAAACGTGACCAAGATTTTTGGGCTTTGTCAGCTGATTCAATGGCTAGTTTTACCTCTGTAATGGTTGCTTCTGGAATTTGGGAAATAACTTCACCTGTGGCAGGGTTTGTAACCGCTTTAAATTTCGAACTAGTTGAATCCTGAAATTCACCATTAATGTAAAGCTGATAAACCTTTATACCTTCTTTAATAGAATTCATAAAAATCCCCCTTAGTGTTATTATCCTATGATCAGACCTTGATGATAATCGAATTATAATAGATTGATTTGATCAAAGTCAACATTATTTTTTGTATTTTTAAAATATTTTTAAAATTTTAAAAAGAAGGATCAGAGTATTCATCTATTTATCTAAATTAGAAAGTAATATTTTACTAACTTCATGTAAATGCTCATACATACTCTCCCTTGCCCTATCTGGATCATTGGCTTTAATGGCTTCTGCAATTTTCTTATGATGGTCAAAGGCAATCTCCTTGACAGGATAATTTTGAATAACCCTGTGCATCCATTCTTTTATGATATCAAGCAAAATAAACAAAACCTCATTCATAAAGGAGTTACGAGCCATTTTGGCAATAAGATTGTGGAATTCTAAATCTAATAATAAAAATTGTTCATTATCTTGCTCCTGTGCCATTTTGGTCAAGACATTATCCAATTCCATAGAATCTTTAGGTGTTCGTTTTAGAGCAGCCAAAGAAACTAAGTCACACTCATACGCAATCCTAGCCTCAATAAGCTCCTCGATATTATTAAAACTGACCTTTGACATTAGTTTAAGATGCTTTGTAAAAAAAGAGGAGAACGATTCCGAAACAAACGTTCCTTCTGGCACTCGCACTTCTATCAGTCCCATGGCAACAAGTGCATTAATGGCTTCCCTTAACGTACTACGTCCCACTCCAAATAACTCCATTAATTGTCTTTCATTTGGGAGCTTCTCGCCTGGAGAAACAGTGCCATCCATAATCAGCTCCATAATTTGTTGAACAATATTTTGAGATAGAGTGCTTTTCTTTACTTGAGTAATTTTGTTCTCAAACATATAACCTCACACCTTTTCTTATTTCAATTTTAAAACTACTTATTATGCTTTTTGTAATAAAGCTACTCCTTTGTTAATAAATGAATGGGCAGCTTTACTTAAATATTTATCTTTTCGATAAAAGATCCCTAATTCCCTGCTGGGGGCATTTTTAATTGGGATGGATGTCACACCGGTTTCCCGAAAATAATCAATTAGTTGGCAGGGTTGAATCGTGGCACCAATATTTTCTTGCACCAATTTAATTAACGATGTGGCTGAACCCGTTTCCATGATGGTTTGTATCGAAATATGATTTGCTTCACACCATTTGTCAATTATATCACGCCCAATGAATCCTTTTGGATACATCACCATTTGCAATGTGGATAGTTCCTTTGGTGAGACCATTCTTTTTTGTGAAAATTCGTGTTGATCACTTACATATAAGTGATAACCTTCTGTATAAAGGGGCGTTATGTGAAGACGATGATCCGCTTTAATGGCTAATCCGATACCAATATCTACTTCGTTATTTAAAACATCATTCAATATATCTATGGAAGGTATGATTTGAATTTTAGTTTTAGGGTATTCCTTATGGAAATCAATAAGAAGAGGGATTAACCGATTATCTAAATCAGATGAATATACAGCTACTTTCAGAGTGCCAGTATGGTGATTCATGAGATCCGAGATGGAGAGCTTGGCATTTTCCATTTGATGAACAATCTGCTGTGCATATTGCTGAAATAGCATACCTGCTTCAGTCAACACCGTTTTTTTGCCTATACGATCAAATAAAGGCGTGTCCAATTCATCCTCTAAAACACGTATTTGCTGGCTTAATGTAGGCTGGGAGATACCTAATTTATTAGCTGCCTCCGTAAAATGCAATTCATCACACAACATAAGAAAGTATTGTATTTGTCTAAATTCCAAAAGATTCTCCCTCCATCTATAGGTTTTATCTATCGTTTCCATAGAAAAAATAGAATTGAACAATATATTAGTTATAACTATACTAAAATCAACACTTATTAATCAAGGATGGGAGAACATTATATGCGCTTTATCTATTTATTGGTTGTTTTATTTTTTGCTTCCCTTAATTTAAGGCCTTCTATTACCTCAGTTGGACCGTTACTTGATACAATTCAAAAGGAATTAGGTATGAATGGGATAGAAGCGAGTTTACTAACCACTCTGCCTGTAATATGTATGGGACTATTCTCCCTTATCGCCACAATATTAAATTATCAAATAGGTATTGAGCGTTCTTTATTTATCGCACTATTCTTTATTATGATCGCTACTTTTTTTCGAATAATTTCACATGATAGTTATCAATTACTAATGACAGCCATAGTTGCTGGTATAGGTATAGGTATTGCAGGCCCAATACTATCAGGATTTATCAAAAAACACTTCCCTGAACATCCAGGAGTAACAAGCGTTTACTCTGTCTCAATGGTTATAGGTGCCTCACTTGCTTGTAGCGTATCCATTCCACTTTTCAAAACGTGGAATGGTTCTTGGCAAAAGACACTAGGTTTTTGGGGTATTCCAGCATTAATAGCTTGCTTGCTTCTGCTGCCACTTCTAAAAAAAACCAAAATAAAAATCCCTTCAATGACTATACCCAAAACTCCACTAAAAAATATTCGCGTTTGGATATTTACGCTATTTTTCGGTTGTATGTCTGCTATTTTTTATTCTATAACAGCTTGGTTATCTCCAGCTGTACAGAAAATGGGTATGGACCATTTCCAGTCTGGTTTAGTACTCACCTTATTTACAGTAATTCAGATACCTGTTAGTTTTTTGATACCCGTTTTGGTAAGTAAATATCAGCATAGAAAAAATTGGCTACTAATATGCTGTATATTTGAATTAATAGGGGTGATTTTGCTCATTATGAACGCTTCCCCATGGTTTGCTACTGTCTTCTTGGGTATTGGTGCCGGCGGACTATTTCCTTTGGCGCTACTTCTTCCAATTGAAGAAACAACTAATTCAAAGCAAGCGACCTCTTGGGCTGCGATGATACAATTTGGGGGCTTTATATTAGGTTCTTTAGGTCCAATACTGATGGGTTACACAGTAGATACTTATAATAATTTTTTTCCAGCGTTTCTTGGGCTAATTTTTATTATCCTTTTAATGATCGTTACTGTTTTAATAATAGGAGATAAAAAAGAAACAGCACAACAACAAATCAGCTTAGAAATTTGAACCTATTTTAGTTTATTTACGTTGGCACATTGTCAGGCGATGTTATAAAAATTATATAGCTGACCCCAAACCGCCAACTAGAGGTTTCCGGGAAAAACCCTCTTTTAAGCGAAAAGCTTGTAAGAAGAGGCCGACTTAGCCTCTCCTTACAAGCTTTTTAATTTTGCCCTAATTTGTTACGAATTCTTACATGCTATTTAGGCTAATCTTGCCCCTTTTATTTTCGGTACTAATAGAAGAACCGTCCCCTTGTTACACTTTAACTGAATGAGGGTCTGACCCCACTGAAAACGAACCAGAAGAATCGTCCCCGTGTTCCACCTGCTCCCCTGCATCAATTGTGAAGGTTGGTACTGGTTTTTTAAATGCTTTTGTAAGAAAAAGCAGGTAGATGAACCCAATACAGTTCCAAAGGAGTCCTAATACTATTGCAATTTCACTTATGTGGGACCACAATAATGCGATAAAGAGGATACCTATTATAGGAAATACTAGATAATGAATAATCGATTTGATGGATCTCATTTTATTCTTGATGATATAGTGACGTATGACGCTTAAATTGACGAAAGTAAAGGCAGTATAGGCTCCAAAGCTAATGATAGAAATCGCTGTATCCAACGTTAAAAATACCGCAGTCATACTAATAACTCCTGAGATGACGATATTAAAAACTGGGATGCGCGTTCGAGGATGTAAATAGCCAAATACTTGTTTAGGTAAGACATTATCTCTTCCCATTGCATATAAAAGTCGTGAGATACCCATTTGGGCTGACACTCCCCCAACAATAACACTAAATATTAAGATTCCTAAAAAAACAGAAGCAACCAACATCCCTCCAATTTTGTCAGCAATCTCGAATGTTACTGCATCCACATTCGAAAAAATAGAGATATCAGGGAAAGGGATCTGCATAAAATAACTTACGGCTGTATACATAATTCCGATAAAAAGGGCAATGCTTATCATTGCTTTGGGGATTGTTTTTACTGGGTTATGCGTTTCTTCTGCTAAAGTGCTTACTGCATCAAGCCCAATAAAATTATAAGCGAGTATCACTGTGCCAGATAAAATCACAGGTAAAGATAGATTATGCGGCATAAATGGTTCCCAGGAAAAGAGTGGAGCAGAAGCATTCAATTGAAATTTAATTAACAATGCAACAAATACGACAGCGATAGAGAGTTGAAGGACAAGAAGTAACATGCTAAATGAGACGGCAATCTTAACATTAAAAATATTCGCAAGTGTGATTGTAAGAACGATAGCTAAGACCCAGATCCATACAGGTATTCCCGGAAATAGCGGTTCTAAATAAATCGTTATGGATAATACATAGACAATCGGAAAAAAAATGTAGTCAAAAAGTGTACCCCATCCAATAAAAAAGCCAAGATTGGAATTGAAGGCTTGTTGCACGTAAGTATAGGCCGAACCGGCTCTTGGATATACCCTTACCATGTTGGCATAACTTAAAACTGTAAATAACATGGCAACCGTAGCAATTATATAAACAAGGGGAACATGTCCATTCGTAGCGTCTGAAGCAAGCCCGAAAACAATAAAAACTGTAGTTGGAACCATAAGTGATAAACCAAGTACAAAAACACTAAAAAAACCCAACGTTCTTTTTAATTCCCTATTCTCCGTTTCCCCTTTCAAGCTCTACCATCTCCCTTTATTAAATACGACTCATTTAGCTGGCAAATCACCAAAGACGCGCTATGTTTCGACAAAAAAAAGGGGGACCGCAAATCTTGTGCTGTAAAGTATGTATCGTGTAAATCAACAGATTTACAGAACCCCGTATATAAAAATTTCAAATATGCTACTTTTTCTCTAGGTTATATTGCAGGTACACAACATGAGTTTGTAAATACTCCTCTAAACCATGTTTTCCATCCGCACCACCGATTCCAGATTTCTTCCATCCTGCATGGAATCCTTGAATCGCCTCAAAATTCTCTCTATTAATATAGGTTTCTCCAAATTGCAATTCATTACTTGCTCGCATCGCAACGTCCAGGTTTTGAGTGTAAATGGAAGAGGTTAACCCAAATTCACAATCATTTGCAAGGTCTATGGCTTCATCCAGATCCTTAAAGGTGGCGATTGGTAAAACCGGACCAAAAATTTCTTCCTGCATAATCCTCATCTCATTCGTTGCGTTAATCAGAACGGTTGGCTCAAAATAATATCCCACTTCTCCCGAACGCTTGCCGCCCGTTAACAACTTTGCTCCTGCAGCAATGGCATCTTTTACATGATCCTCCACTGCTTCTAAAGAGCTCTTATTGACTAGAGGTCCCATATCGATATCTGAATGAACTAATGGATTACCAAATTTCATTTGTTTCATGGCTTCGGCAATTTTTTCATAAAACTCATCTGCTATATCCTCATGGACATAAACTCGCTCGGCACAGTTGCAGACCTGTCCGGAATTAATCACACGAGAAGCAACAATAGATTTTACGGCAAGATCGAGGTCCGCATCCGCCATTACAATCGCTGGTGCTTTTCCGCCTAGCTCTAGTGATACTTTTGTGATGTTTTCAGCAGCTGCGCGCATGACTGCCGCACCGGCATGATAACTGCCTGTCAAGCTGACCAAACCAACTTTTGAATTTGAGGCAAGTTCATTTCCAAGCACACTACCGCTTCCGGTAACGATATTAATGACTCCCTTTGGCAAGCCTGCTTTTTCAACAATTTTAGCAAATTCAAGCGCGTTATTAGGCGATTCGGCACTTGGTTTAAGGACAATCGTATTACCAGTCAGTAAAGCAGGTGCTGCTTTACGGGCAATCAGGAAGAACGGAAAGTTCCAAGGAAGGATACCCGCAACAACCCCAATCGGTTGTTTAAAGACGAAAATATTTTCGTTTGGACGGTCGCTTTGGACTATTTCTCCTTCATAACGTCTAGCCCATTCGGCCGTATAATCAATATAGTCTGCCGTAAAGTTCACTTCCACCTCAGCAAGCGCTTTCGTTTTTCCCATTTCCTCAGATATGATGCGCGCTAAATTGTCAGCGTTTTCACGAATCCCCTTAGAAATCGCTCTTAAATACGTTGCCCGTTCAATCGCCGGAAGCTTCGCCCATTCTTTCTGAGCCTTTGCAGCCGCATCAACCGCCTGGCGGACATCGGCAATTGTGCCTTTTGGAACCTCGGAAATTACCTCTTCCGTTGCCGGATTAATCACTTGCGAAGTTTCATTTGAAGTAGATTCAACAAATTCCCCATTAATGAACATTTGATATTTTTTTGTAGCGATTTGCATATAAACATCCTCTCTCATTCTAATAAAATGTTTTTTTTTTAAAATCCAAGAATTAAAGCACATTCAAAGATTTGAGTACTAAACTTTGGAAATGGTGGACAGCATGCTCACTAAAATCACCTGTCCGATCCTCATCGACTATTAACCTTCCACCGGCATATCCTTTTGATTTAAGACCCTTTTGAACCCTTTCACAGATTTCAATATCTTCCGGATTAAGCGTTTTTTCCATATAATTAATCCCTGCCCAGCCCTCTTCAGTAGGTTCTTTATCAAGGAAATAGAAATCAAAGTACTCAGTCGTTGTGTCAGGACCTGTAGGAACGATATGAAATATTTGAAAAGCCGTTTCACCTGGATTTGCATTAAACATGGTCATGGGCCATAACCAGTAAGCATAAAAGTTTTGATTTCCGCCATTTGGGTCAATCTTGTATGCAGCCCTACTATTCGGATTTCCCATAGGCGCAATGTGTGAAGAATAATTTTCGTAAATATGCGATTTATAATTCTTTAAATCAATCAAATCGCACAACGCTGGATGAGTCGTACTACAATGGTTACACTCCAAGAAATTATCAACAACAACTTTCCAGTTTGCTTTCACCTCAAATTTGATCCGATGGGCAAACGTTAATTTACCTAGGTCAGGAACATAGCGGTGAAGATCTTCTTCCAAACCGTCATAAACAATATTTGCCGGCTTTGCATTCATATCCATATTAATAAAAATTAAGCTTGCATATTCTTCTACTTTAACTTGTGTTAAACAATGCTCACTAGCATCAAAATTCTTTACTTTATCTTGGCCTCTCGCCTTATTTAGTTGACCGTCCAGACGGAATGTCCAAGAGTGATAAGGGCACGTAATGATAGATTTTTTACCTTCCCCTTCTACTAATTGATGACCACGATGTGGACACACATTATAAAAAGCTTTTAATTCGTTTTCTTTTGTTCTAGTAATAAAGATCTCTTGATCAATTACGGAAAAAGTAACGTAGGAGCCCGGTTCTACTAACTTTTCTTTATGACAAACAAAAAGCCAATTTTTATAGAATATAGCCTCCTTCTCCATTTCAAAAATTTCAGGACTTGTGTAATAAGGCCCCGTTAACGCATAGGATTGTTCAGGATCAGCATGGAAACGATGTGGAAAAGGTGCACTTGTTTTTAACATTTTATTTTCCCCCTTAACTTTGATTTCAAAAAGACAGTCTGGACGGTATGTAAAAGAATCATACCATTAGGTAAACACTTTTTCAATAGTGTTAATAAAGATAATACTCAGATTTTTAAACCATGAGAGCCAGTAGGATTAAAATTTCATATTAGAACTATGAACAGGTTGCAATTTTGATTGCGGATCAATATAAGCTTTTGCATTATTTACAGCCGTTGGCCCTTCACCAAACCCTGCAGTAATTAACTTAACCTTCCCCGGGTACGTAACTATATCTCCAGCAGCATAAATTCCTGCAATGTTTGTCTCTCCTTTAGAGTTGACAATAATATTCCCTTTCTCTAGTGCTAATCCCCATTCCTTAATAGATCCAATTGAAGAACCAAAGCCAAAATTAATAATGAGGTCATCAACTTCAATCGTTTCCGCTTCATTTGTTTTATTATTTAAGATTCGAACCTTTTCAATAGTGTCTTTCCCTTCCAAACTAGAAATCTCAGTGGAAGTTTTTACTTCTATCTTCGATTGCATTAATAAATCGATACTATGTTCATGTGCACGAAACGTATCTCTGCGATGAATGAGTGTGACTTTTTTTGCAATGGATTCTAACATAAGCGCCCAATCTAAAGCAGAATCTCCCCCGCCTGCTATAAGAATGGTTTTATTAGCAAATCGTTCCATACCGTTTACAAAATAGTGTAAATTCCTACCTTCAAATCTCTCTGCATTTTCGACTGTAAGCTTTCGCGGTTTAAAAGCGCCTGCTCCAGCCGTAATAATGATGGTTTTGGATAAATGAAGGGAGGTATCTGTTGTGATATGAAAAAGTTCATCCTTATCTTTAAAAACATCGATTACCTTTTCCTCCAAACACACAGTTGGATCAAAATGAGAAACTTGTTCTTTCAGTCTATCCACTAATTCTTGTGCCTGAATTTTCGGAAAGCCCGCAATATCATAAATATACTTTTCTGGATATAAGGCCGCTAGTTGTCCTCCTAATTTAGGCATACTTTCAATAATCTTGACACTGCATTGCCGCATACCACCATAAAAGGCTGTAAAAAGCCCTACTGGCCCGCCGCCAATGATGGTAATGTCATAAATTTTTTGATCACCTACCATAATTTCCCCCTTTTTACCATTTTTCAATATTCTGAATTCGTTGTGTAAAAAAAACAGGCTTCTTGAAAAGTAGATATAAAATGTTATCTACTTACACCAAGACCGTCCAGACGGTTTAAACAAATAATAACAGCACCTCCTTTTTTTTGCAATAACAATATTTCATTTCTCCTGCATGAACATTAAAAAACGGTATTTGAATGTCTGCAAATACCGGCTTTAAGGGCATATTTATGCTTCCTTTTCCATCTTCACTTGATGTAGTTGTGTTTCCGGCTTACTTTTCTCTCCGCTAAGATTTAGTCCTATGACACCCGCAATAATCAATAAAATGGAGATGGCTTTCATAAGGTTGAACGATTCCTGAAACAAAAAGATGGAGATAAAGGTAATAATCGCAACCCCTAATCCCGCCCATATGGCATAAGCTACACCCACTTCAATACTTTTGAGTGATAAGGTAACGAGGATCAGACTTAGCCCATAAAAAACAAAAATCATGATAGACGGAATTAACTTTGTAAATCCTTCCGATATTTTCATCGATGTTGAGCCTAATACCTCTGCAATAATACCTAAAATAAGATAAATCCATCCCATTTTGATCACTCCCCTGAAATAATCGAAATAATTAATTAACTTTAAACAAAAAAACCCTTACAATGGTTTTTATTGTCCTTTCAAAGCCATCATAAAGGAATTTATAGAGAAGAATGCAGTTTTTTGTCAAAACGTGATGTAGAATCAACCATCCTGCCTTGTTAAAGAATATAATTCCTCCAGCACCTTTTCCCGAAAGTCATTTTCAAGCGGTGCAAATCCAAACATATCACAGAACCATAATCCATCGATAGCAAGTCTTATAATAGTTGCCAATACAGGATCTAATCCATCTTCCTCCACTCGTTTTTGCCATACAAGATAATGATCCTGTACAGGCTTAAGCAGTTCGGGGTCAGTAGCAATGGCAGCTAATAATCCTGCTTCCATTTGTTCGGGATCTTTAAGCGATACATCTATGTAAGCTCTAAGCGTATGACCCGGATTTGAATCTAAAGCAGATTTTTGTTCTAAACTCGTTGTGTACTTTTCAAGGACAGACGTAATTCCCCCTTCAATTAGCGCCCTCTTACTAGGGAAGTGATGGAGAAGTCCGCCTTTGCTAACTCCTGCCTCTTCTGCAACATTTGCTAATGAAAAATGAGAAAAGCCTTTTGTATTAATAACGCGTGATGCAGCATCCAATAGTTCTTCATTTAAAGCCCTCTTTTTCAAATTTATCCCTCCTTCAATAAGTATACCATCCGGACGGTATCTAGACAATATTTTGAAGTTAATTAACTGTATTGGATGATTTAACCATGGAATACAAAAGCAGCTCATAGACCTTTCAACCAAAACATAAGGTGAAAATGAAGGATATTCACATTCATTTGATATAATTGAAATGCATCATGGTCGATGAATTGTTTTAAGGAGCCAAAACAATGAATTATAAAAAGATTAAACCAAAAAAGATTTATGAGGAAGTTACCGATGCCATTTATGAAATGATTCGGTCAGGTCAGCTGCAACCGGGCGATAAACTTGACTCCGTAACGCAACTCGCTGAGAACTTTCAGGTTGGCCGTTCCGCTATTCGTGAGGCGTTAACTTCATTACGGGCGATGGGACTCATTGAAATGAAGCAAGGTGAGGGAACCTATGTAAAGGAATTTGAAAAAGACCAAATTACGTTTCCATTATCAACAGCCATTTTAATGAATAAGGAGGACATCACCCAATTATTAGAGGTAAGGAAGATTATTGAAAGCGGAACTGCAGCGGCAGCTGCAAAAAGAAGAACGGACCAGCATCTTTCCTTGATGGAGGCTGCTCTAGAAACAATGCTTGATGCAAAAGAGGATGAAGATCTGGGTGAAAAAGCTGATTTAGAATTTCATTTAGCCCTTGCTGAAGCCGCACAGAATCAGCTATTGATGAACTTAATGAATCATGTGTCAGAACTCATGGTCGAAACGATGCGTGAAACGCGCAAGGTTTGGCTGTTTTCTAAACAAACAACAATCGAGCAGTTATATAAAGAGCATTTGGCGATTTATGAAGCGATTAAGAACCAGGATGAAGAAGCCGCAAGGAAAAAGATGCTTCATCACCTTGATAATGTCGGTACGATTTTGGAAAAATATTACGAATATACAAGAGCGCTTTAATAATTTTTAATGCAGAAAAATATAGATAAAACAAGGGTTCCTTTACTTTTAGGAACTCTTTTTTTAGACACGTAGACCATACTTTTCTATGAAAGCCCTTCCTAAACCTACTGCTTTTATTGTAAGATAGAAAATAACAATATCGTTAGGTCGTCAGATGACCAGTTGACCATTTTAGAGAGGAGAAAAAAATGAAAGTATCACTTTTTGCTACTTGTATCGTCGATTTATTCCAGAGCAATGTCGGTAAAGCGACAGTTGAACTGCTTGAAAGACTTGGGTGTGAGGTGGAATTCCCGGAATCTCAAGTATGCTGTGGCCAGCCTGCTTATAACAGCGGCTATATCAAGGAAACAAAAGAGGCAATGAAACGAATGATGGAAACGTTTCGTGATGCGGAATACGTAGTTTCACCGTCCGGCTCTTGTGCATTCATGTTCCATGAGTACCCGCATATTTTCGCCGGGGATCCTGTTTGGGAACCAAAAGCAAAACAATTAGCGAAAAAAACCTATGAACTGACACAATTTATTGTGGAGGTTTTAAAAATGGAAGATGTCGGTGCCACGTTTGAAGGAACGGCAACGTATCATACCTCCTGCCACATGACACGATTATTGGGGGTTAAAGAACCACCAATGATTCTATTAAAAAATGTAAAGGGCTTAAAGTTCACAGAATTACCGGGTAAAGAACAATGCTGCGGCTTTGGCGGCACCTTCTCCGTCAAAAATGCTCAAATATCTGAACAAATGGTCGATGAAAAGGTATGTCATGTTGAAGAAACCGGCGCCGATTACCTTATTGGGGCAGATGGCGCTTGCTTAATGAATATTGGCGGGCGAATCGAGCGATTAGGAAAACCGGTTAAAGTATTGCATATTGCAGAAGTGTTAAATAGCCGCTAAAAGGCAGTTCTACTATCATTGGAAAAGCGAAATTCGAGTTTCATATTTTTATAGATGGGGGGAAATTCATATGGCAATGAAGATTAGCACGGAACAGTTTAAGGATCGTGTCGACCGGGGCATTCATGATCAATTTATGCGTGGGGCTATCGCCGGGGCCCAAGACGGTATGGGGGTTAAACGAAAAATTGTCACAACCGACGAATTAGATAATTGGGAAGACTGGCGCAATCATGGCGAGGAAATCCGCCAGCACGTGCTTGAGCACCTCGATTATTATTTGGAGCAGTTAAGTGACAACATAGCCAAGCTTGGCGGTCATGTCTTTTTTGCGCAAACGAAGGAAGATGCCAATGAATATATTAGAGGCATTATCCGGCAAAAAGAGGCCAAAAAAGTCGTGAAGGCAAAATCAATGGTGACCGAGGAAATCAGTTTAAATGGGATGCTGGAAGAAGAAGGCTGTGAGGTGGTCGAAACTGACCTTGGCGAATATATTCTCCAGCTCGATGAGCATGACCCGCCATCACATATTGTGGTACCGGCGCTTCATAAAAACAAAGAGCAAATCCGCGATGTATTTGCGAACAAACTTGGCTATACAAACACATCAAAACCGGAAGAACTTGCCTCCCAAGCCCGGGTCACCCTTCGAGAGAAATTTCTCAAAGCCGATATTGGGATTACTGGTTGTAACTTTGCCGTTGCCGAAACGGGTTCCTTTAGTTTAGTGACGAACGAAGGGAATGCTGATTTGGTTACCGCTTTGCCAAAAACCCAAATCACTGTCATGGGCATGGAAAGAATCGTTCCTACCTTCGAAGAAATGGAAGTTCTCGTAAGTATGTTAACCCGCAGTGCGGTCGGGCAGAAGCTAACGAGCTATATTACGGTTTTAACTGGTCCTCGCGAAGAATTGGATGCCGATGGCCCGGAAGAATTTCATCTTGTCATTGTCGATAATGGCCGATCAGACATTCTCGGCAGCGAGTTCCAATCGATTCTGCAATGTATCCGCTGCGGGGCATGCATCAATGTTTGTCCTGTCTACCGTCATATTGGCGGCCACTCTTACGGATCCATCTATCCAGGACCAATCGGCGCCGTTCTTTCGCCATTACTTGGAGGATATGATGAATACAAGGAGCTTCCATATGCCTCTACCCTTTGCGGTGCGTGTACCGAAGTATGTCCAGTGAAAATTCCGTTACACAATCTGCTTCATAAACACCGTGAAGTCATTGTTGAAAAAGAAGGAAAAGCACCCGTTTCAGAAAAATTATTAATGAAGGCCTTTGGGCTTGGTGCCGCATCACCGACACTTTACAAGATTGGTTCAAAAATCGCACCTGCTGCCATGAACCCCTTTACGTCAGGAGGCAAAATCTCCAAAGGGCCGGGGCCGCTTAAGGCATGGACGGATATTCGAGAATTCCCGGCTCCAAATAAAGAGAGATTTAGAGATTGGTTTACTAATCGCGAAAAAGGAGACAAAGAATCATGAACGGCACCATCCAAAATCGGGATAAACTTTTAAATCAAATTGCCAGCCGTCTAGGCCGGCCGCGAATTTCTTCGAAGATTCAAAAACCAAACTGGAAATACCAGCCGCAGCACGAGGTATATAAGGATGCAACACAGGATGAGCTTTTAGCTGTATTAGAGGAACATTGCCAAAAAATCCATACGGACATTTTTACAACTGATTTGCAGGGTCTTCCTGCTGTGGTTAATGATGTGGTCGCTAACTGCGGTGGTGGTCCGGTTGTCACATGGAAGGACGAAAGGTTCTCTGAGTGGGGGCTCGATTCCGTAATGAAAAAAGAGTGGCCGTCCCAACAGATCGATGTGTTTGAATGGGACCACACCTTAGGGGAAGAGAATATTAATAAAGCAGAAAACGCCAATGTCGGCATCACGATTAGCGAAATAACGCTTGCCGAATCCGGTACAGTCGTCCTTTTTAGCGATAAAGATAAGGGAAGAACCGTCAGCTTTTTACCGAAAGCATCCATTATGCTGATTCCAAAAAGCACGCTCGTTCCAAGAATGACCCAGGCCGCAGTGAAAATGCGCGAAGTCTATCAAAAAACAGGACACGTGGCCTCCTGCATCAACTTTATCACCGGGCCAAGCAACTCAGCTGATATTGAGCTAAATCTCGTCGTCGGCGTACATGGCCCCGTAAAAGCAACCTATATTGTAGTTAACGATTTATAACGGATAAATATGACCAAACACTTAAACAACTAAATCTAGATTTCATTCTAGGTTCCGTCCATAATATAAACAACCAAAAGCCTGCAAATAAAAAGCGTAAAGGTCCCAATCAATGAAGGGCCTCCACGCTGTTTTTATTAATAGCTTTCTTTTTAATTTTTTTATAAGGATGGATGTTGAGTTGCCGCTTAATTTTCAGCTAATCTTTTCCTGATTCACTTGATCTCCCTGAATGGCTTTCATCATCCGTACCTTATAAATGGCAATTAGCAAAATAAACCAGACAGGTGTAACGAACAAGGCAACACGAGTATCTTCCGCAAGGGTCAGCACGACAAGAACGAAAGCAAGGAAAGCAAGGATCAAATAATTGGCAAATGGATAAAGCGGCATTTTAAACTTGTTCACTTTAGCTAATTCCGGTCTTGTTTTTCGATATTTTAAATGGGCTGCGACAGTAATTCCCCAAATAAAGATAAAACAAACGGTAGAAACGCTCGTGATCAGAGTAAATACTCCTTCCGGCATGACGTAGTTCAAAGCAACGCCAATAAGTATAACAACTGTTGAGAAGAACAAAGCATTTGAAGGTACTTTACGTGTAGTGAGTTTTGCAAATGATGTAGGTGCACTTTGATTTTTTGCAAGTGAGTATACCATCCGGCTTGTACTAAAGATCGCACTGTTACATGCCGATGCTGCTGATGTTAGGACGACAAAATTGACAATACCGGCCGCGGCCGCTATACCAACTGCGACAAATACTTGGACAAATGGGCTTTCCGCCGGTTTAATAGCGTTCCACGGATAAATGCTCATAATCACAATAAGTGCGCCGATGTAGAAAATGAGAACCCGAATCGGGATATTATTGATTGCTTTAGGAATAACCTTTTCCGGGTCTTCTGTTTCCCCGGCAGTGAGGCCGACAAGTTCAATTCCCACAAACGCAAACACGACCATTTGGAATGCGAGGATAAATCCATTCATGCCATTCGGGAACATCCCATCGTGGCTCCATAAATTCGTGAAACTGGATGGTCCTGAATTTGTGGAAAAACCCTTAATAATCATAAAGATGCCGATCACAATTAAAGATACAATCGCAATAACTTTAATCAATGCAAACCAAAATTCCATTTCGCCAAAAAGTTTTACGGTTGCAAGGTTCATCATCAACAATATAACAACTGCTATTAATCCAGGCATCCACTGTGGTACACTCGGAAACCAAAACTGCGTATAAATTCCAACTGCTGTCAAGTCCGCCATTGCAATCGTAATCCAGCAAAACCAATAGGTCCATCCGGTGATAAAGGCTGCCATATTACCAAAATAGTCTTGTACGAAGTCAACAAAAGAATGATAGTTTAAATTACTTAAAAGCAGTTCTCCTAGTGAGCGCATAATTAAAAAACAAATGATACCTGTAATCAGATAAGCAAATAAAATGGATGGCCCCGCTAGATGGATTGATTTTCCTGCCCCAAGGAATAATCCAGTCCCGATTGCCCCGCCAATGGCAATTAATTGTACGTGCCTGTTTTTTAGGCCTCTTGCTAATTTTTGTTCCTGCATGTGTTTACCCCTCTTTTCCTTTTTAGGATTTGTGACATTGTTCTAACCATTACAAATTAAAAGTTTGATATAAATTCTGTCAAACCACTTTAGAATTTAGTGCGATTAAACTTAATCTTCTTTGTCAAACTTATCAGCCTAAGTAGAAAAATCTAAAGAAATGGTTTCCTACAATGAGTAGTTTTTTTATTTCCTCCTTTTCACAGAAAATGTTCCATTTCGCTGATCGGTTAATGGCAGGATTTCACAAACAAAAAAAGAACAGAAGAAGGGTATGTTTCTACCCTCTCTGTCCTTTTACCTGAAAGTTTCTCCCACAAAAATTGCAGGTCCCCTTTGGTGGCATATAACGAAATATGCACTCTCCAGAGCTACGTCATGTATTGGTTCCTTTTACCTGAGAGATTTATTCCAAGGATTTTATGGAATTTGCTCCTTCGGCGGCGATACTAGTCACTCTCTCCCAATACAATCATCCGTAACTATTCACATGTCAATCATTGAAAGCGGATTCATAAATCGATATTCTCACATAATAATTCCATTGTCAATTTATTATCGGGAAAATTCCGAAAATTCCTTCTTGAGAACCACAGGGACGGTTCTCATGGCTTTTATTGAGGTCTGTGTGGGCCACAAGAACCGTCCCCATGGGCTTCCCATGGTCTTCATAAGAACCTTCATAGTTGCCAAACACCTAATTTTAATGAAAGATAGATAGTATCAGAATCTCTTAGGAGGAAATATTGTGTACTTAATGGACTATCATCATCATACAAACAATTCATTTGACTCCACTGCCATGATGGAAGAAGTATGTTTGAAAGCAATAGAAAATAATATTAAAGAGATTTGCTTTACTGAGCATTTCTCGGTTAATCCGCTTGCACCAACCTATGGTCACATGGATTTTAATAAATATTTTAGTGAGCTTCGGTATTGTCAGGAGAAATTTCGCGGCCAATTAACAGTAAAAGCCGGGATAGAACTTTGTGAGCCCCATCTTTTAACGGATAAATATGACCAAACTCTTAAACACCTAAATCTAGATTTCATTTTAGGCTCCGTCCATAATATAAACAACCAAAAGCTCCGAATTGTACTCAAAGAACATAATCAACAAGCCTACCAGCTTTATTTTGAAGAATTGTATAAAATGGTGTCAGCAGCCGACATAGATGTGATCGCCCATTTAGATTTAATGAAGCGCTATGGCTATAAAGAGTATGGAATCTATCAATTTGAAGACTATCAGGAAATTATACACCAAATTTTAAAAAAGGCCATCGAACGGAATATTGGGATTGAAATCAATACTTCAGGTCTCAGATCTGGCTTGAAACAGACACTGCCATCCATGAATATTATTCAACTATACAAGGAGTTGGGCGGAGAGATTTTAACCATCGGATCAGACTCGCACAAAGCCGAAACCGTTGGAGCCAATCTGATAGAGGCCTATAACATAGCGAGGGAATGTGGATTTACCTATATTTATAAGTTTGAACAAAGGAAACCAATAGCAATAAAAATGTTTGGTGATTGACAGCCTGGAAGGAAAAGCGCAAGCGCCCTGGAGGGAGGACCACGGGGACGGTTCTCATGGCTTTTTAATGAGGGTAGTGGAGACCATAGGAACCGTCCCATAGTCCTCCGACACAATCCGGTGCCTGATCAGGCACCGGAATTTTTCAGCGAATCAACGTCCTTCGCTTGTTCTTTGTTTGATTCTTGTTCCAGAACAGCAAGGTAAAAATCTGTCTTGCAATTAGATAAGCAAACGCCCCGATCGGGATAGCGAACAAATCAAGCCATAGACCATCCGGATATTGGTCCGGGTGGTTTATCAATGATTGAGACTGGATCGCTCCAACGAGCAAAGATGGTACAAAAAAGAACAGCCACGGGTTGCGAAGCCACTTCGTATTGAACTGCTGGTTAATCGCCTCATATATCGCTTCGGCTGCCCCAGCCATAAACACGACGATAAAAAATCCTCCTACCACACTTTCAGCCGGGATAGTATTAGAAAATTCCGGATGATAAAATTCCATCGCAGAATACGAGACAAGGCATAAAAACGCGGTGACAAAGATGACGCTCCAGACAAAACGGACAATCTTCAACCAAGGAAACATAGCCCTCTTCAGTTCCTGATTTAAGCTTTGCTCATTTCCGAAGGATTGGATTACCTGGTGCACAGCCTCTTCTTCAGAATACCCCTTAATCATTAAGTCGTTCATATGCTCGACAAGATGGGCATATAACTCCTCGTGCATTTCCTCCCTCTCTTCCTGAGGCAAGTCAGCTAAGATCTGTTGTAGATATCGCTCCAGTTCATTCATGCTAATCCTCCTAACGTTCGATCAATTAACGCATTGATTTGCTTCCAGTTCTTGAGCTTTTCCGAAAGCAGTTTATGCCCCGTTTCGGTAATAGAATAATATTTCCGTCTAGTTCCATCAGGCTGCTGGCTCCAGTAGGATGTCACACATTCCTTATTTTCTAACCGTTTTAAGGCCGGATATAAAGTACCCTCATTCATGTGGTAGGCATCCTCGCTTAAAATGCGCAACTTCTTGGTCATTTCATAACCATAACAGTCACTCTCGACTAACAAAGACAGCAAGAGAATCTCAATGCTCCCTTTCAGCAATTCCCTATCCATAAAATCTCCTCCAAATATTGCTAATAACATTGTATAACAATGTACCTTGTTATACAATGCTGTTTAGCAGAAGAGTTCCGCGAAGTTCGACGGGGACGGTAGTAAGTGGACAAAGTTATGTCGTAAGTGGAGGAAAGTACGACTTAGAGCCATTCAAGTTAGGTGATTCCCAATTAATATCCAGCAAAATGTCGTAAGTTTTGAAAAAAGGTCATAAGTGTTCCGATTTATGTCGTAAGCGTCACAAAATATGTAATAAGCGGTTGAAAACATGTCGTCAAAATGAAACTCTTCAACCACGTATTCTGGAACTTCATCTTCTTTTCCACTATCCATACAATTAAAGATGATTATTTTGATTTCCTCATTTAAACCAAATGGATTGTCCTCTTTTAACCATTTAAGAATAAGAAATATTTCCTATTACCAAATAATCATTTTTAATTTTTTCAATAGTCAGATAGATTTTTTACAAAAAATTATAAAAATATCACAAATGTAATCTTGAGATGGTTCATTATAATGAGATTGACATCTTTTAGATAGCGCTTTCATGAAAACTAGTACGGAGGTGAAGAGTGGGTAAAAAGTAAAATCTTTATTCCAATTTGGGGAGGTTGGTAAGGTGTTAAAAGTAGGAAAAAAATTCAAGAAACTTGTGTGGTCTTCATTTGTATCGAGTGTAGCTGTCGCAGCTATTGCAGGCGGGGCATTTTCTGCACAGCCAACACAGGTGAACGCTGAACAGGCCGCTGTTTCATCCCAGCTGCCTTGGATGGATACGTCGCTTTCGCCTGAAAAACGTACCGGACTACTTATCAATGCAATGACGCTTGACCAGAAAATCCAACAGCTTGCGGGGAAAAGTGGAGCAATCCCGGAGCTGCCTGAATGCGGAAGCCCAGGCAGGCACGTTCCTGGAATCCCTGAACTCGGGATCCCAACGTTTAGAATTACCAATGGTCCTGTAGGTCTAGGCGGCGGTGACTGCAGCCCGCAGGATAAGGCGACTGCATTACCTGTTGCAATTGGACTGGCAGCCAGTTTTGACCCCAGTCTTGCCTACGCTTTCGGTGACCTAATGGGTGGTGAGGCCCGTACGCTTGGGCTGCACGAACTCGAAGCACCAGGCATGAATCTTGCACGCTTAGGCGAGAATGGCCGCAATTTCGAATACATGGGTGAAGACCCTTATCTTGCTGGTGTTTTATCTTCTAAAGAAATTCAGGGTATCCAAGATAATGATATTATTGCCATGTCAAAGCATTACGCACTCAATGATCAAGAGCAAAACCGCATGTCAGTGAACGTTAATGTCGATGAGAAAGTTCTTCACGAGCTTTACCTGCTCCCATTTGAAATGTCAGTAAAGGATGGCAACGTTGGTTCCATTATGTGTTCCTACAACCGGGTAAGCGGAACCTATGCCTGTGAGAACGAGTATCTGTTGAATACCGTTTTGCGCGATCAGTGGGGATTCAAAGGGTACGTTCAATCTGACTTTGGTGCTACCCATTCGACTGCCCCAGCGCTTAACGCCGGATTGGATTTTGAAATGCAGAGTGCCCGATTCTTCAACAATGCCAACATTAATGCCGCACTTGCGGATGGCAGCTTAACGATGGATACCGTTAACCAAGCTCTCAGTCGCCGATATGTCCAAATGTTCAAATATGGAATTTTCGACCGTCCGATTGTACGGGGGACGATCGATGCTGAGACGAACGGTTCGAAAGCGCGCGAAATTGCAGAACAGACAGCCGTATTGCTGAAGAATGAGGGTAACCTGCTTCCGCTCAACCCATCGGTTCATTCTATTGTCTTAATCGGTAAGTCAACCTATGTTGACGCAGCGGTTGCAGGAGGAGGCGGCAGTTCGCGGGTAAGTCCGCTATATACCGTTTCACCTCTACAGGGACTTCAAAATACTTTAGATAAACTAGGCTCTAGCGCAGCGATTACCAAGGTAACAGTGGCTAATGACAATAGCAATCTTAACGAAGCTGTTGCTGCGGCTAAGAATGCGGACATCGTCATCCTCATGGCTGGTGTAGTAACCAGCGAGGGCCGTGACCGCCCTAGCTTGTCATTGCCTGACAACCAGGATGAAATGATTTCAGCTGTGACAGAAGCGAACAAGAAAACGGCTTTAGTTCTTAAAGATGGTGATCCTGTACTTATGCCATGGGTTAATGAAGTCCCATCTATCTTAGAAGCATGGAATCCAGGTCAGGAGGACGGCAATGTTGTCGCTAACTTGTTATTTGGGCTCGCCAACCCATCCGGAAAGCTTCCAGTGACCTATCCGGTTTCCAAAGCGGACACACCAACCAGTACGGAAGATCGCTATCCAGGCGTTAATCAAGGTGTACTTGACAGCACGGGCAAAGAGATCCCGCAAGTGTACTATTCTGAAGGTTTGGAAATGGGTTACCGCTGGTACGATGCACAAGGAATCAAGCCTCTTTTTGCGTTTGGTCATGGTTTGTCTTATACCAACTTTGACATCTCTAAACTAGTTGTTACGCCGAAGACAACGGACGGGACTAAGAAAATTCAGGTATCCTTCTTTGTAGCAAATACCGGAAAAGCAGCAGGTGCGGAAGTACCGCAAGTTTACTTAGGTCTGCCTGAAGTTGCCAACGAACCGCCTAAACGGCTTGTTGGATTTGAAAAAGTCTGGCTGAAACCAGGTGAAAAGAAACGTGTGACTATTACCATTGACCCAGCAGCAAGCAATCACCCACTGTCCATCTGGGATTCCAGTGCTGATGCATGGAAAACTATAGATGGCGAGTACAAAGTGTACGTTGGCAACTCTTCTAACAACATTACCTTGACTGATTCAATCAAGGTGCGGACTCCAGCGGGTCATAGTAAATAAGGTAGTCCTTTTATAATGAAAGTGAAAAAAGGATTGTAAAATAGGGGTTGTCTAAAAAGTAAAGAGCTGGCGAAAAACATCTTGTTTTTCGCCAGCTTCTATTTTGTTCAAATTCTAATAGCTGTAACATTCCAGATCCCCTAAACCAAAATGAGGAATCGTTTGTTGCTTCCATCCAGTCCACATGGAGTTATTATTTTAAAGAAACAAGAATCCCTTATATTCAATTGAATTCTATGGCAAGTATCCTAATCCCTTATACCATCCTAGTAGTAAGAATCATAATTTTTGACAATACGATGTAAAATAAGTAATGTAAATTTGTATCATGCGAACAATAGTAGTAGATGAAATTTTAAACACAAAGAGTTCGTAACCCTTGCCATAAATGAATTTCTTAATAGAAACGATTAATTGATTACTAGGAGGCATCATGATGACAAACTTACAAACGCTTGAAAAAATCGAACAGCAATCGTTCATCGATGTGGTTCGGGAACGTCGTTCTGTTCGGGCATATGATCCAACGGTGCACATCTCTCGCGAAGAAATGACCGAAATACTGGAGCTGGCAACATTGGCTCCATCGTCTTCAAACCTTCAGCCATGGCGATTTTTAGTCATTGATACGCCAGAGTTGAAAGAAAAGCTTCTACCCATCGCATTTAACCAACAACAGGTAGTGGAAGCTTCTGCTGTTATTGCTGTGCTAGGTGACGTAGAAAGCTATAAGAAAGCTGAAAAAATTTATGGACAGGCCGTGGAAGCAGGCTTTATGCCGGAGGATACGGCTACATCATTCATCGAGCGTACGACCGGAACGTACTCAAGCTTGCCGCCTGAAACAGCTCGCCAAATCGTCTATACGGATGGCGGACTAATTTCCATGCAGCTCATGCTTGTCGCCCGTTCCAAAGGGTATGATACAGTTCCAATGGGAGGGTACGATAAAGCAAGATTTGTTGAAGCTTTCGGAATTGCCGAAAGATATGTGCCTGTAATGCTCATTGCGATGGGAAAAGCAGCAAAACCAGGACATCCGACTACCCGTCTTCCAATTGAAGATGTAGTATTCTTCAACGAAATGCCATCTGAATAAGTAAGAAATTATCCAAAAGACGAAACCAGCTTGGAGTCATCCAAGCTGGTTTTTACTGTTTGGGCTGTGAATAGGCACCTGGATTCTACGATGAAAAACCGCGGGGACGGTTCTCATGGTCTTTTTCATTGCGGAAAAAAGCCAGCAGAACCGTCCCCATGGTCACCCTGATATAGAAAAATCCCCCTGGCTATAAATAATCGGCCAAGGGAATTTGTGATAAATTAATTTCCTATCGGATAAGATAAACTCATTGTTTTGCCATCTTTTGTTTCATAAGAAACAAGCACATAGGTAGTTTCTGTTAATTTGTCAGTAGGATATTGCAATACCACTTCAGCTTGCTTATTAGATTCAAAATCGATTGATTTCTTGTCTAAAATTTGTTTATTTGACCACAGAAACACGTTTGCGGTCCCAGGTATTTTAGCTTTGAGCTTCACATTGACAGTCTTTTGACTCACTTTTGGTTTTCCGACCATCATTAGACTATCTTTCTCAAGTGCCACTCCGCTGGCTAGTGGAACTCCATTCAGAGAGGACTGTAAGATAGATTGTGGTGATAAAACACTTTTCGCAACATCCATTGGAATAATAGGTTCTTTCGGTTGTTGCGGCAAGTTCACATCCGGGTGGTAGTCTTTTAACTTTCCATGGCCCCAGCGATACGGATCTCCTTGGACACCACCCCATGTTGACCAACCGAGGCGGGTTTGCCCTGTTTTGTCCTTGGTATCTGAATCATAGACGAAAATATTAAAGGCAAACTTTTCAGGGTCAACTGCTGCAGGTAATACAGAGAAAGGAATCTTCACTTCCATCGTATACCCATTATAATTCTCTTCGTTAATTTTTGATGCGATTTCCATTCCTGGAGCAGTCAGTTCGATTGGACCCTGATAGTTATCAGCATCGCGGTAGGCCGCAGGCTTATGTTCAGTCGTTGTTGGGAAAACACCGACTTTAAAGGTTGAAGACGTATTTTCTGAATTTCCTTGCGGGTCGATGGTAATTTCTACAGAATCCGTTCTCCAGTGACGTTTTGCATCGTCCTTATCTAAGACAGTACCTAACAGATCATCTTGAACGTTAACGTAGAAATATAATGCATCTTTGTACCAACTCACTTTGGCATGACCGGACGCGTCCATAGAAGAGGTTGGTACTGATCCTTCCCATAACCGACTTAAATCAATATCATGATCAGGATATTCACCTTCGTGTTCCTCACCATCAATCGTTGGCTCCGTTGCCGCTTGCTGTATATCAGTGACAGGAACTAAATTAATAGCTGCCTTTTGAACCACAGATTTATCAGTGGTTTTAGTCGTAATTGTAAAGTCGTAATCACCATTTGTACCTCCCTCATTAGAAGTCTTTAATGAGGTATTTGTATTCTGAACCGAAAACTGTATGGCTTTTGTTTCGTCTGGATTCAGAGAATCAATGGTTATGGAAGGTTGAAGTGTTTGGAATCCCTCCGGCAGCTGAATGGATACTTCACCACTTTGAACACTGCTGCTGTTATTTGTTACATTCACTTGAACATCCTTCGATTCACCCAAACCAATTGAAAATACAGGTTTAATTAAATTCTCTAAATGCTGGACGCGGTTTTTCTCCGCCCATTCCTGGAACTGCTTTACATGAGGTAATGGCTGGAGTTTCGCTTCTAAAGCTGATACCCCTTCAATTACTCTGCTTGAAAAGCCTTGTTTTTCCCCAACAGCTAATGTGGCGTTAAGACGATATCTTTTCGTTTCCATCGTTGTTGAAGCTTTTACAGTAAAACTAAACTTTTGGGTTTCACCCATTTTAAGCTGCTTAATAGACACTTGACCATTCGTCTCTGCTTCCAACCCACCAGGTAATTCCAGTTTTAGATTTGCATCTTTTAAAATCTTTTCACTGTTGTTGGTTACTTCAATATTAACCTTAAACGTTTCCCCAGGAACAATTTTGTAATTTGAAGTTGTAACAGATATTTCTGTTCCAAGAGGAAGACCTTTTTCAGTTGTTAGAAGAGCACCTTCAAGTAATGAAGTCGATTGTTGGTTATCCTTTGTAATTGGTACACGGCTATCAAACTCGGTAAAACGATCACAGCCTAATTGATTTGGATCATTCGGGACATCATCAAATACCTTCCAGCCTTGAGACTCATAAAGTTTTTGGGCATCACGTTCCAGTTGTGCCCATGTCTTGTTTTGCTTTTCTGATTTTCTTCCGCTCCAAATGCTGTACACCTTATCAGTTGGTTCAGATGGAACGAAAGTGGTTTCACATTTTCCCCCGATGTTAACTCCTGAACCGCTGGCCCCGCGATAGACGATTTTCTTTGCACTCCAAGTTTTCAAACCTTCTTTTGAAATTTGCTCTGGAAACTTAGTAGGATCTGCAGCAGCATAAAATGCTTCCACTGCCATTCTCGCGGCATATTGATGATGACCATGATTTCCTGGTGTTGGTGATGGATTCATTGTGAAGAGAATTTCTGGCTTTGTCATTCGAATTGTTCGTACAACTTTCTCAAGTGTTACATCATGGTCCCACACTTTTTCAGTTAAAGGCGCACTAACATTGTAATAAAAATCAACTTTATCTAAATTAAATACATGATTGATTCCTGCAATTGATACAGCATCTCTTTCCTCTTTTTCTCTTAAAATACCTAAATCAGAACCTTCTTCAGTCCCGACTGCATTTCCCCCGCCTTCTCCGCGGGTAATGGTCATTACACCCATCTTATAGTTATATTGTTCAATCCACTGGCCGTATGTAGACAAACCGCCAGCTTCATCGTCAGGATGAGCTCCGATGAACAACATATCTAAATCGACCGGTTTTTCTTCCGTTTTTGCCAAACTAGAACCTAATGGAAAAAGACTGCACATCATCGTTAAAGTTAATGTTTTAGCAATAGTTGAAAACCTTTTCTTCATACCTTTTTCTCCTTTCAATTTTTACTTAATAAAAACCTCTACAGTATAGTTATAATAAAAAATCGGCGTTAGTTCTTTAGATATTTTTACTAAAAATTCAGAAATATTATCTTAGAAAAAAACCGTAAAAAATACTGAATAATAGGTTCCCTCTAAGTTCTTTTCCGGCCAGATTTTGACTTTCGGTTCTAACAACCATTTGTGTTCTTCTTCCATATACCCTTCCTTTTCACTAACGCCTATTGAATTTTTTTATTGAAAATAGAATTAACTAGTATTAGAGACCACTCTTTTCCTTAATATATTGGCGGGCCTTTAGTGCATATTCAAAAGGGTTTGCCTTTACAGGGTCCTGCTCTGCCTCAACAACAAACCAACCTTGATAATCTGAGCTGGCAATTGTTGTGAACATTTCACTAAAGTCAATTCCCCCATCCCCCGGAACGGTAAAGGCTCCCTCTTTTACCGCCTGTAAAAAGCTTAAGCCATTCCTTTTCACTCGATCGACAACATCTTGGCGAATATCCTTCAGATGGACGTGCTTTATGCGAGGTAAATATTTTTTAAGAATGGTCAGTGGATCTTCACCAGAAAAGACAAGATGACCGCTATCAAATAACAACGAAACAAGGTTAGGGTCTGTTAACTTCATTAACTTGTCAATTTCTTCTGTTGTTTGTACACCTGTACCCATGTGATGGTGATAGACAATTTTCATATCCTTTTCCGCAGCCAAACCACCTAGATAATGCAGTCCATCTACAAGCTTAGTCCATTCCTCTTCTGAGAATACTGGTTTATTAGTAAATAAAGGAACGTCCATTAACCCTTGAATGCTATGGCCTTGTTCAGAAACCACAATCACCTTAGCACCCATTTCATAAAGAAAATCACGGTGGATGATAAAATCGGCTGCCGTTTCTTCAAGTGGCTTAGTGGTTAAAAATGCACTGAACCAAGCACTAGCAATTTGCAGGTTACGCAAGGCTAAGGCTTTTTTTAACTGTTCAATGTCACGTGGATATTTATTTCCCACTTCACTTCCGCTAAACCCGGCAAGAGCCATTTCACTTATACATTGTTCAAAAGTGTTTTCACCCCCAAGCTCTGGCATATCATCGTTCGTCCAGCCGATTGGAGCAATACCAAGCTTTATTTGATTCTCTTTAAACATTTCTAGCAATCTCCCTTCAATTGGATAACGATAATTACCTTTTATTTAATTATGAATTCAAAGTAATTTCCTGGTTTGAATGATCGAGCTTAACAGGGCAGCCTTTTAGTAAAGATTCCTTGGCAGCTTTTGCAATCCGCTCCGCTTGAAGACCATCCATCCCAGTGCAACTCACATCATGACCTTCTGAAATAGTCTTTGCAAATTGAGTGACCTCTTCGATATAAGCTTGCGTATAACGTTCTAGGAAAAAATATAAGGGTTTATCTTTGGAAACGCCTTCTCTTGTCGATACTTCCACTGTCGTGGGCCGGCAATTATCAGCCATTGCTGTTCCTTTTGTTCCAAATACTTCAACACGCTGATCATATCCATAAACAGCTTGACGGCTGTTGTCTATCACTCCAAGTGCACCATTCGCAAATTTCAATGTAACGATGGCGGTATCTATATCACCAGCCTCCCCGATAGCAGGATCAAGTAGATTTGTTCCATGTGCAGACACTTCCACTACTTCACTATTCAGTAAATACCGAGCCAAATCGAAATCGTGAATCATCATATCCATAAACAATCCACCTGATGTCCGTACATATTCCAAGGAAGGCGGCTCGGGATCTCTTGAAGTAATTTTTAAAATATGCGGTTTTCCAATTTGTCCATTTTGAACAAGATCATGTACTCTCTTAAAATTACGATCAAAACGACGATTAAAGCCCACCTGTAACTGAACGCCATTTTCTTCCACCACTTTTAACGCATCCATTGTTTCTTCCACTGAGAAACTAACCGGCTTTTCACAGAAAATATTTTTCTTAGCAAGAGCTGCTTCTTTAATGATTCGTGCATGTGTAGTCGTTGGTGAACAAATAAAGACAGCATCTATTTCAGAATCCGCCAGCAAATCTTGATAATTTGTTGTTAAAACAGGAATTCCTCTACTCTCAGCCCATTCCTGTAAATGTCTGACCTCTATATCTGACACTGCTTTAATCTTTATTTGAGGAATCAACCGCAAATGATCAACATGTAATTTCCCAATTCGTCCAGCTCCGATAATTCCGACCGTAACCCTGTTCATTTGTATTCTCCTTTTCATGAAATTTTTAAAAATCACTAGTTTTCAAGCATTTTAGATTTTGAAAGATAAACGACATTACCCTTTGACTGATCCGGAACTTAATCCGCTAACCACTTGCTCTTGAAGCAGAACAAACATCAATATGCTCGGGATCGTAATCATCGTCAGCGCTGCAAATAACGCAGTATAATCGTAACTGAACATAGAGGTGAAATAATTTAACACCAATGGAACAGTTCTATTTTCGTTGCTTGAGGTAAGGGTTAAGGCAAACAAAAATTCGTTCCAACAATTGATAAATTGAATAATCGCTGCTGTTGCGAACCCAGGTCTTGCGATTGGCACCACAATTGAGTAAAACGTACGAAGAAAACTCGCACCGTCCATGTAAGCCGATTCCTCAATCTCATTAGGAATCGTAAGGAAAAAGCTTCGAAGAACAAATAGGGTAATGGGAATTCCAATGGCTGTATACACCAAAACCAATCCTGTTTTTGTATCATAAAGTCCAATAAACTCAACCACACTGTATATTGATTGCATCATAGACGTAATGGGTATAAACAATGTGATACTCATAACTGCAAGCAATATATTAATGACCTTTGATTTGACCCTTGCAAAAACATAAGCGGCCATCCCCATAAAAATTAAATTGAATACAGTTGATGCGACAGAAACCACAATGCTGTTCCCGTAGTATTGGAAAATTGGCGATACCTTAATGGCCGTTATATAGCCATCAAAACTAAGTGATGTTGGAAGAGATAATGGTGTAGAAGTTATTTCCTGTGTTGTTTTAAAAGATGATATTAAAACCCAAAAAATTGGCAGAATCGAGATAAATGTTATGATCGCCAAAAAGATCCAAGTCACTGATTTCCATATAATTCCTTTGGTGCTATCTCGCAAATTTCATCTCTCCTTCACACCTAGACTTCCGATTGTCCAAATTTAAATATTCGAGTGGTGACAAGAATAATGAACAAGCCTAAGAAAATCAACAATGTTCCAATCGCATTTGCATACCCGTAATTGTTTAACATCATGGCTTCTTTATATAAATAAAGTGGTAAATTTAAATTTGAATCATTAGGACCTCCGTTTGTCGTTAAAAAAATCAGTTCGAATTCTTTTAACATACTTGTTGTCGCCAAAATAACACTGATTCCAATTACATTTCGTAATAAAGGCAAGACAACGAACAGATCCGTTTGAAACTTTGTTGCCCCGTCAATTTTGGCTGCTTCATAAAGCGATTGGGGAATCGTTGCAATCTCAGCCATAACAATAATGGTGATTAGTGCTGAAAAGAATAACCAGCCGCTTGTTACAGTCCAAAACGATGTTAAAGGGTCGAAATACCAATTAAGTGAAAAATCATCGAAACCAATCATTTTTAAGATGGAATTGATCATACCCATTTGAGGATTAAATACATATAGTAACAACATGGCTCTCGCGGCTGAGGATATGATGATTGGAATCATGTAGGATGTTCGTACGAACTTCCAGCCAAATGGTTTATGTGAAAGAACCAATGCAATCAACACACCTAATGCCACATGGAATGAACCTTGCAGCACTACCCAGATAATCGTGTTTTTTAACGCAACCAGAAAAGCTTGATCTGAAAATAATCTTATGTAGTTATCAAAACCGATAAATTTCATCGGTTGATTTATTTTATAATCGAAAAAAGATGTGAAGATCACATTGATAACCGGATATCCAAACACAAGAAGAAAGATGATAACAGCGGGTGTTAGAAAAATAGCATACCAAATTCGATTGTGTTTCATGCTGCACCTCCTAGTAATCATGTAAGTGGAATCGAAGGACGTAATCGTCCTTCGATTCATGAAAAAGCCTATTTAGTGTATTAATTTTTTTGCGCTGCTTCTGTTAACTTTTGAGCAGCTTCTTTTGGCGTAAGTTGGCCATTTGCCAAGGCTGGATAGATGTTACTTACTTCGTTTTGTACGTTGTTATGCCATGTCTTTTGGTAATACAAGATTTCATTTTTCGCATTTGCAGATTGACTTAAGAAATCTGCTAAAATCGGAAACTTTTGTTTTACATCGTCCGTGATTTCTACTTTAGGAGAATCAGGAAGCTCTCCTTTCAGCACTAACAATTCCTTTTGATGCTCTGGACTCACAAGAAATTTCAAGAATTCTACAGCAGCATCTGCATGTTTCTTATCTTTCGATAAAACAAAATATCCTTTTTCAGGTGAGTTAAATAAGGTGTTTTCAGGGAATAGTGCAACACCAATTTGCTTATCCAAACCTTTCTTTGCTTTTTTCGTATCACTAAAATCCCCTATCATCCATGGACCGTTTGCAATCATGGCTGTCTCACCATTTAAAAAGTGCATAGCAGCAGTATCATATTTGGCTCCGACCGCATCTTTAGTCGTATATTTTTTAAACATTGTTTGAATTTTTTCTAGAGAATCAACAATGTATGGTTTATTAAAGTCTTTTGGAAAATAGGTGTTCATAAATTCCAATCCCTCTGGACTGTGACTTCCGATCATGGCATTGAACCAAAGAGAGGTAAGCCAGCCTGTCTCTGCTGTATCCATTGATACTGGCGTGATTCCTGCTGCTTTTAATGTGTCAAATTGACTGAACAATTCATCCCATGTTTGAGCTGGCTGTTTAATGCCTGCTTTTTCAAATAGTTCTTTATTATAGTAGTATTGCATCATTCCTCTAAAGGTAGGAAAACCATATACTTTTCCATCGAAGGTATTCACTTCCAAAGACTTGGGATCGAACTGACTTTTAAATTCCCCATCATCATCTAAGTATGGTGTTAAGTCAACCGCTTTCCCTGCTTTGTAGGCAAGATCCAGTAGTCCTAGTGGCGACATCCCAATATCAGGCAAATCACCTGACTGCAGAAGCAGCTTCATTTTGTCTACATAGTTTTGCTCCCCTGCGATTTCTTCTGTAACAACCTTAATTTTACCTTTATGATTGGTATTAAATTTATCTACTACCTTTTTAAACCATTGGGCGTTTGGATCTGTTCCTACATAATAATGAGGAAACTTAATTACAATTTCACCGTTGGCTGTTTCGGATTGTGAACTTGTCTTGGAGCACGCTGACATGACGATTAGCATAAGACCTAATAGTAGTATTCCAAACCTTTTTACTGATTTTTTCACATTTTTCTCCCCTTTGATAATTTTATATTTTTTAAACAAATTAACGTGACATACAAACCATCGTACTACCCTTTTCCATGTAGTAGCGGCATCCCTCCTTAAATGATGGGAAGCTTTTTAATTGGGTAATTCCTGTTGTTCACTATTAAATTGCGGGAGATAGGATTGGTGGACCTCTAAATACTCATCCAATATTGCTTTTGCTACGGTATAAGATGGAACTAGAGGATGTACCGTTAATGCTTTTAATGCTGTGTCATAATCACCGGTAATTGCTGCCTCTACCGTTAACCTTTCATATGTTTTCACAGGCTTCATTAATGACATCGCAACATCTGGAATTTCACCAACAGCTAATGGAAAATAACCATTTTCGTTCACTAAACAAGGAACCTCCACCACATCATCATGATGAAGCCCAGCAATTGTACCGTTATTTGGTATGTTCAATGTCAATACTTGCTGCTTGTTGTATTTAATGCTTTTGATAATATTTAAAGCGAGACCTTCGTAACCTTCCTCTTCATAGGTGATTTCAATTTTTTCTTCTTTCTCGTACACATTATGAACATTGCCAGAAGTTTCACGTGACATATATGTGTTATTTCTCTCTTCCATTGTTTGCTTATAGTCCGCCCAAGCCAGTTCAATGTTTCCTGCTTTCACATGCTCATACAACCGATCTAAAAGAGGTCTTCCTAGTTTAACAATTTGTTCCCCGCGGGTTTCATTTGACTCGTTAATATTTTTTACAGCCTGATCTGTATAATAAAAATAGTAGAGATATTCATTAGGGAGCATCCCGATGTTTCGGATTAGTTCTGGATCAAAAAAGCTAAAGATATGAGAAGAACGTGAAAGAGACTCATAGTTTTCTAGAATTTCAGGAAGTTTATTTTCACCATTAACAATCACCGAAGGCACCCAGCCTAAATGATTTAGTCCAAAGTATGTAGCCTGTAGTCTTGTATGAGGAACACCAAGAAACTTCCCTAATGCATTTTTAATGCCCGCATGTGCATCGCAAATACCAATGACTTTATCATGATGACCATATGTATTGAGAGCTTGTGCAAGGAGCCCTGACGGATTCGTGAAATTCAAGAGCCATGCTTGCGGAGCAACTTCATGAATGATTTTGCTATACTCGATCATCACTGGAATGGTACGTAATGCCATGGCAAATCCGCCAGGTCCAGTTGTTTCTTGACCGATTACTCCATGTTTTAGAGAAACGCGTTCATCAAGGACACGGGATTCTTCTTGACCTACTCGAATAGCAGAATAGATAAACTCAGCACCTCTGACAGCCTCTCTAATGTCAGAAGTAAAAGTCAGTTTAAACGATGCTTGGTGCAGTTTGACAAGGTATTTTGAAAGTTCCCCCATCACCAAAAGTCGATTCTCATCATTATCAAATAGTGTCACTTCGCTTAAATGGAGGTCAGGATGTTTAAATAACCCCTGGATTAATTGAGGAGTTCGCATACCAGCTCCTCCAAGAACAGTTAACTTCATACTAGTTCCTCCGTTTCGTCTTGTTTGTTGGTATTTAAAAACTTTTCTTCTACCTGGTTCCAATAAGGACTCTTAGTTGCCCCTCCTAATCCTTCAACGGAGCAAGCACCACAAAAATTCCCTAATCGAACTGCTTTCTCTATTTCAAATCCTTTTAAAAGACCGGTTAATACACCTGCCGCAAACACATCGCCTGCTCCAGTTGTATCAATTGGATTTTTCTTGTATCCAGGTACGACAACCTCTTCCCCTTTTATACTCACCAAAGCTCCTTTTGGCCCAAGTTTGATGATGATCAAAGTGTCTTCACACCACTTTTGTAAGGTATTTAGTGCATCTTCCGCAGAAGTATTGCTGGTCATATAACAAGCTTCTTTTAAATTGGGTGTAAAAAAGTCACTGAGCTTTATCATTTCTATTAATTTAGAATCCTTTAACCAGTGCTCATCCCATCCGATGTCAAGCGATATTTTCATCCCTTTTTCTTTAGCTAATTGAATGGTTGATAATGACTGTGGCCCAGCTCCCAAGTGGAGGATGGACGCATCGACCTTCTCAATAATAGAGTTCGTATAGTCTTCGAAATTGAAATCCTTCGCATCATCTTGATAAGAAAGAAAGGAACGATCACCACCATAGTTGATGGCAACAGACAGCGTTCGGAGAGGTTGATTTAATTTTTTCATAAGTTTGGTAGATACACCCTCAGATTCAAGGCTCTTTAGCACAAACTGACTTAACACGTCACTCCCAATAGGGGAAATAACCGCCACTTTCAGGCCTAATCTTGCAAAAGCAACGGCAGTAGTATAAGCAGCACCGCATGTGAACTCAAAAGCACCGCAATAAACTTCCTCTCCTGGATTCGGCATTTTTGGTATGGATGAAAATATCACATCGGTGGACACTACGCCTTGAACGATTACATCGTATTTTTCCATGTGTCTCTCCTTTCGTCGCGTTAAACTCATTATGTTGTTATTACAACTGAACACACGAACATGGTTTTATCGTGTGTCCAAAATTTTAGGGAGATATTCATATTTATTACTTTTAGAGGGAAAGCGGTTTCAAATTCAAAAATATTTATTAAGCTGCAATTTTCTCGAGGTAAAACAAAGGAGTACTTGTTATGTTGTTACTACATCCAATGTTAGTACATAGACAAAGGAACGTCAACATTAATTTTACTAATATTCTAAATTTATCATAAATATATAATTTACCCCTTATAGGACAACGTTTCCCGACACTTAATTAAATGTATCAAAAAAATCTAAACTTTCTTTTTTCATCAACTTGTTATAACATGATTACAATAGAGATTAATTTTAAGGACGAGTGAAATATATGAAAAACAAAACTGGAACTGCATTGTATTATTCTATTAAAGAAAAAATTCTTGAGCGGATCGATCAAGGATATTATCAAGTTGGGGGGAAACTGCCGAGTGAGACTGCTCTTTGTTCGGAATTTGAGGTTAGCCGGACTACCATTCGTTTAGCACTTCAACAACTTGAACAAGAAGGACGAATCTACAAATTACAAGGAAAAGGAACCTTCGTTGCACAACCAAAAATTCAAGAAACTCTTACTCTAACGATTAAAAGTTTTTCAGAGCAAATGAAGAGTATAGGACTGCAGGCTCATTCCGAAGTGTTAAGTATCGAAACAATACCTGCGACTTTATTTCTTGCAAATTCGTTAGATATACAACCGAACGACCCTGTCTTTAGGCTTGTTCGTTTGCGGTTTGCCGGGCAAAAACCTTATCAGCATTCCACATCCTATGTACCTTGGAAAGTAGCACCTAACTTAATTCATGATGATTGTTCAGGCTCTTTATTTGAATTGCTCAAAACGAAATATGGTTTGAAGCTCTTAAAATCTATTGAATCGATCGAGCCTGTAATCCCAACACTGCCGATTAGTAAATTATTAGGGATTCCCGAGAACACCCCATCTTTCCAATCAGAGTCCCTTACTTATTCAACTGAAATGGTCCCAATCGAATATTCATCCACAATTGTTCGAGGGGATTTTGCAAAATTTGTGACTGAACGATATTATCAAACTAATTAAATGGTTTTAGGGAAAGTGAGGATATTTATGAAGGTGCAATACGTGAAGTTTTTTTCCATAACTGAACGTATATCGAATCTCTTTTTTTTAAATCTACTTTGGATTATAGCATGTTTGCCAATCTTCACTATTTTCCCTTCAACAGCAGCTATGTTCGGAGTTTTTAGAGAATGGGTGACTAAAAAGGAAACGAGAATTTTTCGAATTTTCTTTCAAAAATTTAAAGAAAATTTTAAGCAAAGCATGGTTCTTGAGCTTGCTTGGTTATTCTACTTAGGTATTGCATTTGCCAATCTTAGTATTTTGGACAATTTTAACAGTGTGTTTCGAACGGTTATTTTATCTATTTTAATATCCATAGGTATTTTGCTTTTCCTTATGTCCATTTACATGGTCACATTAATGGTTCATTATAATCTCTCGATACCAACATTATGGAAGAATTCCTTCCTCCTGTCCTTAACCTGCTTACCATCGACTTTTTTGGTAATTCTGATTATATGTGTTATGGCAGCCATCACCTATTTCCTGCCAATCGTTTTAATTTTTGTTTTCAGCGTCACAGCTTATTTACTCTTTTTGCTTTGTTTTAGAGCGATAATTGGTATTATATGAGAGTTCCACGGGGACGGTTCTCATTGTCTTTTTGGTTGTGAAAAAGGCAAGCAGAACCGTCCCTTTGGTCTCCCCCTTATTCCCCTATTGCTTTCAGTTCCTCTAATCCAACCATGTTAATGGTGTATGGTTGTTTATAATCTTTGTCTAGTTGCGCTGATACTTCCTTGCGAATTTGCTCTTCTATCTTCTGATCCTTTTTCTCTAGGGATGTTCCGATGGTAATCACAAGCTGATCAGTTGTAGAGTAGGTGAAAGAATTGACTTTGTACGCCTCTTTCTTAGCCACTAACCCTTCGAAAATCACATAAAGATCTTTTTTGAGTTTTGTTTCCTGATCCAAATTAATGAGGTTCACAGTTCGAATATCCAAAGAAAATTCATTATACTTTCCTTTTTGATAGGCTTGAATGATAGTTCGAACTTCATCAACACGTTTTTCTGTATCGGGAAGGATGACAAATATTTCATCGAGCCCTCGGTTCATGCCAACGTAATCGACACTATACCCTTTATCCTTGATTAATGTTTCGATTTTTTTTGCTTCCTCAATCATGATGCGATTGATTCGTCTCATCGATGCATAAAAATTAGCTTTAAACGGGAGAATTTTGAAAAAAAGTTGCCACAGGTAGTTGCCAAGGTGCCATGGGGACGGTTCTCATGGCTTTTTTCATTGTTAAAAAAACCACCAGAACCGTCCCCATGGTTCAGATAACAATACGGAAAACATGTTAACCCGTTAACAGTTATACTACTAATTTGGAATTATAATGAAAGAATAATTCCAATCTTCTGTGATATTACAATACGATTTCTTTTTTATGGAAGGAGGATATCAAGAGCTAAGTTCACAGCGATAAATGTAAGCGGATTCACAAATTCGACATCTGGGTCAAGATTACGAAAAACTTAACGATAAGAAAAAGTTTATGATCAAAGGAGATGTTTTTATGAGCCAAACTTCACATGCTAAAGATGGATATTCGAAAAGCCCTACAGGTTTTCAAAATGGACTTACTAATGAAAATAAAGCAATTCCCGGCATTACTTTCCTTGTGGTAATGATCTGTTGGTTTGGCATGTTTGCAGAAGGTTATGACTTGGCAATCTATGGTGCTGTCCTTCCAACATTAATGGACGACCCAGCATGGTCCTTATCTCCGGCAGCGGCAGGTTCTATCGGAAGCTATGCCCTCATTGGAATGTTAATAGGGGCGGTGTCTGTAGGGACTATTACTGACATTTTGGGGCGGAAAAAGATTATGATCATTTGTCTATCGCTATTTTCTGTCATGATGGTTTTCGCGGCAATGGCACCCTCTCCTGAACTATTCGGATTATTCCGTTTTATTGGAGGGATTGGATGCGGTGGGATCATTCCAACAGCATCTGCCTTAACCATTGAATATTCCCCTCTTAAACGCAGGTCCCTGATGTATGCGATGATGTATACAGGATACGCATTTGGCGGTGTTTTCTCAGCCTTAGTCTCCATGTTTTTCCTTGGCGAATATGGCTGGCGATTAATGTTTTTTGTTGGTGCAGCACCGATTCTTGCTGTTCCTTTCATGATTAAATTTTTGCCTGAATCCATTGATTTTCTTGTAGCGAAAGGCAGACACGCAGAGGCAACGCGTCTTGCGAACCGCTATAAGATCTCCATTGAATCGATAAAGGAAAGTCAATTGAATAAAAAGCAGGAAACGAAAAGAAAAACGAATAGGGTTGCAACACTTTTTTCGAGACAGAATATTCGGGCAACCATGTTTTTCTGGGTTACCTTCTTTTTGGGCTTGTTTATGATTTATGGATTGACAACATGGCTGCCTAAAATGATGAGGGAAGCCGGGTATCCACTTGGTTCAAGTCTCGGACTTTTGTTAATGCTCAATCTTTCAGCCGTTGCGGGATCCCTTTTAGCTGGTGTTGCAGCAGATCGCTGGGGTTCAAAAAAAGTCATCAGTATTTCCTATTTACTTGCGGGTATTTCCATTTCATTATTAAGCATAAAGTCATCGATGATTATCGTTTATTGCCTTGTTGGATTCGCAGGTTTTGGGACGATTGGTACCACGTTAATCCTAAATGCGTATATTTCAAAATACTTTGACGCGGGAAACCGGGGTACAGCTTTAGGATGGGCACTTGGGTTTGGCAGGATTGGAGCTATTTTAGCACCCATTCTGGTTGGATTATTTATGTCCTGGAATTTTAAACTCTCGACGAACTTTTATGTCTTTGCTTTTGCGGGTATCATGGCTGCGTTATCGATTTTATTTATACCGAAAAATAGAAACGGAGAAATTTAAAAGTTTGATAGGGCTGAACTATAAGTATATTCATATTTATAGGACTTAGCCCTTTTCATTTTATTTCAATTTATTATAGACAGTCAGATTGATTGATTCCGTGCCGGTTAACGAAAGGTGGAGATACTATGTTGATCCTTAAACCTAAACAAAAAAATTGGACACATTATCTTAAATATGGACAAAGAATGTTTTTTAAAAGAAATTCAATCATTTTCAAAGAAGACTCATGTGGAGAAGAAGGATTTTACTTTTTGCAAAAGGGAGTCGTTAAAATATATACCAGCGCGTTTGCTGGAAAGGATCAAATCATAGATATTATAACGGAAGGCCAGGTGTTTGGTGAGCAAACGGTTGATAGACAGCCCTATTTTTCAACAGCACGGGCTTTTGAGGATTCTGTGGTGTATTTCCTTCCATACAGTACAATTAAGGGTTTGATGAAGGATGATCATGAACTAAGATTATTATTTTATCATTCTCTCGGAAAAAAAATAGGGCTCCTATTAAACAATATTCTAATTCATTCTCTGCCTGCCGAGCAGCTTTTGGCTCGCTGCATTTTAAAAATTAGGAAGCAATATAACAACAACAGGATTCCGTTGACACAACAAGATCTTTCTAAATACACTGGGTTAACAAGGATTACCATATACAAACTCTTCAAAAAGTGGGAGAATCAATACATTTTAGTAGAAAATAAGAATATAACCGTCCTCAATCCCCAAGGTCTAAAGGAAATAGCAGATATTTCTTAAAAAAAAGGTTTAAATAAATAGTTTTAACTTGTGTCTAATTTTTTCTATATCATGTAAGTAAATGATTCGATCACTGATTGTGATGATATTTTCCCTTCTCCACTCTTTTAATTTTTTCCATACCGTCACACGTGACATACCAACAAAATTAGATATAGTGGTTTGGCTTAAGGGAATTTCACTTTTTCCTGTTTTTTCATAGAACCGATTAAACAAATGTGCTAGTTGAACTTCAACAGGGGCATTTAAAATGGATTTTATGTCCATTAACATTCGAACTTTTGAAGTAAGAGATAGACTGATATCCTCAGCTGCTTCCGGAACGTTTGTACATAAATCTGAAAAGCTTTTTAGGGAGAAATAATATAAACGAGAATCTATTGTTGTTTCTGCTGTAGTGAGATAAGAAGATTCATGGATACCATGTTCACCTATTAGCTCTCCAGGATAGCAATAATCGATGAGCCGTTCGTCCCCATTGTCACTAACGATGCTGATTTTGATTTCTCCCTCTTTTAAGTAATAGAATCCTGTACCAAGATCACCCTGTCTAAATAATAGTGAATTGCTTGGAAGGTGAAGAAGTTGTCCATAACTTTCCCAGCTGAATCGTTTATTGTCCATCAAGTTTCCTTCTCCTCTCTCTATGAAAATATAGGGAAGTTATTTTTTCTAATAGTAACATATTTTTGTAAACGTTAACAAATAAAGACAGGTATGTTAACTCGTTAACAACGGAAGACGGATTGCAGTTATAAAATAATCATATACACATTTCCATAAAAAGGAGGACTTGTATTGTATACAACGAGTACTGCATTTTTAGAAGCATTACAAGAAGCGGGTGTTTCCTATATTTTTGCCAATTTAGGAAGTGATCACCCAGCAATCATTGAGAGTTTAGCAGCGGCGAAAAAAGAAAATACGAAATTGCCAACCGTCATCACCTGCCCTCACGAATTTGTCGCTTTAAGTGCCGCACATGGTTATGCCCAGGCGACGGGTAAACCTCAAGCAGTTATGGTTCATGTAGAGTGTGGAACGCAAAACCTTGGAGGGGCGATCCATAACGCAGCCAAAAGCAGGGTTCCCGTATTAATTTTTGCCGGTGCTTCACCATACACACAAGAAAACGAGTTAACTGGGAGCAGGAATGAATTCATCCACTGGATTCAGGATGTCTTTGATCAACGCGGCATTGTGCGCGGATATACAAAATATGATAATGAAATCCGCACAGGTGCCAATGTGAAGCAGCTTGTCCATCGTGCCCTGCAAATTGCCAAAAGCGACCCAATGGGGCCGGTTTATCTAATGGGTCCACGGGAGGCTATGGAAGCAAAGGCTGAACCTGTCACGATTAATAAAGAACTTTGGGAACCGATCTCACCAAGTGCTATTCCTCCCCAACAAGTGACAGAATTAACGAATGATTTAATCGCAGCCAAAAATCCACTTATTGTCACATCCTATCTAGGTAGAAACCCGGAAGCGGTCAGCCAGCTTGTCCGTTTAAGCGAGCGTTTAGCCATTCCTGTCATTGAATCGATACCACATCAAATGAATTTTCCAGCTGACCACCCAATGCATTGCGGTTCCTATTGGAATACGGAGAATCAAAACGAATTACTCGCTGAATCAGATTTTGTCCTTGTAGTAGATAGTGATGTCCCCTGGATCCCAATGAAAAATAAACCGTCTGAAAAGGCAACAGTATATTATATCGACGTGGATCCGTTGAAAGAACAAATGCCATTGTGGTATATCCCTTCCAAGCGGTTCTTTAAAGCAGATTCAAATGTGGCTCTTCAGCAAATAAACCAATCTTTAGAAAATAGCAGCGATGTAGACGAAGACATAGTGGCTAAGCGCTGGAAGAAGTTCTCTGACATTCATAATGGTCAATGGGAAGAAAAACGCCGGATCGAGCAGGTAGAAAGTGATGTCATTACCCCCGAGTTCCTTACTGCTTGTATAAGAGAAGTAATCGATGAAGATACGATTGTTTTGAATGAGGGCATCACAAATTATGGAGTCATTTCTAATCATATTGAAGTAAATACACCAGGTTCATATTATGGAAGCGGTGCTGGTTCTTTAGGTTGGAATGGCGGCGCAGCCATCGGAATGAAATTAGCCAAACCTGATAAAACCATTGTTAGTCTTACGGGAGACGGTTCCTATTTATTCAGTATTCCATCTACTGTCCATTGGATGGCAAAAAGATATAACACCCCGTTTTTAACGGTCATCTACAATAACCGTGGCTGGAAAGCCCCAAAACAATCAACCTTGGGTGTTCATCCACATGGTATAGCCAATGAAACCGACCAATTTTTTGTGAATTTTGATCCGCCAGCCAATTTGGCAAAAATTGCCGAAGCCGCTGGCGATGTCTATCCGATAACTGTGAAGGAACGCTCCGAACTAAAAGATGCCCTAAAAAAAGCCATGCAACTTGTGAAAGAAGGGCGCACGACTGTAGTAGATGTTTATATACCTCATGTTTATTCAAGTGAAGATGAAAAAGTAAAAATGGAGGTAGAAACAATATGAGTGTAAAAACAACTATTTTAGGTGAAGTGCTAAACGGGCTCCTTAGTGAACGAATCAAAGTGGTGGATCTATCCCAGATTTTGAATGAAAAAACACCTGTCATGAAGCTGCCAGAACCATTTGCGAATACAGGGGGATTTAAGCTTAAACCGTTATCCAATTTTGATGAAAAAGGCCCTGATTTTTATTGGAATGACTTTGTTGCGGGGGAACATTGCGGCACACATTTTGATGCCCCCGTCCATTGGATTTCGGGCAGGGATCATGATTCCGTAGATACAATGCCGTTAAATAACATGATTGGCGAAGCCTGCGTCATCGATATAAGGAAAGAAGTCTCAGAAAATCCGGATTATTGTCTTTCAGTGGCTGATATTCAACGTTTTGAAGAACAGCATGGAGAAATTCCTAAACATTCATGGGTACTAATTCATACGGGATGGGCTAATTTTGTAGACGATCACGAAAAATTTTATAACATTGGCGAAGATGGTCTGCCGCATACGCCTGGAATTACGAAGGAAGCCTCGATCTTTCTTGCCGAGGAACGGGATATTCTAGGGGTTGGCGTGGAAACCGTCGGGACAGATGCAGGGATTGCTGGCGCATTTAATCCCCCCTTCCCTAATCACTATTATATGCACAAAGCAAATAAATACGGTCTCGCTCAATTGACAAATGTGGATCAACTGCCAGCAAAAGGCGCGATTCTAATCGTGAATCCATTAAAAATTGAAAAAGGCAGTGGCAGCCCTGTCCGAGTTATCGCGTTGGTTGAAAAAGAGTAATACACTTTAACGACAATTTGATTGCAAGTGTCAAGTCACTCATTTTTTTGAGGATATATCATAATAATTGGAGGGTATTGTAATGGAAACAACTAGTGAAAAAGTGACGGTAGACCTTAAGCTTGACGAAACGTACGGCGCGTTTATTAATGGTGAATTCGTAGAGCCGTCCAATGGTTATATTGATGCTATCAACGCAGCAAACGGAAAATTACTGTCAAAAATCGCCAGATGCGGAAAAGAAGAGATTGACCGGGCAGTAACAGCTGCGAACGAAGCATTTAAAGGATGGTCTACTACGCTGATCGAAGAGCGATCCGCTTTACTTCATAAAGTTGCTGATGTACTAGAAGCAAACCAAGACCGTCTTAAAATGATTGAATGTCTGGACACGGGCCGTCCGATTCATGAATTCGACCTGGATTACCAGCTAGCAATCTATCAATTTCGCTATTTCGCTTCTGCAATCTTAACATATGAAGGCGCCTCGAGACCTGTTCAAAACGGACATTTAATTGTTAAGAAAGAGGCTCTTGGCGTTTGTGCGCAAATTATTCCTTGGAACGTACCGATGATAATGGTTTCCTTTAAGCTGGCTCCGGCGCTTGCCGCAGGAAACACGGTCGTATTAAAACCTGCAGAAGATGCGAGCCTTTCCACGATGGAATTTGCTAAACTTTTACAAGAAGTTCTGCCAAAAGGTGTCGTGAATATTGTTCCAGGTTACGGAACGGAAGCAGGCCAAGCACTGATCGATCATCCGGATGTACACAAGCTCGCCTTCACTGGAAGTGTTGATGTTGGGCGTTTAGTTGGTAAAACAGCTGGAGAAAGAATCCTGCCAGTCACCCTGGAACTTGGCGGGAAAGCCCCGCACATTGTTTTTCCAGACGTAGATATTGATCGTGCAGTGGAAAATGCAACACTCGGATACACCTTCTTTAACGGACAAAGCTGTATTCTTGGAACGCGTCTCTTCATCCATGAGGACATTTATGACGAGTTTGTAGAAAAATTAATTGCCAGAGCAAAAGAAGTAAAAATTGGTGACCCGACGGACCGATCCACAAGAGTAAGTGCTCTGATTAATGAGAAACAAGGTAAGAGTGTACTCGGCTATTTCGAGATCGCTAAAGAAGAAGGCGCTAAAATCCTCTATGGTGGCAATCGTGTTACGGTTCCAGGTAACGAATATGGCTATTTTATTGAGCCAACCATCATTGAAGCTACGAGTGAGATGAGAATTGCCCAAGAGGAAATTTTTGGACCTGCCGCCACGGTTACACGATGGAGCGATATCGATGATGTCATCAGGATGGCAAATGATGTTGACTACGGTCTCGCGGCAGGTATTATGACAAACGATCTTGAAAATGCTTTAGACACTGCGAATAAACTGCAGGCAGGAAGTGTTTGGATTAATCAGTACTTTAACTTCCAGTCCGGCGCACCATTCGGCGGCTTTAAGAACAGTGGCGTCGGCCGGGAATATAGTAAGGAAGCATTGGATAACTATACACAATCGAAGACAATTGTTGCAGCGTATCAGTTGCCGCCAGCTGGGTTTTTTAAATAGTTTAATATAAGAAAAATGACAAAGCCAAAACAGCTTATTTCACTGTTTTGGCTTCTTTTTATCCCTTTGCCAAGTTTTTCTAAACTCGATACCGAATTCACTTCCATAAACTTTACTCATTTCAGCTCCAAAGCGCAAAATATTCACTGAATTCAAACATTTTGTAAAACGTTTTACAGAACTTAATTGTTTTAAACATTAAACTTATCGTAGGTTAAAAGTTTGAGAGCGTCCATTGAATGAATGAGGTATTGCTTATTTACTTTACTGACAATTCCCTTTTCTTGCAGGGAAAGCATGACGTTAGAGACGCTTACTCTTGAGGAGCCGACAACCTGAGAAAGTTCTAGATGGGTAAATGGGATGGTGATGAAAACACAATCTCCTGTTCTTTCTCCAAATGTTTCTGCCAGCTGCACGAGCACAAACATAACTCGTTCCTCTATTTTGGAAAAGCTCATTAATTGGGTTTGGACCAGCAAGGCATTTTGTTTTTGGCTCATGGATTGCAATGCATGTTCAAAAAGGCTTGGACTTGCCCTGACTGTTTCTTGGAATATAGCTCGGGGAATTCTAATAACTTCTATATTCGTTGATGCAGCAGCACTATACGGATATATTTTCGTAGTCCAAACATTGCATTCACCAATGAGTGATTTCGCTCCGACAACAAACAAATGCCGTTCTTCGCCGGAAGGAGACAGCAGGTAGGCTCTTATACGCCCTGCTAGAATGAAATAAACATCCGATAAGGGCTGGTCTTCCATAAATAGGCAGGTACCCTTTGGGTAAGACTTGAGCGTCCCTTTTTGCTTAAAGATATCAGGTTCCCACATCCCTTTCTCAACCCATAAATTCATGTGCGCGCCTCCTTTAACCAGACTGATAGAAAGGAAGAAAAGTAATGAATCATCCTTTTAAAGAACAACGAAAGCTTTTTCCAACATTAGCAAATACCATCCATTTATCCAGTTGTTCACAAAGTGCGATCAGCTTGCCAGTGAAAGATGCCATAAATAAGTATCTTGAAAGCTGGACGGAAAATGGCATGGATTGGATGGGCTGGATGGAGCGGGTTCAAGATGCTAAAAATGAGTTTGCTGCATTAATTAATGCCGATCCCGAAGAGATTGCTGTTTTATCTAGTGTGTCTGACGCAGCCTCTGCTTTTGCCGGTGCCCTTTCCTTTACAGCTGAGCGAAATAAAGTCGTCACCACAGATATTGATTTTCCTTGCATTGGACATGTTTGGCTTTCTCACGAAAGGAGAAACGCACAAGTAACCTTTATCCCTGTGGAAGAGGATCAAACAATTTCATTTGAATCCTACGAAACAGCGATTGACAGCCAAACACTTGTTACGTCCATCCCACATGTGTCCTATTATAACGGCTTTAAGCAGAATTTGAAATCGCTTTCTTCCCTCGCTCGCAGTAAAGGGTCCTACGTATTTGTCGATGCCTACCAGTCCGCCGGAAGTGTCTCGATCGATGTCAAAGATAGTAATGTGGATGCGCTCGTGGCAGGAGCCCAGAAGTTTTTACTTGGAGTTCCCGGAATTGCCTTTATATATGTAAAAAAAGAACTGGCCAATCAATTAGAACCACTGACAACAGGATGGTTTAGCCGGAAAAATCCATTTGCTTTTACAAATCAAGTTTTAGACTATGCAGATGGTGCGCGAAGGTTTGATACAGGAACACCGCCCATGATCAATGCTTATGCCGCCCATGCAAGCATTTCCCTCCTTAATGACATTGGCGTCGAACGGATTGAAACGTATTTACAGCATTTATCTAAGGTCTGTCTAGAAACCGCTCAAAAACACCAACTCGAAATCGCTAGTCCTTTAGATACTGCGCAAAAGGGAAGCACTACCGCTATTCGGGTGAAAAATGCTGCCTATTTAGAAGGTCACTTGAAATCCCAAGGAATCATTGTATCAGCCCGTAATGATGTACTTAGAATCGCTCCGCATTTTTATAACACAGAAGAAGAAATTATCCGGACCATTGAGGCGATTGCCCATGCTCTTATTACAAAGTAAAAAAATCGCAGCGATTTTTATAGGCACTTTCCTTGTAGCTGCTGCTTATTATGTTTTTCAAAAACCAAATGGCATAACGGCACCGGGATTGGGGGGAATTGCCGTGATCTTGGCCAACTTCCTGCATTCCCCCTTAGGACTTGTCTATTTTATACTCAACATTCCATTATTTTTAATCGGATACCGTTCCATCGGTTCCTCCTTTGCCTTTTTTAGTTTGATTGGAATGGGAGCACTTTCTCTCTTTTTAGCCGTTTTATCAACAATACCTACCCTTCCTTCACCTATTATTGGGTGTATTTTAGGGGGATTACTTTCAGGGATTGGGATTGGGATTGTCATCCAAGCCGGTGCCACAACGGGCGGACTCGATATTGCCAGTGTTGTGATTACAAAGCATTTTCCCTTCATAACAATCGGAAAAACCATGATGGCCGTAAATGGCTGTGTACTTCTTTTGACCTTTTTAACAGATGGATTAGATCATACCGTTCTTACTTTTTTAAGCATTATCATTGCAGGAAAAAGCGTCGATTCATCGATATCCGTTATCGGGCGATATAAAAAAGAGGGGGCAAGTTTATGAAGGATCATTTAGTAAAGCAAGAAGAGGGTCTGCAACGGGCGCTTACCGACCGTCAACTCACGATGATTGCCATTGGCGGGGCAATCGGAACTGGATTATTCATGGGAAGCGGGATTGCTATTGGCTATGCTGGGCCAGGAGTTCTAATCAGTTATGTGATTACGGCATGTATTGCTGTAATCATGATGTTTAGTCTATCAGAAATGGCGGTTGTTCATCCGACAGCCGGCTCCTTTGGCACATATGCTGAAATGTATCTAAATTCTTGGGTTGGATTCTTAGTTCGTTATATGTATTGGGCTGCCCAAGTAATCGCCATAGGCAGCGAAGCGGTCGCAGTGGGAATATACATGCAATATTGGTTCCCCTCGATTCCTATTTGGCTTTGGACACTTGGGTTTGGTGCCATTATTCTGTATGTTAACAGTCGTTCTGTAGGAAATTTTGGATCAATAGAATATTGGTTTGCTATGATTAAAGTGGTAGCCATTATCCTCTTTATCATTTTTGGAATTTCCGTTGTATTTGGGATTGGACACTCGGAATCCGTTGGTTTTGGTCATTATACCGATAATCAAGGTTTCTTTCCACATGGGTTTAAAGGGGTTTGGATGGGTGTACTCATGGCCATTTTCTCCTTTTACGGGGTAGAAATCATTGCAGTTACCGCTGGTGAGTCTAAAAATCCACAAAAAGCAGTCCCAAAAGCAATGAAAACCATGATTATTCGTTTATTCCTTTTTTATATTCTGTCATTAGCCATTATCCTGGCCATCGTCCCTTGGGCACATGCCGGTGCAACGGTAGTGGAACAAAGTCCTTTTGTGAAGGTCTTTGAAAATTCCGGAATTCGTTATGCGGCAGGAATCATGAACTTTGTCGTCCTAACGGCGGCCTTATCAAGCATGAACACAAATCTTTATCTCACTTCCAGAATGCTTTTCTCGCTTTCAAGAGGGAACTACGCACCGAAATCTCTAGGGAATTTAAACAAAACCGGCACTCCTGTGAATGCCATCCTAGCTTCTAGCGGTGGTGTCTTGGTTGCCAGTCTTGTTTCTTACTTTAGCCCAATGGCTTTTAACTATCTTTTTGGGGTAGCATTATTCGGGGGAATCCTCGTATGGATTATTATTTTAGTAAGCCATCTAAACTTTAGAAATAGTGTTCATTTACAACATCCAGAGCCACTGCCTGTAAAAGCCCCATTATTCCCGCTATTACAGTGGATTGGAATCATTCTATTAAGCGCTATTCTGATTACGATGGCCTTTTCATCAGACTTCCGGGTCGCATGGCTAGTTGGAGTACCGTTTATCATCATCGTTAGCATCATCTTCATCCTTCGTCGAAAAACAATTCCAGCTGGAATCGACAATCAAGTAAAATCCTAAAAGTTATAAAAAAGAATGTTTTGGGCATAAACAGATATATTTCCAGATTATCACCTTCTTTCCTTGCTACAAAAGGAAGGAAAAAGAAAACCACCCTCAGGGACGGTTCTGTTGGATTTTTTCATTGGTAAAAAAACCAACAGAACCGTCCCCTTGGTCACCCCTGGTCGAAATCACCCTTCAAAAAAATGTATCATAAGGTTAAAATAATAGAATAGAAATTGTGAAAAAGGAGCTGAGTATTGTGGGACCGCAGCCAAGCAAAGTAACATATACATGTAATGGTAAAATATGTCAGATGAACAAACTAATGGAAAACTACCAGTAATTCAAATGGCAGAAGACAATTACAGCTGGAAAGAGTTAGGTAAATACCTAATGACATATGTAGGATATCAGATAAAAATTGACATTATTGATTAGAGAAGAAAGTACAGAATTTCCACCCTTAACAACTAAAGGAAATAAATACTAGGGATGCATGATTACGATGATCAGCTTCCCATTAATTTTAGTCCCTAATTCCGTAAAAATCATTTAATCAATCGTTTGGGCAAAGACAACATAGAACGACAAGCTCAAAAATTTAAAGGATGCGTTACAGAGCTGGAAATCTACATTTATATATATTATGAGGAAATTAGGGAGGATTGGAATTGGCGAATAAATATTGTCCTATATGTGGAGAGGAAAACAATTGCATGACAGGTCCTGGAGAACACGGTAACTGCTGGTGTGATATGGAGGAATTCCCCAATGGTATTTTCGAATTAGTGCCAATGGAAAGTCGAAGAAAACATTGTATTTGTAAAAATTGCTTAAATAAATATAAGGAAGAACAGTAATATTATGTCGATCCATGCAGCGGTGTAAAATAAATCGATAATTGGGCACAAAAATGACTCCTGGGGACGGTTCTTAAGGTCTTTTCATTCACTTTTTCTTGTTCAAAAAGCCACCAGAACCGTCCCCTTGGTTCCAAGTTTCCGTTTCCGGCACCTTTTCGATATCTGGATTGGGGGAGAGAATCGAACTCTTCATTTCATCGAAGTAGGGCCCTTCTACTTGGACGTTTGAATGGATGACAGGCACCAACACAAAAAAAGCAGAGAACCTTTGCTCTCTACTTCTACTTTTAAAAATAATGACTCCGCAGGTAGGACTCGAACCTACGACCGATCGGTTAACAGCCGATAGCTCTACCACTGAGCTACTGCGGAATAATATGGTGGGCCTAAATGGACTCGAACCATCGACCTCACGCTTATCAGGCGTGCGCTCTAACCAGCTGAGCTATAGGCCCACATTTTGGAGCGGGTGATGAGAATCGAACTCACAACATCAGCTTGGAAGGCTGAGGTTTTACCACTAAACTACACCCGCATGCTAGAAATTTGGAGGCAACACCCGGATTTGAACCGGGGATAAAGGTTTTGCAGACCTCTGCCTTACCACTTGGCTATGCTGCCTAACTTTGGCTGGGCAATCTGAACGTGAACCAAAGCATACTGCAATCAAACCACGATGCTTTATTTACTGCTTGGTTATAGCCCAACATGAATAAAAATGGGGCGGCTGATGGGAATCGAACCCACGAATGCCTGAACCACAATCAGGTGCGTTAACCACTTCGCCACAACCGCCATGATGGTGGAGGGGGACGGATTCGAACCGCCGAACCCTGAGGGAGCGGATTTACAGTCCGCCGCGTTTAGCCACTTCGCTACCCCTCCATATATAAAAAAAAAGAAAAGCATATTAGGTAAATGATGGCTCAGGACGGAATCGAACCGCCGACACAAGGATTTTCAGTCCTTTGCTCTACCGACTGAGCTACTGAGCCGTTTTAATATAGTCTCCTAAACTTTTATTAGGATCATCCTTTGCTCAAAAGAACTTTCGTTCTTTCTCGCAGATTGCCGCAGAAGCAATTTCGGTGATGTAAGCAATCTGCTCTACCGACTGAGCTACTGAGCCATAGAAAAAATCTATATCAACGGCATTTAATATACCGGAATAAAAAATGGCGGTCTGGACGGGACTCGAACCCGCGACCTCCTGCGTGACAGGCAGGCATTCTAACCAACTGAACTACCAGACCAAATTGCGGGGACAGGATTTGAACCTGCGACCTTCGGGTTATGAGCCCGACGAGCTACCAGACTGCTCCACCCCGCGACAATAATAAATATTAAATTTTGTCCATGCTCAATGTACCCATGGACTGTATCAATCTCAGAAAGCATATGCAAGCAGCAGCTCGATTGATACAACTCGCAGATTATTCATTGAAGCAACGCTCGTTGCTCCACCCCGCGACAATAGAAATTATAAAGCTTAAAAATAATATGGAGGAGGAAGAGGGATTCGAACCCCCGCGCGGTTTGACCCGCCTGTCGGTTTTCAAGACCGATCCCTTCAGCCAGACTTGGGTATTCCTCCAAATGAGATATAAATGGACCCTGTAGGACTCGAACCTACGACCGGACGGTTATGAGCCGTCTGCTCTAACCAGCTGAGCTAAAGGTCCATTAATGCGATAGCGGCGGAGGGGATCGAACCCCCGACCTTACGGGTATGAACCGTACGCTCTAGCCAGCTGAGCTACACCGCCATTTTTTAAAAAACAATGGAGCCTAGCGGGATCGAACCGCTGACCTCCTGCGTGCAAAGCAGGCGCTCTCCCAGCTGAGCTAAGGCCCCATAATGTGAATGTAAACTTCCTGGTCGGGAAGACAGGATTCGAACCTGCGACCCCTTGGTCCCAAACCAAGTGCTCTACCAAGCTGAGCTACTTCCCGTTTATATGGCGCGCCCGGAAGAAGTCGAATCCACAACCTTCTGATCCGTAGTCAGACGCTCTATCCAATTGAGCTACGGGCGCATTATTCTATAAATGGTGCCGAGGACCGGAATCGAACCGGTACGGTAGTCACCTACCGCAGGATTTTAAGTCCTGTGCGTCTGCCAGTTCCGCCACCCCGGCTTGAAAGAGAGCGGAAGACGGGATTCGAACCCGCGACCCCCACCTTGGCAAGGTGGTGTTCTACCACTGAACTACTTCCGCATAAAACAAGCAAAAAAAGAGAATGGAACTTATTATGGTGAGCCATGAAGGACTCGAACCTTCGACCCTCTGATTAAAAGTCAGATGCTCTACCAACTGAGCTAATGGCTCGTACTATAATGATTCACTAATCTTTTATTGTGGTAAGTCAGATGCTCAAAAGAACTTTCGTTCTTTCTCGCAGATTGCCCGCGGGTGCTTATTCAATGAAGCCCGCAATCTGCTCTACCAACTGAGCTAATGGCTCGTACTAAAATAAAGAAAAGGTGCCGGCGAGAGGACTTGAACCCCCAACCTACTGATTACAAGTCAGTTGCTCTACCAATTGAGCTACCCCGGCGTATAATTTAGAAAAATATTAAGTTCGTTTACGCTGTCTTTGTTACCGTCATCCTGACCTCAGAAAGCTTATGCAAGCAGCAGCTCGGTCAGTATGCTGATGTTTATTCAGGGAGCTTATTCGTTCGTGCTCTACCAATTGAGCTACCCCGGCAAAAAGTATTATAAAAAATTATGGTGGAGGATGACGGGATCGAACCGCCGACCCTCTGCTTGTAAGGCAGATGCTCTCCCAGCTGAGCTAATCCTCCAAAATGGTGACCCCTACGGGATTCGAACCCGTGTTACCGCCGTGAAAGGGCGGTGTCTTAACCGCTTGACCAAGGGGCCATAATGAATTTTCGGCAAAATAATAGCCCCAAAGGGGCTATAGCCTGGCAACGTCCTACTCTCACAGGGACGCATGTCCCAACTACCATCGGCGCTGAGAAGCTTAACTTCCGTGTTCGGTATGGGAACGGGT